>JAJRWE010000107.1 GCA_024276955.1 Gammaproteobacteria bacterium
CTCAAAATAAGGCCGCCGGGTGTCAATGGCGGTCCCGTTGGCCGGGTTCACCCCGGACTCGGTGGACCAATACACCGTGTAGCCCCGGGCCCCGCTCACCCCGCGCCAGCTCAGTTCGTTCATCCGCGTGCCGGCGGTCAGCGTGACGTTTTTCGGTACCGTGCGCGCCGTTGTGTCGTCATCCTGGCCGATGTCACTCCCGCAGGCGCTGAGCAGGGCGAGGAGTGCCACTACCAGGAAAAATCGGTACGGTCGGTACGGGGAGAAGAAAGCGGCGGAGAATGAAACAGGAAGGGGGTTTAAGGACATGACAGCAGCCTTGCTTGTTGGGTAAGTCCGACCTGAATCCGTGACTTCATGACGGCGCATAGCACAAGCTCCTGATTCCGCTGTGAAACCAATATCTTGTACTCTGCATCTGCCCTGAAGCCACGGATTCAGATCCGAGAATGACAATCTAAAGGGGAAAATGACCGATATCCAGGGACATTTTCCGTTGATAAAGCCGGATGGTTGTGCTGTGCCTGATGACCTGTGAAAAAAGTACCGGGCAAGGCTGTATGGCCATCTCAATTGAGGGCGACTCAGTGAGGGAATTCTAACGTATTAACGGCGTTAACAAACAAAGAAACGTCCCCAATTAATGTGAAATATTAACAATTACAGAAATATACCCCGCGTGTCTCATCTGCAATGTTAATATTCTCGCCAGAAATTAAACTAATACCATGGTACAAGTCCCTCCTAGGTGCAGGAAAAAGAGATATCATCTCAGATGTAAGGCAGGCCATCACGTGATACAACCCACTAAGATAAAATGCCCGATTAACTCGAATTACGTAAATAAAAACAACGTTAACCGCTATTTTTTTATGGCTTACACTCATGCCGGAGCGGCATTGGTACTGGCGGTCTTGATGTTATTTCCCGTCTCTGCGCAGGCCAAGCTGAAAGATGTGACGGTTTCAAGCAGGGTAAATCAGGCAATAACACTCAATCTGTCACAGAGTATTAGCAGTATCAGTAACCCTGTGGTCACGATCCCCTCCCAGCCTGTTTCAGGGGTGGCCACCGTCATTGCATGCAATGACGGCACACTGCTGTGTGTGGAATACCGGCCTGCGGAAAATTTTGAGGGTCAGGCAAGCTTTAATTATGCGGTGGTTAACGATCAGAATATAACGGAACCCGCGATAATAACCGTCAATGTAGGCAGCTTGGCAATCTCTGATGAAGGGAACTCTCCCGGTGCCGTCACAAACAATACGTTAACGAATATTTGTCTGGATCAGGATAGAACGGATGACCTGTGTGAACAGTTTCGTGCAGCAACCAGTTCGGGTGTAACAGCGGATTTGCGCGAATTTATCGATGCCACATCACCCACCAATGTCGGTGCGCAAAGCGCCCTGAACGATGAGTTGACCAAGGAGCAGTTATCCAATATCAGTCGCCGCTTGACCTCGTTACGGCGTGGCCAGAATTTAACACTGCTCAGTGGCCTGACCCTTAATTTTGGCAATGAAACCATCACGGGTGACATGCTTGACCCATTACTGCAAGGTCATTTATTACAAGGGAATGCCAGCGGCGGCAGCGCGGGATCGGGATTCGGCAACAACTGGAGCTGGTTTGTCGGTGGTAAGGTCGGTGGGGGTGCACAGGATGAAACGATCTATGAAACCGGGTTTGAATTTGATAACTATGCCCTGACCATCGGCTCTGACTACCGCTTTGACAATAAAGGGTTAATGGGATTAGCCCTGGGTTATGGGCAAACGGATATGGACATAGACTACCAGGGAGGTGGCATGGATGTGGGGAATTTCAGCGGTACGGTCTATGGCAGTTACTATCCTTCCGATAACAGCTATATCGATGCCATTGGTGTTATTAATCTCAGCAATTATGATATGCGGCGGCGCGTGGTATTTGGCACCACCGACGAAACGGCAAAAAGCAGTACGGACAGTACCGGCTATGCCATAAGTCTGGGGGGTGGATACGACCTTGTGTATCGGGGTTTTACCTCAACCCTGAATGCACGCTTGGACTACCTGAACACCGCCATCGATGGGTACCGGGAAACCAGCGCAGGTTCTTATAATTTTGCCATAAACAAACAGCAGGTGTCTCAACTGGTTTCCACCCTGGGTGCGCAATTCCGCTATGCCTTCAGTTATTCCTGGGGCGTGTTGGTGCCTCATGTCAATGTCTCGTGGCTGCACCAGTTTCAAGGCAATGCCGAAAATGTGAAAGGGTATTTTCTTATCGACCCGAATGCCCAGTTTAGTTTTGAAACTAACGATCCGAGTTCCAACTATTATGTGTTAGCCCTGGGTTCTTCGGCTACGTTTGCCGACGGCGTATCTTCTTACATTCAATACGAAACCAGCGTGGGCCAGGAAAATTTGACGATCTGGAATTTGGCCGCAGGGCTCAGGTTTGAATGGTGAGCAGACGGTGTGAAGTAAAGCCTGAATCTGCGGATTCAGGCAGGAATCATAACGGTAAATAGCTATCATGTTTTGTTGTGGGGGCCGCACTTTGGTTGTCCGTCGCTGGTATCTGGGCACCGCAGACACTTGATCCTGGCAGCGCTATCCCTTATATCTGCTATGGTACGGCACTGCCACTGACAAGGAGGGGCCGGTGTTTCCCCTGCATGATTCCGTTCCAACGCGTTTCCCGTCGTTTGCCGTGTGGTTTCTGGTCTTCAGTAGTGCCCTGGTCTTTGTCTTCGAGCTGGGCATGTCGGAACGGGAGATACAGGGCTTCTTTTATCTCTTCGGCCTGGTGCCAGCGCGCTACACTCACCCCGAGTGGGCGCAGACCGTGGGCTTTCCCGTCGGCGATTACTGGCCCTTCATTACCAGCATGTTCCTGCACGGTGGCTGGATGCACATCATTGGCAACATGTGGTTCCTGTGGTTGTTCGGTGACAACGTCGAGGATCGCATGGGCAGCTTCCGCTTTTTGCTGTTCTACGTTACCTGCGGCCTGGTGGCTGCGCTGGTGCAGATTCTGGTCAATCCGGATTCCACCCTGCCCACGATCGGCGCCTCGGGGGCCATCGCTGGTGTGCTGGGGGCCTATTTCGTCATGTACCCCCGCGCACAGGTGGTGGTGATGATCCCTATTCTGTTCTATCCGTTTATCTTTGCCCTGCCCGCAGCGCTGTTTCTCGCCTTCTGGTTTCTGATGCAGTTTCTGTCCGGCACCTCTGCCCTGTTTCAATCGACTGAGGTGGGCGGTGTTGCCTGGTGGGCGCATGTCGGTGGTTTCGTCGCGGGTGTGGTGTTGCATCGCCTGTTTTTCTCAGCGGCGAGAATCCGGCGCTTTCATGAGGACGAGATCGCCTATCGCAGCGCTTGGAAACGGCGTTTGTAAAACCTTTCCAATGATCCGGTCTCTCCGGGTTGGGTTCCCCGTTGCTCGCCTCAGGCGCCTGCTTTCGCCTCAGGGCGCCTACTTTTGGTGGTGTGGCGAAATCATTTTATTGCTCTGAACAATTGTAGGAGCGGACCCTTGGGCCGCGATGGTTTTCCCACCCTTGGCATCGCGGCCCAAGGGTCCACTCCTACAACACGATACCCCGTAGCGTGGCTCACCCAGCAGGTGAAGTAGTAAATCGATGTCAATAGCTTCCATATCAATAAGTTAGCATCAGAATGGCGCGGTCAACTGAGGATTCTAGGATAATATAAGAGTGCAAGTCTGTTTTGCCTTCCTGCCTCCATAGGTCGCTATTCGTCCTCCCGCTTTGGCCAGACGACTTCACCCGTGTTGGGATCAAACACTTGTTTGGTGCGCTGGATCATTGGTGGGCGTGGGCCGGTGTAGCGTGATGCGGGCATGCGGTAGCGGGTCTGGCTGTCGGATTTGTTGCCAGACGTGGCCGGCATGACGACGATCAGATAACCGGCCTTGTGCAGGTAATTGATATAGTTTTTGGCATCGGCGTGATTGATGATGACGTCGTCGGTGCTGGCATGAGAGGCGAGCTCTTTGGCCGAGAAGTCGCGCAGGATGCGCATGGCATGCCACATGTTTTCTCGGCCAAGACCCCGAGTGATACATTTTCCACCACGTGTGACACGTGGTGCGTCCACGCCGATGTCGTTGATCAGCTGCCAGCGGTTAGCGACAAATCTATAGTCGACCTTTGCGCGGTGGTGATGCTTTGCGCGCTTTAGGTAGCCGGCCTTGGTAAGTCCAAGGATGTAGATCTTGATGCTGTCGTGGCTGATGAGGGTTTTGTCCTCGATCTCGGAGATGCTGAATTCGCGCAGGTCTCGGATGGCAGACCAAATGGCATCGCGATGGGTGGCATGGCCGTGACGGTGTTTAATCCTAGAATCCTCAGTTGAACGACAGTGCAATTAAGAATTTCAATAGTTTCATGATGTTATTACATATCTATAAGCGATCAACTGCGGATTCTAGGTTAATGCCAATGGGCTGACATTTTGTTTTTTTCGCGGCCATCAGGTTCTCTTTTGCTATGCTCCGTGCCCCGTCGGCCAGGGCGGCCCCACAGGCTGTGGCGTGTCGAACAGGCCGGGCACATGAATCCCTGATCCCCCTGACCGCTGTCTAAATCTCTCCCTCATTACAGGCATTGTCTCTATTCGGTGTCGTGCTACACTTTTTATTTTAGGTGCGCGTGTTAGGTCCGCATGATCCACTATTGCGCGTACGTCTACGGCGGCTATTTGGCTGGCCGTCTGTGTAGCGGCTTGGCCAGATATCTTCAGGCCCTATGCCCATGCATTCGGCAATCATCTGCTCGGCGCGGGGGTATGGCCTATGCAGGGCATGCTTTGCCATCCAGGCGCTATACCCATGCGCTATGGATAAACGGCGTAATGTCGTGCCGGTCTTGCGGATGCCGGCAACGATATCTGCGGGATGCCAGTCTTCAGTGAGCGTGGCCTTTATTGACGGTATGTGCGTACTCATGGGGCAAAAGATAGACGCTATGCGGTGCCTTGTCAACACCATAAACGGTGTTCGATGCCGTTCCCTTTTTTTGGTCAGGCGCAACTTATGTAATCATGTGAAATATAAGGATAATTATTAAAAGTGCGACATCATGACTGACGACAACGACAAGGGTCACACTTTGATTAATGCAGGTGTGACACTGAATTCAGGTATATCCGATAGACTAAAAAGGGTCAGGAAGGCTGTTGGGGTGTCACAGAAAGAAATGGATCCATTGTTTGGGCTCGGAAAGCGATCGTGGCAACGCTACGAAAGTGGGAAGAATGTTCCTGGCAGCAAAGTGATTGCCGAACTTGCGCAAAGAGGATTTGACGCCAACTGGATCCTGACGGGGAAAGGGGAGATGCAGAGGCCAGACGCCGCCGGGTATGTGCAGAATCAGCCTCCAGGTTATGTATTGCGGGATGCAATCGACCCACTGCCCGACATCGAGGCGAAAAATGAGGCCGTATTCTCGCGGCTAAGACAGATAAGCCACACCCTGCAAAAGATGGAGCACGAAGCCGGCTGGAAGCCACCCGTGTACTGGCACGAGCTGATCAAGACGCTGATGTATGTCCACGGGCTTGATGAGTCGGGTGCGGCAAGGCTTTTAGATGCCCTTCAATCGCATTTAAACGTGGATGTTTAATAGGCCAGGAGCCTGTCCGGGAATAGAAGCTGTCGCGAAGAGACGTCATTTTGAGCGCGGTAGGGGTGACGACTGCATGGATGCAGGAGATAGGGCGACGCAGGATGCCAAAGCCGAGGGACGAACCCCAGCGTAGATGGTGGAATGCCGTGCCCATGTTGGGGTTCGCAAAAAACGCCCACCCCTACGTGACCATCAGCCGAGAAACAACCGGTAGGCCGGATTGTCCGTCTCGTCCCAGTGTTCGTAGCCCAGGTTGTCGAGGAATGACTGGAAGTCGTCACTGTCCCCCGGCGGCACCTGGATGCCGCAGAGGATGCGGCCGTAGGCGGCGCCGTGGTTGCGGTAGTGGAACAGGCTGATGTTCCAGCGTCCGCCGATGTGTTGCAGAAAGCGTAGCAGGGCGCCGGGGCGTTCCGGGAACTGGAAACGAAACAGGTGTTCGTTGTCGGCCCCCTGGCTGTGGCCGCCGACCAGATGGCGGATGTGCAGCTTGGCCATCTCGTTGTCGGTGAGATCCAATACGGAATAACCGGCCTCACTCAGCTCGCGGATCAGGGCATCCTTTTCCGCGTCGCCACCGTGCATCTGCACGCCGACGAAGATGTGCGCCTGGCTGGGGTCGGCGTAGCGGTAGTTGAACTCGGTGATGCCGCGCAGGCCGATCATTTCGCAGAACCGGCGGAAGCTGCCGGGCCGCTCGGGGATGGTGACGGACAGCAGGGCCTCGCGGCGCTCACCCAGCTCGGCGCGCTCGGCGACGTGACGCAGGCGGTCAAAGTTCATGTTGGCGCCGGAGTCGATGGCCACCAATTCCTCGCCGCTGATGCCTTCGCGGGCGACGTATTTCTTTGCCCCGGCCACCGCCAGGGCGCCGGCGGGCTCAGCGATAGAGCGGGTGTCGTCGAAGATATCCTTGATGGCGGCGCAGATCTCGTCGGTGCCGACCAGGATCACCTCGTCCACCGTCTCGCGGGCGATGCGGAAGGGCTCCTTGCCCACCTGGCGTACGGCCACGCCGTCGGCAAAGATGCCGACCTGATCCAGTACCACCCGCTCACCGGCCTTGAGCGCTGCGTGCAGGCAGGGGGCATCGTCGGGCTCCACGCCGATGATCTTGGTCTCCGGACGCAGGGCCTTCACATAGGCGGCGATACCGGCAATCAGCCCACCGCCGCCGACGGGGACGAAGATGGCGTGGATGCCACTGCTGTGCTGGCGCAGGATCTCCATCGCCACGGTGCCCTGGCCAGCGATCACGTCCGGGTCGTCGTAGGGCGGGATATAGGTCATGCCGCGCTTGGCCACCAGTTTGCCGGCGTGCTCGCAGGCGTCGTCGTAGGTATTGCCATGCAGTACCACCTCGGCGCCCAGACGCTGCACCGCCTGCACCTTGATGTCCGGTGTGGTCTTGGGCATCACAATGAGTGCATTCAGCCCCAGCTCGCGCGCTGCCAGCGCCACGCCCTGGGCATGGTTGCCGGCGGAGGCGGTGATGACGCCCAGCTGTTGCTGTTCCGTGCTGAGCCGGGAGATCTTGTTGTAAGCTCCGCGTAACTTGAAGGAAAACACGGGTTGCAGATCCTCGCGCTTCAGCCACAGGTGGTTAGCGAGGCGCAGAGAGAGGGTTTCGGCCAGCTCCAGCGGGGTCTCTCTAGCGACCTCGTAGACGCGGGCATTGAGTATCTTTTTGGTGTAGTAATCCAGCATGCCGGCTAAGTTAACAGCTTGCCGCAGTGCTGTCAGGCGCAGCGCTGGGCGCTTGCGGTATACTGCCGGCAACCCTGTACCGAGCAACCAGTAAAACGGGAAACAATAATGAATCAAGACGAAATGAAAAAGGCAGTGGCCAAGGCGGCCATCAACTACATCAAGCCCGGCATGACGGTGGGTGTGGGCACCGGCAGCACGGCCAATTATTTCATCGACGAACTGGCCAAAATCAAGGGCCGGATCGAGACCACGGTGGCCAGTTCCGAGGCCTCGGCCGAGCGCCTCAAGGGGCATGGCATTCCGGTGGAAGAGCTGAATATGGTGAGCGTGATCGATGTGTACGTGGACGGCGCCGACGAGTCCAACAAGTATCTGCACCTGATGAAAGGCGGTGGCGGCGCGCTGACGCGCGAAAAGATAGTCGCGGCGGTGTCGAAGCAATTCGTTTGTATCGCCGACGAATCCAAGTTGGTGGACATCATGGGCGAATTCCCACTGCCCATCGAGGTGATTCCCATGGCGCGCAGTTATGTCGCCCGTGAGCTGGTGAAGCTGGGTGGCCAGCCGGCCTACCGCGAGGGCTTCATCACCGATAACGGCAATGTCATCCTCGACGTGCACGGCCTGCAGATCATGAACCCGGTGGAGCTGGAACAGACCCTGAATAACATCGCCGGCATCGTCACCAACGGCCTGTTCGCCATGCGCCCGGCGGATGTGTTGCTGCTCGGCACCCCAGATGGCGTTAAGACCATTACCTGACACCTCTGGCCACGGGGCGGATTTTTTCGCCCTGCGGCAATCTTAGCCACAATGAATCTTCCGCGCCTGCTCATCGGTTTGGGTATCTTCTTACTCGCCATGGGCCTGCTGTGGCCCTGGTTGCTGAAGCTGGGGCTCGGTCGCCTGCCCGGCGATATCGTCATTGAGCGCGGCAATGCGCGTTTTTATTTTCCGTTGACCACCTCCATTATTGTCAGCCTGTTGCTCTCTTTGCTGTTCTGGCTGCTGCGAAAATGAACGGTAGCGGGCAGCTCCGCCTGTTGCGAATTCTGATCCTGCTGCTGGTGTTGCTGGCGGTGGCGGCGAACAGCCTGCTCACCTGGCTGCGTACTACCGACTGGGATCGGCCACTGGTGGTGGCCCTCTACCCCATCAATGGCGATGGCAGCCGGGTCTCGGCGGACTACATTGGACGTCTCGATCTGGACGGCTTTGCCGATATCGAGTCGTTTTTCGATGAAGAGGCCGAGTATTATCATCTGCCGCTGAAGAAACCCTTCGAGCTGGTGCTGGGGCCGGTGCTGGACGAACTGCCACCGCAGCCGCCGCTGCAGCCCGGTGTCATTGGCAACATGGTGTGGAGTCTGAAGATTCGTTACTGGGCCTGGCGCGTGGCGCGCGATGTCGGGCCGCCGGCGGACATCCAGATGTTCCTGCTGTATTTCGACCCGCAGGGACACCCGACGTTGCGCCACTCGCTGGGCCTGCAGAAGGGCCTGCTGGGCATGGTCAACCTGTCCGCCACCCGGCGCATGGCGGGCACCAATCGGCTGGTCATCGCCCATGAGCTGCTGCACACCGTTGGTGCCAGCGACAAGTATGACCCGGTCACAGACCTGCCTCTGTATCCCATTGGCTATGCCGAACCGGACCGTCAGCCGCTGTTGCCGCAGGAACTGGCGGAGATCATGGCCGGCCGTATACCGATTACGCCGGGGAAGGCGGTGCAGGCGCGCAGTCTCGCTCAGGCGCTGATCGGCCCGCAGACGGCGCGCGAGATCTACTGGGTTGAATGATGTTTTTTATGAACCCGACAGCAATACAGGTTATGTTCAGTCAGCGTGGTCTGTTGAGCGCGTTGATTTTGCGATTTGCCACATGATGACAAGCCCGACGCTGAGGTTTTCGGAGCGCTCTACCAGCGGGCTATCCATAAAGACGGCATTCGATAATATGTCATAGCGAACCAGACCGATGAGTGACAGTTTGTTGAAACGTTTATGGATCACTAGCGTGATTCGGCTGCCACTGTAACCTTTACCGGCATTGTATGCTGGCCGTGTTGAGAGTGAATCTTCCGTTGATACGTCGTAAAAATAGCCATGATAACGCTGTGTTGCGTAGATGGGGCCCAGTGAAAGTTCCCATCTTGAATGATTGTAGTGGTGTTTTATATTGATGAATGGTGCAAATGTCCAGCCGTGATCACCGAGAGACAAATCATCCTCATTGATGGAAAAGGCGGCTCGCAGGGGAAGTTCCAATGACAGGTGAGTCTTTTTGTTTTCTGATTCCCATAACCGGCTAATGAGTGATGGGCCGATTTCGAATGTCGGGTCTAATCGTGACATCCCCCTCCGAGCACTATTATCATCCGGACTGGCGGGTAGGCTGGCGGCAAGACTAAAATCGAGTGTGACAGTTTTGGAGGTATAGAGAAATCCTTGTATACGTCCATCGCCAACCTTGAGGCGCTCGCCTCGGTATATTATTGCGGGAAAGGGGAGCGCAAGCGTACTGTAGCTATTGGAACCACGGTAGTGGGGGAGTCGCATGCCTGCAAGGCCTGCGCTAACCTCCCAGACAGGCAGGTGTTCGGCCCGCGCAAAAGGGGTATTGATGAAGAATATAAATAGCAATAAAAAGAATGGGCTGAATTGTTGTTTCATTATTCAATCGCTGGAGGTTTAATTTCCCGCAGTTCGCCACAAACGCCTACTTTTGGTGCTGCTAACGCCGTCTTCCGGCATGTTTTTAGCCGGATTCCAGGGGATACCTGATTGCGATATCCACTTCACCGCTTTCTGGCAGTTGCATCCTGGCTTTCAGGTGAATTCGTTGATGACCATACACTTAGACTTACCTCGAAGCGGTCAACTGATTAATCTAGGTTTAAGGGTTTGAACGGTCTTCTAACGACGATTGCCGCACGAGGATACCAGGCACTTACCGAAACCATGATCGAAGAGTGCGAAGCAGCCCCGTCACCGATCCACATGCGCGCCTTGTTGTCATTTGCAATGGCTACCTACGGTTTGTGCAGGAGAATGAGTCGTTGTTCGATCTCATGTTCTTGGCCAAAGAGCTTTGCTACGATGACCCCGAACGGCAGCGAGAATCGGCGCTTGCTCGCCAGGTGCTTCACGAGGGTTGTGCTCCGTTTAAACACGGCTCAGCCGGAAATAAAGGAACAGAAATTATGATCTGGGCATTGGTCCATGGCTTTGCGGGCATTTTGCGCAAACGCCGAGTCCGAGCCGATAATCACCCTGCCAAAAACATTTTCTTTGAGGATATCTTACCCCACCTCGATCACGGATGAAGAGGCCGAGTACTACTATCTACCGCTGTACCCCATTGGCCATGCCGAATGGGATTGAATGCTGTGACTCCGGATGTATCTGGATACATTCGGATACAATGTTGATGCCAGTGGCTATTTTATTTTGCATCAGGATGTCAGAGTATGTGCGCATGCGAATGGGCCGGTTGAGGTGGGGAACGGATGTCAGCAGAACAGGTGGGCGGCGGCGATGGAAATTTTTTCGTTGCTGCACGAGGCTGGCGGCATCCGGCCTGGGTGGAAAATTTCTATCCCGAGGGCCTGCCGGCAGACTGGCAGTTGTCCTACTATAGCAACGAGTTTCGCGCCGTGGTGGTGCCGGCGGATGAGTGGGCGAGCGTCGATGCACTGGACATCGTGCGCTGGCAGGAAGACACCGACGAGGCATTCCGGTTTTTTCTCGAAGTGGCCGATCTGCGTACCGGCTGGGCGGATTTCAAGGCATTGGTGGCGCCCCTGGCGGAGCAGATCGGTGGCATCCTGTTGCGGCCCGCGCACTGTGATACCGATCTGACACAACTGGAATTGTCCCTGCAACGGGCACGGCAACTGGCCCCGGTGACGGTGATTCTGCCGTCGGGGCTGGTGCTCAGCGACACGGGTCGGCAACGGCTGCTGGATGACGGCATCGCCTCGCCCTGGAACATCGACCAGGGGGCACCGTGCTGGACGCCGGGCACACTGGCATTGGCGTGCACCGATGCCACCGTGCGCACACCGCGCCAGTGGCGCAAGGTGGTGGAGAATTGTCTGAGTTTCGGTGTCGATAGTGACACCGTTTTATTGATGCTGGAGGGCGAGGCCCCGGATATCGAGGCCCTGCGAGTGACCATGATGATTGCTGACATGCTGCCTGCCACCGAGACGCTGCGTTGAACACAGAGCCATTGAATACGGAACAACCATCGATGCCGGAAGCCTGGGTGCGTATCCGTGGTCTGCGCTACGCGCGTGGCGAACAGGTCATCTTCGAGGGTGTCGACATGGACATCCCGCGTGGCCGATTGACCGCCATCATGGGCCCCAGCGGCACCGGTAAGACCACCCTGCTGCGCCTCATCGGCGGCCAGTTGCACGCCGACGCCGGTACGGTGGAGGTGGCCGGAGAGAATGTCGCCGCCTTGCGCAGCAAGGCGCTGTACCGCCTGCGCAAGCGCATGGGCATGTTGTTTCAGAATGGCGCCCTGCTGACGGATCTGTCGGTGTTCGATAATGTGGCCTTTCCGCTGCGCGAGCACACCCGTCTGCCGGAACGCATGATCCGCGACCTGGTGCTGATGAAACTGCACGCGGTAGGCTTGCGCGGTGCGCGCGAGCTGATGCCGGCGCAGCTCTCCGGTGGCATGGCGCGGCGCGTGGCGCTGGCGCGGGCCATTGCCCTGGACCCGCAGATGGTGCTGTTCGACGAGCCCTTTACCGGCCAGGATCCCATTTCACTGGGTGTGTTGGTGAGCCTGTTGCGCAGCCTTACCGATGCGCTGGGGCTGACGTCAGTGGTGGTGTCGCACGATGTCCAGGAAAGCCTCTCCATCGCGGATTATGTGTATGTGATTTCCGAGGGCCGGGTGGTAGAGCACGGCACACCGGAGGCGCTACGTCAGTCTACCTCGCCGTGGGTGCAGCAATTCCTGCAGGGGCAGAGCGATGGCCCGGTGCCGTTCCATTATCCGGCGCCCGATTATCGTGCCGACCTGCTGGCGGATGACCGCCCATGATGGATTTTCTGCAGCGCCTGGGTGCGACGGCCTTGGGTGTTACTGAACGTATCGGGCGTGGCCACCTGTTCCTGCTGTATGTGCTGGGTGGTTTCCCGGGTCTGCTGCCGCGCTTTGGCTTGGTGATAAAACAGATTTACGCCAGCGGTGTCTTATCCCTGCTGATTATCGCCGTATCCGGTCTGTTCGTCGGCATGGTGCTGGCCCTGCAAGGCTACAATACGCTGGTCGATTTTGGTGCTACCGAGTCGCTGGGTGTGGTGGTAGCGCTGTCGCTGGTGCGTGAGTTGGGGCCGGTTGTGGGGGCACTGCTGTTTGCCGGCCGCGCCGGCTCGGCATTGACTGCTGAGATCGGCTTGATGAAGGCCACGGAACAGCTCTCGGCGATGGAAATGATGGCGGTGAATCCGCTGCATCGGGTGGTGGCACCGCGCCTGTTGGGCGGCATCATCGCCATGCCGTTGCTGGCCGCCATCTTAAGCGCGGTGGGTATTATCGGCGGTTACCTTGTTGCCGTGGGCCTGCTGGGCGTGGACGAGGGCGCCTTCTGGTCGCAGATGCAGGCCAAGGTGGATCTGTTCGATGACGTGGCCAGTGGTGTTATCAAGAGTGTGGTATTCGGTTTCGTCGTGACCTGGATCGCGCTCTTCGAGGGCTATGATGCGGTGCCCACATCCGAAGGGGTGAGCCGTGCCACCACACGTACGGTGGTACATGCTTCGCTGGCGGTGTTGGCACTGAACTTCATCTTGACCGCACTGATGTTTGGGGATGACTGATGTTTGGAGCATTTGCAGGATTTAGGTCATTACCAGGAAGGAGTACCCATATGAGGAGCGAGGATAAATGTTGGGGATGAGCAAATGATGCAATCACGCGGTGTACAGATATGGGTGGGCCTGCTTGTTATTGCGGGCATGGCGGCATTGCTGATGTTGGCCATGAAGGTGAGTAATATTCGTGTCTTTAGTGCTGAAAATGGCTATGCAGTCAGCGCCAATTTCGAGAACATTGGTGGCCTTAAGGTGCGTTCGCCAGTGACCATGGCCGGGGTGGTGGTGGGTCGGGTGTCGGAAATCGGTTTCGACAGTGAGATCTACGAGGCCGTGGTAACGATGAATATCGACCCGCGCTACGACAACCTCCCCGAAGATACCTCGGCCAGCATTTTCACCTCCGGTCTGCTCGGTGAGCAATACATCGGCCTGGAGGCCGGTGGTGCGGAAAGCTATCTACATGATGGTGACCGTATCCAGCTGACCCAGTCGGCGATCGTGCTGGAGAAACTCATCGGCCAGTTCCTGGTCAGCCAGGCGGATAAATGACATGGCTTCCCGCCTGACCCTGCTGCTGTTGCTTGCCCTGCTGCCCCTGTCCCGGGGTCAGGCCGAGACCGTGGTGCTGGATCTGCAACAGGCGGTCGATCGTGCCCTGCAGGTGGACCCACGTATCACCGAGAAAGAACGCCACGTGGATCTGGCGCGTGCCCAGCTGCGCGAGGTACGCGGTGCCGATGGCTGGAGCCTGGATCTGAACACCTTCCTGGGTTTTGCACCCAAGGTGCGCGGCGGTATTTTCGAGACCACCAATGCGGACGGTACGAAAAGCATTGGTGTTCCCTCGGACGCCTTTGATATCAACGGTCTGTCACCGTGGTATTACCTGCAGATGAGGCTCGTCAAACCGCTGCACACTTTTGGCAAGATCACGCACTATTCCAAGGCCGCAGCGGGCAATATTCAGGTCAAGCGCGGCGATATCCAGCTGGCGCGTGCGCAGACACGGATGGACATTGCCAAGGCCTATTTCGGCTACCTGGCGGCGCGCGACAGCCGGCGGATGCTCGACGATATGCTCGACAAGCTGCAGGCCGCACTCGACCTGTTGCAGGGCTGGGTGGACGACGATGAGGGCGATGCCAAGCAGTCCGATCTGTTCGCCCTGCAGACCGGTATGGCGCTGGTCAGGCGCTATCAGGCCGAGGCGCAGGGCTATGAGCGCATCGCCCTGGAAGGTCTACGCATCCTCACCGGCGTGGGCCCGAACAATGACGTGCAGGTGGCGGACAAACGCCTCAAGCCGCTGCCCCTGCCGGAGGGTGACCTGAAGGCGTTAACCGCCCTGGCTATGACACGTCGACCCGAGGTGCGGCAGCTGGCGACGGGGCTGGATGCGCGCCGGGAATACATGCTGGCCAAGCGCAGCGAGTCCCTGCCGAATATCTATGCCGGTCTGGCGGGCTCCATTTCCTACGCGCCGGGGCGCAAGGATTTTACCGACGTCAGTATTTACGATCCCTTTTACTTTGCCGGCATGACGCCCGTCATCGGTCTCAAGTGGGACTGGAACAGCGGCCGTCAACCGGCGCAGGTGGCGCAGGCCAAGGCCGAGCTGGATGCCACCCTGGCGCTGCGGGATCAGGCGCGTATGGGTATTCCCTTTCAGGTCTCCGAGCAGTACCACACCGTGCACAGTCATCACGAGATGGTGCAGCAACTGTATGAGGGCAGTCGCTCGGGGCGCCGCTGGCTGATCAGCACCTATGCGGATTTCGAGGCCGGCGTGGAAGAGACGGATAAGTTGGTGTTGGCCTTTCAAGGCTATGTGGCGGCCTATAGTGATTACCTCAAGGTGGTAAACGCCTACAACATGCATGTCGAACGCCTGCGGGTAGTGACAGGGGATATTCAATGAAACGGATAAAGTTTTGGCGCGGGGCCGGCAGGATGGTGCTGTTGTCGATGCTGCTGTGGCTGCCGCTGCCACTGATGGCGGCCCAGTCTCCGCAGGAGCTGGTGATAGAGACCACCGACAGGATCATCAAGGCCCTCAAGGCCGAGCAGGCGGAAATCAAGAAAAATCCCGCACGGCTGTATGAGATCGTCGACGAGATCGTCCTGCCGCATTTTGATTTCCGCCGCATGTCCAGCTGGGTGCTGGGCAAACACTGGCGCAAGGCCAGTCCGGCCGAGCGCGAGCAGTTTGTGAAGGAATTCCGCGCCCTGCTGGTGCGCACCTATGCCGCGGCCCTGAATGACAATTACGACCAAGAGATCGACTTTTTGCCATTGCGCGCCAAGAAAGATGCCACGGAGGTCACCGTGCGCACCGAGGTGCAGCTGGATGCCGGTTTCCCCATACCGATCAATTACCGCATGTATCGCACCGAGGATGGTGAATGGCTGGTGTTCGATGTGAACATCGATGGCGTCAGCCTGGTGACCAATTACCGCAGTTCCTTCTCCAAGGAAATCCGCCAGGGTGGGCTGCCCAAGCTCATCGCCAGGCTCTCCGAACGCAACCAGCGGGCGATGCATGACTGAGGTACGTCTCGAAGCGGTCTCTCCCGGGTATTACCGGCTTATTGGCGAGCTGGATTTTGACAGCGTGCCGGCGCTGGCGGGGCATGGCCGGGAGCTGTTCGGCGCGGCCGGCGACGTGCAGGTGAGTCTCGATGCGGTCGAGCGCGGCAACAGCGCCGGCCTCGTCCTGCTGGTTGACTGGCTGCGCGAGGCTCGCCGTCGCCAGCGGCGGATTCGCTTCACCGGCGTGCCGGCGCAGATGTTGGCGCTGGCCCGGGTCAGCGGCGTCGATGAGCTGCTTGCACTCGAAGGTCGTTAGTCGCACGCTACGCCCCCCAATCCCCGTTTCGACGTTTTCTTTCATAAAGCACCTTTTGGTGAAGCCCTTTTTTTGACAAAAAATGCCATGACCAGCGCCATTTCCATCCAGCAGGTGCACAAGCGCTTTGCTTCCCTGCAGGCCCTCAAGGGCATCTCGATGGAGGTGCCACAAGGGTCTTTCTTTGGCCTGCTGGGCCCCAACGGCGCCGGCAAGTCCACCCTGATCAGCATCATGGCCGGGCTGGCACGGGCCGATGCGGGCGCTATCCGCGTCATGGGGCACGATGTGGTATCGGCCTGGCGCCAGTCGCGCCACGCCCTCGGTGTGGTGCCGCAGGAGCTGGTTTACGATCCCTTCTTTTCCGTGCGCGAGGTGCTGCGCCTGCAATCGGGCTATTTCGGCCGCGGGCGTGAGAATGACGCCTGGATCGAGGAGCTGCTGGAGACCCTGTCCCTGTCGGACAAGGCCGACGCCAACCTGCAGGACCTCTCCGGCGGCATGAAGCGCCGCGTGCTCATCGCCCAGGCCCTGGTGCATCGCCCCGAGGTGGTGGTGCTCGACGAGCCCACCGCCGGTGTCGATGTGGAGCTGCGCCAGTCCCTGTGGCGCTTTGCCCGCCGCCTGCACCGCGAGGGCCACACCATCCTGCTCACTACCCACTATCTGGAGGAGGCCGAGTCCCTGTGCGACGAAATCGCCATTCTCAATCACGGCGAGCTGGTGACCCGGGACAGCAAGCAAAACCTGCTGGCGCGTTATCCCTGGCGCACTCTGCATATCAGCGTGGATCGCTCGACCTTTCAGCTGCCGGAGGCACTGGTGTCGCTGCTGACCAGCGCCGATGACAACTGCCTCACCTTCCGCCTGCACCGCGAACAGGACACCATTGGCGAGGTGCTGGCGGCGCTGCAGTCGGCGGGCCTCACGGTGGTGGATCTGAGCACCGAGGAAGTGGGGCTGGAGGAGGTCTTTCTGCGCCTTACCGGCCAGTCGGGAGAGGGCGCATGAACGCCGGTTTTAACGCCCGCGGGTTTTACACCCTGTTCGCCAAGGAGGTGCGGCGCTTTCTCAAGGTGACGGTGCAGACCGTACTCACACCCATGGTCACGGCGCTGCTGTACCTGCTGGTGTTCGGCCAGGCGCTGGAGGCGCATGTCGAGGTGTACGCGGGTGTCAGTTACTCGGCCTTTCTGGTCCCCGGGTTGATGATGATGTCGATTATTCAGAATACCTTCGCCAATAGCTCCTCCAGCATTATTCAGTCGAAGATGACCGGCAACCTGGTGTTCGTGCTGCTGGCGCCCATTTCCAGCCTGGAATTCTTCGCCGCCTTTGTGCTGGCGGCGGTGGTGCGCGGCCTGCTGGTGGCGCTGGCGGTGTACGCGGTGGCGATCCTGTTCGTCGACCTGCCCCTGGCTCATCCCTGGGCGATTGCCGTGTTCGCGGTGATCGGCAGCGCCACCCTGGGTGCGCTGGGGGTGATCGCCGGCATCTGGGCCGACAAATATGACCAGCTGGCCGGCTTTCAGAATTTCTTCATCCTGCCCCTGTCCTTTCTCAGTGGGGTGTTCTATTCCATCCATGCCCTGCCGGGGGTATGGCAGCAGATCTCGCACTTCAATCCCTTCTTTTATCTCATCGACGGCTTCCGTTGGGGTTTTTTTGGCCAGGGCGATGCCAGCGTGGCGCTGAGCCTATCGGTGTCACTGGGGTTTCTGTTTTTGCTTACTGGCCTGGGTCTGTATCTGCTGCTCAAGGGTTACAAAATCAGGCGCTAGGCGGTATCCTACGCGCCTGATTAATGGCGGCTTTACGCCGTTTGATGGCGGAGTGAAGATGGAAAACAGTGAAGTCGAAAAACTGATTGCGGACGGTCTGTCCGGCGCTGAGGTCACCGTCAGCGGTGGAGACGGTCATTACGAGGCGCGGGTGATCTGGTCGGAATTTGATGGTAAACCACCCGTGGCGCGTCAGAAGATGGTCTATGCGACCCTGGGTGAGCACATCACCAGCGGCGCACTGCATGCCCTGACCATCAAGGCCTATACCCCGGAACAGTGGGTGCAGGCCAGCAAATTTCAGGTGGGTTCCGCCTGAACGGGGCTGTATCGGGCGACGACAGCCACCCCTTCCGGTGGCTTTTTTGCTTTGTAAGGTAGTAACGCATGGACAAACTGATTATCACCGGTGGCGCCTTTCTGGAGGGCGAGATTCGCATCTCCGGTGCCAAGAACGCCGCCCTGCCCATCCTCGCCGCGACCCTGCTGGCCGATGGACCCATGACCGTGGGCAACGTGCCGCACCTGCAGGACATCACCACCACCATGGAGCTGCTCGGCGCCATGGGTGTGCGTCTGGTGATCGACGAGAAGCTGGCCATTGAGTCTGATACCTCCACCCTGCAGCACTGTGTCGCGCCCTATGATCTGGTGAAGACCATGCGCGCCTCCATTCTGGTGCTGGGGCCGCTGCTGGCGCGTTTTGGCGAGGCCGATGTCTCCCTGCCCGGTGGTTGTGCCATCGGCAGCCGGCCGGTGAATCTGCACATCGACGGTCTGCGCGCCATGGGGGCCGACATCTCGGGGGAGAACGGTTACATCAAGGCCAAGGCGGGTCGCCTCAAGGGCGCCACCATCGTGCTCGACATCGTCACCGTCACCGGCACCGAGAACCTGATGATGGCGGCGGCGCTGGCCGATGGCACGACGATTCTGGAGAATGCCGCACGCGAGCCCGAGGTGGTGGACCTGGCCGACTGTCTCAATGCCATGGGCGCGAAGATCAGTGGCGCCGGCACCTCAGCTATCGTCATCGAGGGCGTAGAGCGCCTGCACGGTGTGCACTACAATGTGTTGCCCGATCGTATTGAGGCCGGCACCTATCTGGTGGCGGCGGCGATCACCGGCGGACGCATCAAGATCAAGGACGTGCAGCCAGCAGCGCTGGATGCGGTGCTGGCCAAACTGCGCTAGGCCGGCGCCGAGATCGAGACCGGCGAGGACTGGATCAGCCTCGACATGCAGGGCCGGCGTCCCAAGGCCGTGAGTGTACACACCGCGCCGTATCCTGCCTTCCCCACGGACATGCAGGCCCAGTTTACCGCCCTCAACGCGGTGGCCGAGGGCACCAGTGTGATCACCGAGACGGTGTTCGAAAACCGCTTCATGCATGTGCAGGAGATGGAACGCATGGGTGCCGACATCCGCCTCGAGGGCAACACCGCCATCGTCAGTGGCGTCGAGCGCCTCACCGGTGCGCCGGTGATGGCCACCGACCTGCGCGCTTCCGCCTCACTGGTGCTGGCCGGTCTGGTGGCCGATGGCGACACCGAGGTGCAGCGCATCTACCACATCGACCGTGGCTACGAGCGTATCGAGGAAAAGTTGGCGCTGCTGGGGGCGAAGATCCGCCGTGTGCCGGAATGAGGGGCGGTATCTGGCTGGATGTGGTAACTAATTAACCGTGGGAGCGGCTTCAGCCGCGATAGCTGTCGCAACAATGCTTCGCGGCTGAAGCCGCTCCCACAGAGTGATTTATTGCTGAGTGTTAGTATTGAACCATGAGTAAACCCGATAACAACGCGCTGGTGATCGCTCTCTCCAAGGGGCGCATTTTCAAGGAGACGCTGCCGCTGCTGGCGCATGCCGGCATCACGCCGACGGACGACCCCGAGAGCAGCCGCAAGCTGATCCTCGACACCAGCCGTGACGACGTGAAGCTGCTGATCCTGCGCGCCACCGACGTGCCCACCTTCGTGCAATACGGTGCCGCTGATCTCGGCGTGGCGGGCAAGGACGTGCTGATGGAGCATGGCGGTGAGGGCCTGTACGAGCCCGTCGATCTCAATATTGCCCGCTGTAGGCTGATGACCGCCGGGCGCGTGGACGACAGCGGCATCAATGGCCGCCGCCTGCGCGTGGCCACCAAGTTCGTCAATTGCACGCGGCGTTTCTATGCCGAACGCGGCGAGCAGGTGGAGATCATCAAACTTTATGGCTCCATGGAGCTGGCGCCGCTGGTGGGCCTGGCCGACCGTATCGTCGACGTGGTGGACACCGGCAACACCCTGCGCGCCAACGGACTCGAACCCCTGGAACACATTGCCGACATCAGCTCACGGCTGATCGTCAACAAGGCCTCGATGAAAATGAAGCACGACCGCGTCAAGGCCGTTATCGACGACATCGCCGAGGCGGTGGCGCAGCAGGGCTGAGCAAGGGATTTCAACGCAAAGGGCGCAAAGAATGGATGTTTGTCTGCTGCGGCGTTTGGGGCGTGTCAGGATGGGCGCTCATATGCCGGTATCTGAGAAAACTTACTAAAAACTTTGCGATCTTTGCGTCTTCGCGCCTTTGCGCCTTTGCGTTGAAAATCTTTTCAATCACCAAAAACAGTATTCAAACCATGAACATCACACGCCTCGATACCACCGCCGACGATTTCTGGCCCCGCCTGGAGCAGATGCTCGCCTGGGAGGGTGTCTCCGACGATGCCGTCAACGACATCGTCAAGGAGATCATCCAGGCTATCCGTGCCCGCGGCGATGCCGCCCTGGTGGAGTACACCAACCGCTTCGACCGCATGTCGGTGGACGGCATGGCCGAGCTGGAAATCGCCACCGATCGCCTGCACGCGGCCCTGGACGGCCTGCCCACGGAACAACGCAGCGCTCTGGAGCTGGCCGCCGAACGGGTGCGCCGCTACCATGAGCGGCAGCGTCAGGAGAGCTGGAGCTACCGCGAGGACGATGGCACGGTGCTGGGCCAGCAGGTGACGCCGCTGGATCGTGTCGGCCTGTATGTGCCCGGGGGCAAGGCGGCCTATCCCTCCTCGGTGCTGATGAATGCCATCCCCGCCAAGGTGGCCGGTGTCGAAGAGCTGATCATGGTGGTGCCGACCCCGGACGGCGAGGTCAACCAACTGGTGCTGGCCGCTGCCGCCGTGTGTGGCGTGGATCGCGTGTTCGCTGTGGGCGGTGCGCAGGCCGTGGCGGCCCTGGCCTATGGCACCGAGACGGTGCCGCAGGTGGACAAGGTAGTCGGTCCCGGCAATATCTACGTTGCCACCGCCAAACGCTATGTGTTTGGCAGCGTTGGCATCGACATGATCGCCGGGCCGTCGGAGATTCTGGTGATCTGCGACGGCGACACCGATCCCGACTGGATTGCCATGGATCTGTTCTCGCAGGCCGAACATGACGAGGATGCCCAGTCGATGCTGCTTTCTCCCGACGCCGGTTTCATCGAACGTGTTGCCAACAGCATCGAAAAGCTGTTACCGACCATGGATCGCGCCGAGATTATCCGCAAGTCGCTGGGCGACCGCGGCGCCCTGATTCACGTACGCGACATGGACGAGGCCATCGAAGTGGCCAACTTCATCGCCCCCGAGCACCTGGAGCTGTCGGTGGAAGACCCCGGGGCCCTGGTGCCGCGCATCAAGCATGCCGGTGCGATCTTCATGGGTCGCTACACCTCTGAGGCCTTGGGCGACTATTGTGCCGGCCCCAACCACGTATTGCCCACCTCGCGCACGGCGCGCTTTTCCTCACCGCTGGGCGTGTACGATGTCCAGAAGCGCTCCAGTCTGATCTCCTGCTCCGCCGACGGCGCTTCCGAGCTGGGCAAGGTGGCCTCCATCCTGGCGCGCGGCGAGGGCCTCGATGCCCATGCACGCTCGGCGGAATACCGCATCAAGTAGGCCGTTGTTCGCCACAGAGACACAGAGGGCACGGAGAAAAGATTTTCAATAAAAAGAATCTCTGTGTTCTCAGTGCCTCTGTGGCCAATGAATTTCGCGAGTAATGACAATTTGATGTCCGACAAGATCACCGACTGGATCCGCCCCGAGATCCGCGCTCTGTCCGCCTATCATGTGCCGGATCCGGGCGAGTGCATTAAGCTGGACGCCATGGAAAACCCCTACACCTGGCCCGAGGAGATGGTCGATGAATGGCTGCAACGCCTGCGCGGCGCGGCCCTGAACCGCTATCCCGACCCAGCCGCACGCGTGCTCGCAGATCGTCTGCGCGAGGCTATGGCGGTGCCCGCGGGACAGGCGCTGATGCTCGGCAATGGTTCCGACGAGCTGATCCAGATCATCGCCCAGGCCGTGGCCGCACCCGGCCGGGTGATCATGGCCCCCGAGCCCAGCTTCGTTATGTACCGCATGATCGCTACCTTCTGCGGCATGGACTACGTGGGTGTGCCGCTGCGTGAGGACTTCTCCCTCGACTGCGAGGCCATGCTGGCGGCCATCGCCGCGCACCGTCCGGCGGTGGTGTTTCTCGCCTACCCCAACAACCCCACCGGCAACCTGTTCGATGAGGCCGACGTGCGCGCCATCATCGAGGCGGCCCCCGGGTTGGTGGTGGTGGACGAGGCCTATCACGCCTTCGCCGATGCCAGTTTCATGTCGCGCCTGGGCGAATTCGACAATCTGCTGGTGATGCGCACGGTGTCGAAGATGGGCCTGGCCGGCCTGCGCCTGGGTCTGCTGGCCGGCCCGAGCGCCTGGCTGAGTGAATTCGACAAGGTGCGCCTGCCCTACAACATCAACGTGCTGACACAAGTGAGCGCCGACTTCGCCCTGGAGCACCGCGAGGTGCTGGAGGCGCAAACGCAGCAGATCACGCGGGATCGTGAAACCCTGTGGCAGGCACTGAACGCGCTGTCAGGCGTCATGCCATATCCCAGCCGCGCCAACTTCATCCTGTTCCGCGTCGCGGGCGATGCCGACGCCGTGTTCGCCGCGCTGAAGGCGAGCGGCGTGCTGATCAAGAACCTCAACCCCGTCGGCGGCGCGTTGGCGGGTTGCCTGCGCGTCACCGTCGGCCGGCCCGAGGAAAACAGCGCATTTCTGCAAGCCCTTCATTCAGCTATCGCTTGACGTTATGCTTGCCCGTTCCACAGCAGGAGAATCTCCCCATGGCTGACCGCAAGGCCACAGTGAACCGCGACACCCTGGAGACGCAGATCAGTGTCAGCGTCAATCTCGACGGCACCGGCACGTCGAAGCTGGATACCGGCGTGCCCTTTTTCGACCACATGCTGGACCAGGTGGCGCGTCACGGCCTCATCGATCTGGATATCAAGGCCACGGGCGATCTGGAAATCGACGCCCACCACACGGTGGAGGACGTCGGTATCACCCTCGGTCAGGCCATCGCCCAGGCGCTGGGCGACAAGAAGGGCATCACTCGTTACGGCCACGCCTACGTGCCGCTGGACGAGGCCCTGTCGCGTGTGGTGATCGACTTTTCCGGGCGCCCGGGGCTGGAGAACCGCGTCGAGTTTCCGCGCGAGCGCGTCGGCGATTTCGACCTGGAGCTGGTGCACGAGTTTTTTCAGGGCTTCGTCAATCACGCCAACGTCAGCCTGCACCTCGACAACCTGCAGGGCCGTAACGCGCACCACATCGCCGAGACCGTGTTCAAGGCCTTCGGTCGTGCGCTGCGCATGGCGATGACGCGCGATCCACGCTTGGGCGACATCCTGCCCTCGACCAAGGGCGCGCTGTAGGCGATGAATACCGTTGCAGTCATTGATTACGGCATGGGCAACCTGCATTCGGTGGCCAAGGCACTGGAACATGTGCCAGGCGATCACCGGGTGCGGGTGACCTCGGATGCCGCCGAGATCGGTGAGGCCGACCGCGTGGTGCTGCCTGGCGTTGGCGCCATGCGTGATTGTATGGCCGAATTGCAGCGCCGCGGGCTGGACAGGGTAGTCCGGCAGGTAGTGGCCGACGGGCGTCCGCTACTGGGCGTGTGCGTGGGCATGCAGGCACTGCTGCAACGCAGCGCCGAGAATGAGGGCATCGACTGTCTGGGCGTGTTCGAGGGTACGGTGGAGGCGTTTCCTGACGACCTGAGTGACGCCATCACCGGTGAGCGTCTGAAGGTGCCGCACATGGGCTGGAACCAGGTGACGCAGACCCTGCCGCATCCGTTGTGGGCGAAGATCCCGCAAGACGCGCGCTTCTATTTCGTGCACAGTTACTACGTCCAGCCCGCCGGTCCGGAGCCCATCGCCGCCTCCACGGTGTACGGTTTCCCATTTGCCTCGGCGCTGGCCAGGGACACGGTGTTCGCGGTGCAGTTCCACCCGGAAAAGAGCCAGCACGACGGCTTGCAGTTGTATGCCAATTTCGTCGCCTGGGATGGGCAGCTGTAGTCCGGTTATTAGGTAGGAGCGGGCCATGCCCGCGATGAATATGCTTTCGGGCATCGATAATCGCGGGCATGGCCCGCTCCTACGGAACCCCAACCAACATTGGGTAGATAGACAAACGAGTAACGAGGAAAAGCACATGCTCCTGATCCCCGCCATCGATCTCAAGGACGGCAAGTGTGTCCGTCTCAAGCAGGGCCGCATGGAAGATGACACGGTCTTCTCCGACGATCCCGTCGCCATGGCGCGACGCTGGGTGGAGGCCGGCGCACGCCGCCTGCATCTGGTGGATCTCAACGGCGCCTTCGAGGGCAAGCCCGTGAACGCCGGCGTGGTGCACGAGATCGTCGAGGCCTGCCCCGATGTGCCGGTGCAGATCGGCGGCGGCATCCGTGACGAAGAGACGGCGGCGACTTACCTGAATGCCGGCGTCGCCTACGTCATCATCGGTACCCGTGCGGTGACGGCGCCGCATTTCGTCTCCGACCTGTGCCTGAGCTTCCCCGGCCACGTCATCGTCGGTCTTGATGCGAAGGACGGCAAGGTGGCCATCGACGGCTGGTCCAAGTTGTCCCACCATGATGTCATCGACCTGGCCCAACATTTCGAGCAGGATGGGGTCGAAGCGATTATCTATACCGACATCTCCCGCGATGGCATGATGAATGGCGTCAACGTAGAGGCCACGGCGAAGTTGGCACAGGCCATCCACATCCCGGTCATTGCCTCCGGCGGCATTACCAATCTCGACGACATCCGCGCCCTGGCCGTGGTGGCGGATGAGGGCATCACCGGTGCCATCACCGGGCGGGCGATCTACGAAGGCACACTGGACTTCGTCGAAGGCCAGAAACTGGCGGACGAGCTGGCGGCAAAGGGCTGAGACGGATTTTTGCCACAGAGGCACGGAGGACACAGAGAAAATCTATTATTGACTCGTCATTCCGGACACAGCGCAGCGAAGATCCGGAATCCAGAGTATACGCTCAAATACGACTGGATTCCGGCATGCGCCGGAATGACGGAATAAATGAAATTCTTTTTCTCTGTGTCCTCCGTGCCTCTGTGGCAAACAAGTTTTTTAGTTATTAATTCATAGAGAACAATCAATGGGTCTGGCCAAACGCATCATCCCCTGCCTCGACGTGGACAACGGCCGCGTGGTCAAGGGCGTACAGTTCGTTGATATCCGTGACGCCGGTGACCCGGTGGAGGTCGCCAAGCGCTACGACGAGCAGGGCGCCGATGAGATCACCTTTCTCGACATCACCGCCAGCTCCGACAACCGTGAGACCCTGGTGCATGTGGTGGAAGAGGTTGCCGGGCAGGTGTTCATCCCGCTCACCGTGGGCGGCGGTATCCGCACCTGCGACGACATCCGTCGCATGCTCAATGCTGGTGCCGACAAGGTGGGCATCAACACCGCCGCGGTGCACAACCCGGAATTCGTGCGCGAGGCAGCGGAGAAGTTTGGCTCGCAATGCATCGTCGTCGCCATCGACGCCAAACAGGTGGAGAACAACCCGCCACGCTGGGAGATATTCACCCACGGCGGCCGCAAGCCCACCGGCATCGACGCCGTGGAGTGGGCGAAGAAGATGACCGACTACGGCGCCGGCGAGATCCTGCTCACCAGCATGGACCGCGACGGCACCAGAAATGGTTTCGATCTGGCCCTTACCCGTGCAGTCAGCGACGCCGTGCGCGTGCCGGTGATTGCCTCTGGCGGTGTGGGCGAACTGGAACACTTGGCCGAGGGCGTCACCGAGGGTGGCGCCGATGCGGTGCTGGCGGCGAGCATTTTCCACTTCGGCGAACACACCATTGAAGAGGCCAAGCGGGCGATGGCCGAGCGCGGCGTGGAGGTGCGTCTGTGATGGCTTTCCTTCATCACAGGATTCTTTTTCAACGCAAAGGCGCAAAGGCGCAAAGGGCGCAAAGCTATAAATGCAAAAGACCAGTGACGTTTTGGTTCGCCACTGAGATATTGGAAGCACGGAACCCGCATAAAATTTTTAATGGTTTTTCTCTGCGTCCTTTGCGCCTTTGCGTTGGATTTTTCCCTTCCCGATACCGCTGAGAGGAACACCCTGGCATGAGCGACTGGCTGGATGAGATCAAGTGGGATGCCGACGGCCTGGTACCGGCCATCGCCCAGGATGCCGGCAGCGGCCGGGTGCTGATGTTCGCGTGGATGAACCGCGAATCCCTGCGCCTGAGCGCGGAGGAGGGCCGGGCGGTATACTGGTCGCGCTCGCGCGGCAAGTTGTGGCGCAAGGGCGAAGAGTCCGGCCATGTGCAGCGGATTAAAGAAATGCGTCTGGACTGCGATGCCGACGTGGTTTTGTTGTCCATAGAACAGGTAGGTGGCATTGCCTGCCACACGGGCCGCGAGAGCTGTTTTTACCGCCGCTTCGAAGATGGTCGCTGGATCGAGGCGGATGCCGTCCTGAAGAATCCGGATGAAATCTACGCATGAGTGACGAGCCGCAACAGGAAGTGCTGCAACAGCTGGCCGAGGTGCTGGAGTCCCGCAAGGGTGCATCGCCTGATAGTTCTTACGTGGCCAGCCTGTATGACAAGGGCCTGGACGCCATTTTGAAGAAGATCGGCGAAGAGGCCACCGAGACCGTGATGGCGGCAAAAGACGGCGATGCCGAAAAGATCGTGTACGAAGTGGCCGATCTGTGGTTTCATTCCATGATATTACTGGCCCAGCAGGGATTGGGGCCGAAACAGGTACTGGATGAATTGCAGAGGCGTTTCGGTCTCTCCGGACTAACGGAGAAGGCACAGAGGAGCAAGTCATGAGCGATTGTCTGTTCTGCAAGATCGCCGCGGGAGAGATCCCCGCCGACATCGTCTTCGAAGACGAACAGGTGGTGGCATTTAAGGACATCTATCCCAAGGCCGCTGTGCATTTGTTGCTGATTCCGCGTCAGCACATTGCCAGTCTCAACGAACTGGAGCCGGCGCACGATGCGCTGATCGCGCACATGATGAATTTATTGCCGAAACTGGCAAAGGATCAGGGGCTGGACGATGGTTATCGCACCATCGTCAATACCGGCCCCGGCGGCGGGCAGGAGATCTTTCATTTGCATCTTCATCTGCTCGGCGGTGGACACCTGCCGGGTTTTAGGTAATAACATCGCTGGCTAACAACCGGCATCGGAGAGAGAAGGTATGGGAATCAGTATCTGGCAGTTGGTGATTATTCTGGTCATCGTGTTGCTGTTGTTCGGCGCCAAGCGGCTGCGCAATGTGGGCGGCGATCTGGGCTCCGCCATCAAGGGCTTCAAGTCGGCGATGAAGGAAGAAGAGAGCAAGCCCGATGATACCGTGCGCATCGACAAGGGCGCCGACGTGATCGAAGGCGAAGTCGCTTCCAAAACCACCACCAAGGAACAAGACAAGGTCTGATCGGCGGCCAGCTGGGGCGGGTGACAACGAGGCTTCGGCTTTCTTTGCCGGCACGCTCTGGCCGTTTGATGACCCTGTAGTGCATCATGTTCGATATCGGTTTTTGGGAACTGGGATTGATCGGCGTCGTGGCCCTGTTGGTCATCGGCCCTGAGCGTCTGCCCGGCGTGGCGCGCTCTGCGGGCATGTGGATCGGCCGTGTAAAGCGCTTTGTCAGCACCACCCAGGCCGAAATCACCCAGGAACTCGGCAAGGCCGATGAACTCAAGCGCCTGCTGGAAGAACAGACCCGGATCAAGTCCGCGCACGAGATTATCGAACAGACCGCCAACGAAGTGCGCGAAAGCCTGTCCGTGCCGAGTCTTAAGCCGGATTTCCTGCTGAAGACAGAAGACGGAGACGATCGTGATGAAACCCTGCCATCGCAGACGACGGATGCCACAGCTGCTGCTTCGCCCTCCGCGAAGGCCGCGCCGTCATCTTCCCATGAACCGCTGAAGGCCGACGACGTAAAGCATGACCGATCCGCGTGAGCCGCCGCCGCTATCTGAGCAGCCCTTTGTCAAACACCTGATCGAACTGCGCGACCGCCTGCTGCGGGTGGTGCTGGTCATCGTGGTGCTCTTTATTGGCTTGTTTCCCTTCTCCAACGACCTCTATTACTTTCTTGCTGAGCCCCTGATGCGCCACATGCCGGCCGGCACCAGCATGATCGCCACCGAGGTCGCCTCGCCCTTCCTCACGCCCTTCAAGCTAAGCCTGGTGACGGCCATGTTCGCCGCCGTGCCCTTCATCCTTTACCAGGCCTGGGCCTTCATCGCCCCCGGTCTGTACCAGCGTGAGCGTAAGCTGGTATTTCCGCTGTTGTTTTCCAGTACCTTGTTGTTCTATGCCGGCATGGCCTTCGCGTACTTCGCCGTTTTCCCGCTGGTGTTCGGTTTCCTGACCGGCGTCGCCCCCGAGGGCGTGGCGGTGATGACCGATATCAGCCGTTACCTCGACTTCGTGCTCAAGATGTTCTTTGCCTTCGGCCTTGCTTTCGAGGTGCCCATCGCCACCATCCTGGTGGTGTGGAGCGGCATGAGTACCGCCGAGGCCCTGGCCCAGAAGCGCCCCTACATCATCGTCGGCGCCTTCGTCTTCGCCATGCTGCTGACGCCGCCGGACGTGATTTCGCAGACCTTGCTGGCGATACCCATGTGGATACTGTTCGAGCTCGGGTTGATCTTCTCCCGCTGGTATACGCGTGACAACGATGATGAAACAACGGAAAACAGCATCGGCGGGGCAGCGCCAGCGGCCGCCACGGCAATGGCGGCCGCCAGCACAGCCGCAACGGCAGGCAGTGCGGCCACGGTTGCAGCGACGGTGGACGATGTGGTTCCGGCGCAGGATGAGCCCGTCCCAGACTATGGCGAGGAGGAAGACGCCAACGACTCCGGGCACGGCGAGTATGAACCCCTCACCGAGGAAGAAATGGATGCCGAGCTGGATCGCATCGAAGCCGAAGACGCGGCCACCGATACAGACAGTACCGAGCATCAGGATAGTGACGACACGAAAAACGACCCCGATGGGTCCGAGGAGAAAAAGCAATGAGCAGAATGGTGGAATGCGTGGTGCTGAAACGGCAGGCCGAAGGCCTGGAAAGCGTCCCGCACCCTGGTGAGCTGGGTCAGCGCATCTTTGAGAGCGTATCGCAGGAAGGCTGGCAGCAGTGGCTGCAACGCCTGGCCATGATCATCAACGAGAACGGCCTCAGCACCGCAGATCCGGCCAGCATCGAAATCATAGAAAGCCACATGCGTGGTTTTTTCTTCGGTGAGGGCAGCATGGGCGGCACCCCCGACGGCTACCAAGCACCGGGCTCACCGAAGTAAATCTGTAAGAGCGGGCCATGCCCGCGATGCTTTTCCCCTGCACAGCACGGGGCTCGTTGTTCCGTAAATGATTGTGAACTTGTGACACCGCTCTGCGGTGTCACACATCCTGTGGCGCTCAGCGCCACCTCCATCTCGGCAGGCTAGCTTGGCTTTCCTTGCGTCACACCGCAGAGCGCAGGTAATGGGCTCATCGCTTTTTTCTGAAGACCGCCGCTGGCAAACCCTAATCGCAGTTGTCGCGCCATAATGGAATAAATGTAGTAGCAGGTATGCAAAGTCAAGCAATGACCCCTTTCTGGTGCTTGCTGGTGACGCGTACGGTAGCTATGAAGGCTGATCTAGGATTTGATGCTCAATAACTTCAAGCCTTTCGCCTAACACCTTTACCTTATAAAACCCCTCACTCAAATTTATCCAAAAATAATACTTAAACTCTTTCACCTTACCGTTGCTATCAATTTTTAATTCATAAAAACAGGAATCTTGACTATTACAACCTTCTGATGTTGCCCATAAATTAAATTCTTTATCATACCAATCAAACTTGGTTTGATGGTTTTTACCAAAGATGTATAAGCCATCGCTGTCATTTAAGCAAAACACTTCCAAAACAGATAGTTCTCCATTGGTATACAAATTTGAGCAGGTTTCAATATCTGGCAATATGTACTCCCTATCTGATTCATGGATTTTTTTATATCCCAGTTTTTGATAACCTTCGTTAGTGGTTAGCGTGGCACACGAGGCCAAGAGGAATATAAAAAACAGAGGCAGAACGAATAATATTCTAGGATTCATCACATTATTCCAGGCAGCATTGTCTTTGGGTCAACTATCAAGTTATTTCTTCTTACTTCCAGATGAATATGATTTGTAATTCCCGGGTATTTTCTTGTCAATTCTTGCGCGGCCCCTATTTTGTCACCCGCAGATACATTAGAACCAATAACTGATGCTAAAGGACTCATGTAGAATATTTTAACTGAAATTCCTGCATGATCACCCGTCCCTTCAATAAGAACACCTGCGTAACTTAGATCCTTAGCATAAGGAAACGACCTTCTTACAACCTTACCATTCACTGGAGATAAAACATCTTGCCCATTAATAGCTGTTATATCTATTCCGTTATGCTTTCGTGAGCCTCTTGGCGCACCAAAACTACCGCTCCCCCATTTGTCAGTCTTTCTAATGGTTCCATTTTTAATAGGGTTCACGAATTGAGTATTCATCTCTAATTTTCCCTTTTAATTAATGACCACAATAGCTGGACCGTTGCGGAGGTGGGTCCGAGTTGATTGTGCTTGTGTATGTCCAGCATGGGCATGAACTAATGAGGTGAAAGTCCTCTGTAGGAAGATCACCGTCGAACACCGTGTGTTAGTAGACGATAACTACTAGCGAATGGCAAGGGCCAACCCGCGAGCGAGTAGAGGATCAGTTCTCGCATCGCAACATTGGGCGAAATTGGATATCTTCCTGGAGCATGAGCGGTTCTTCAAAATATGCCGGAAGAGTTTTGTGGGAGCGGCTTCAGCCGTGAAGGAATAAAGGGAACAGGTCTTGCAGGCAACCGACCACAATCTGCGTGATTGCAAGACTTGACCCCATGCTCTTGCGTGATTGCAAGACTTGACCCCATGCTCTTGACCCCATGCTCCGTGCTCCGCAAGACTTGACCCCATGCTCCGTTCATTCGTAGTGCGTCCACAAGCGGATAATCTTAATGGCATGCTCTTCTTCATAAACTTGATAGACAAGCCTATGTTGAATATTAATTCTTCGTGAATACGCACCGGACAGATCACCCACCAGCCTTTCATATGGGGGTGGGGTTTGATATGGGTTTTCTTTCATCACTTCTAGAAGCATCTTAGCCTTCTTATTTAACCCAGACGCGGACAGCTTTTTAGCGTCTTTTTGTGCTTGTTTGGTATACAGCAACTCCCAACTCACCAATCAAGCTCCTTAGAAGATTCTGATAACTCTTCCTTCATTCCCTCTTTTATTGACTCCCTCATTCCGGGCACAGAGAGCAAGTGGAGAGTTTCAGCAATAGCGTTCCAATCGTCTTCAGAAACGAGGACTGCATTCCCTCTTTTCCCTGTAATTACAATGGGTTGATGTGTCTCTGTAGTCTCGTCAATTAGGGTGTATAGCTTAGAGCGAGCTTCTGTAGCATTCAAGATAGTCATGGTTAAGTTCCTCCTTGATTTAGCGTACGATAAAGCGTACGCAATATCAAGGGCTATTCTGAACGCTATGCTCAGCGGCAATTCGAAGTGGTGCGTTTTTGCGATAGCAAAATAAGTGATGCATTGAATTGTCCGCTGGTGCTAATTGTGTACGCCCAGCATGGGCATGAACTAATGAGGTGAAAGTCCTCTGTAGGAAGATCATCGTCGAACACCGTGTTGTTAGTAGATGATAACTACTAGCTGATAAGTTCTCGCATCGCAACATTGGGCGAAATTGGATATCTTCCTGGAGCATGAGCGGTTCTTCAAAATATGCCGGAAGAGTTTTGTGGGAGCGGCTTCAGCCGCGAAGGAAATAAGGGAACAGGTCTTGCAAACAACCGGCCACAATCTGCGTGATTGCAAGACTTGACCCCATGTGTGCACTATTTAATATAAGTTTTAGTAACAATCTCATTAATTATTTCACGAGGAAGGTTTTTAGAAGTAACCTCCACGACGACATCAATGGATTTAGAAATAATATATATTGTAATATGTACTTTCATTTCGTGAACAAAGAATTCAAGATCATTTATGTCATAATATGACCTCTTTTCAACTCCTCTAACACCATCAATGAATGAACATTCCGTTATGTCTTGTGGGTTAGTAAAAGAACTTTTAAAGAAACTATAAGGTGATTTTTTTGACCCAATAAATTTGACTTCATTCTTGTCTATCACTCTATAAGAAACATATGAATCACCAGATACCATTATAACGACAGGCCCTTTATCAACGATGATTTCTTTTTCATCTATAAGCTTTGGGAGCCACAATGTGTTAGCAATAGTCAACCCATTTTCTACAGAATAGTCCAAAGAGACAGCATCTCTACTCTCTTTGTACTGAATTGATTTACAAGCCGCATTTACAGGTGAACTCATAATAAATATTATCAACCATACAAACTTCAACATAAGAACTCCTTATTTTTCAAATTCAGGCTCAAGCCCAAGAGCTAACGACCCACATCAGTGGCAATCAAAAGTGGCGCGACTTTTGCAGAAGCAAAACCGTGACGCTTTTGACTGTCCGCTGGATGTGCTTTGTGTACGCCCAGCATGGGCAAGAACTAAATGAGGTGAAAGTCCTCTGTAGGAGGATCACCGTCGAACACCATGTTGTTAGTAGATGATAACTACTAGCGAATGGCAAGGGCCAACCCGCGAGGGGCGGTCTGAAGGAAGCCGGACGCACCAACAGTAGGCCCCATGAGAAACAACAGGGAAACAACAGGGAACAGACCACGATTTCTCCCTAGAGATTATTACTTTTTCGTTTCTGGGGCGCAAAGACACTCAATCAACCGCTGTATCTGTCTTTTGCAACAGCCGATTCCATCTGTAGCGTAGGTTTGTTTTTGAACTTCTTCCACTGTTTTAGCCCCATTTACGATAGCATTGATAATATCTATCTTAAGAACATCATTACATGTACATAGATTTTCGTCTAAATCCTTCTTAAGAATAGGTGGAAGTTTATCCAGGGGATTTTTATCAGGATCAATTTTCATAAAAATAGTTCATGTTCGTTTTACACATAACGTTGCGGGTAAGCGGACGGCCAACACTGAGCTTTCCAAGTACGAAAAGCTTTAATTATCTATTATTTCCCAAAAACACCGCAGTAGGCCGGTCCGCTTACCCGCCTTATTATGCGGCTATTCGCACGTACTTTCATGGCAAGGATTGTTTTTTGTTTTTGAACTTGTGACACCGCTCTGCGGTGTCACACATCTCGTGGCGCTTAGCGCCACCTCGGCAGATTATTCTGGCTTCTTTGCGTCACACCGCGGAGCGGTGTGACGAGACAAGGTATGGCTAGTCTTTGGCAATATGCCGGAAGAATTTTGTGGGAGCGGCTTCAGCCGCGAAGAGGTTGGCGCGTCATTCGCGGCTGAAGCCGCTCCCACAAAATTCAACAAATGATCATTCTCGCGGCCTCGGCCCGCTGCTACGACTCCTGATTTTCCATCGCATTCAGCGCCACCAGGCGCGGTTCGCTAGCGCCATTCAGGGGCAGGGCGGCGAAGTCGCGGCTGGCGATCATGCGCTGGACTTCGCGCACGTAGTCTTCGCCGCGCTGTGAGTAGCGTTGCAGATGGGCGGCCAGTTGCAGCGGGCCGGGTGTCTGGCCGGCGGCGCGCAGGCGGGCGCGGGTGTCGCGCAGGTCTTCGTAGGCGTGGCCGATGTTGAGGTTGTGTAGGTAGGCGCGCACCGAGGCCTGCAGGTTGGGGAAGGCCTTGACCGAGTGGGTGGCGTCTTCGGCGCGGTTTTCCGGGGTCAGGCCACCGGTCTTTTTGTAGGTCCACTGGCCGAACAGGCTGTTGCCTTCCAACGCAAAGCGGGAGGTGCCCCAGCCGGATTCGAGGGCGGCCTGGGCAAGGGTCAGGGCACTGGGGATTTCGTCCAGCCTTTTCAGTAGTTCGACACGGTTCTCCACCGTGCGCAGGTCGCCGCGGATGCGGTACTCGCGGGCCGTACCGGTCAGCCATTTCTCCAGTTTTCCATCGGCCAGCGGTGGATTGTCCAGCAGCAGTTGCACCAGCCGGCGCCGTTCACGCAGGCGGCGGTTTTCCGCCAGTACGATGGGCAGCAGGGTGCGCAGGAACAAGTGTTTGCGGGCGGTACTGCTGCGGATGTCGGCGAAGTCCGGCGGTAGGCGCTGCAGGGCGATGGCAGGTACCTGGTCACCCGGTGGCCAGCGGTAGCCCAGCCGGTCGAAGAACACCTTCAGTTCGGCGGCGCTGTCGACGGTGAGGGGCTGCAGGTGTTCACTTTCACTGTGACGTAGCGGTTCGGTTTGGGCCGGCTGGCTGCGGGTGGCCATGCCGGTGGCGAAAAGCAGGGTGAGGATCAGCAGGCTGAATCCGGTCAGGGTATGGGGGTTAGTACGCATTACTGTCTTTGTTTGTCGTTGGGCTGGCGGGTAGTTTACCCTGTTTCCAGGTCGTCACAGCAGCAGGCCGGACCATAGCGGCAGGGTGAGCAGGCTGAGGGCGGTGCCGAGGGTGACGGTGACGGCGTAGAGGCCGGTGTCGAGGCCGAAGCGGTCGCACAGTACCATGCCCAGCACCATGCTGGGCATGGCGGCTTCGAGCACCACGCCGGCGAGGATGTCGCCACTCAAGCCCATGGCCCCGCCCAGCCCCCACACCAGTAGCGGCATGAGGGCCAGCTGGATCAGTAACACCGGCACCACCGTCGGCAGGCGGCGCGCCGCGCCGGGGTCCCAGCGCAGGCTGAGGCCGAGGGCGAACAGCATCAGCGGGATCACCGCGCTGCCGGTCATCTCCAATAGGCCTCCCAGCCATTCGGGGCGTGGCACCTCGCCGAGGTTGAGGGCGATGGCCGCCAGCGCCGCCCACAGCGGGGGGACTTTCAACAGGGTCTGCCACACCGGGCCGGTTTCTTCGTGATTGCCATAACTGCGCGCCAGCAGGATACCGGCACTGAGCAGCAGCGGGGTACAGGCGAACAGGTCGTACTGGATGGCGATGCTGCGCGCCCACGGGCCGAAGGTGTGTTCCAGCACCGGCAGGCCGAGGTAGGTGGCGTTGGGGAAGCCGGCGGCGAGGATCAGGGCCCCGGCGCTTGGCCGTGGTGTGCTGCGCCAGGCGTACCACAGGGCGGCCAGCAGCAGCCCGGCCAGCACGCCGGCCGCGGCGCTGCCGGCGATGCGCAGGCTGTTCAGCCCCAGTGGCGCCGACCACAGCACCGACAGCACCAGTGCCGGCAGCAGCAGAAAGTAGACCAGGTCGCCGATGGCGCGGCGCACCAGTTGTGGATCCTGCCCGCCGATGCGGAAGGCATTCCACAGGGTGCCGGCGAGGATCAGCAGGGCGGCCTGGGTGAGGATTTCGGTCATGGGATATCCGGCTGGGATGGGCGGGGATTATCCTAGAATCCTCAGTTGGATGGGGTGAAGTGTGCGTTTGCGGTGACGCAGGGCAAGGCGCAATGACGCGGAATAGTTGTTCTATTCCAAGGAGTTGCAACGCAGCCATGCATCACCGCAAGCGTGCAATTCACCCCGTA
>JAJRWE010000108.1 GCA_024276955.1 Gammaproteobacteria bacterium
CATCTCGTTGAGGCCGTTGACGCCGATGGTGGAGAAATGATTGCGCAGGGTGCCCAGGTAGCGCTTGGTGTAGGGAAACAGGCCGCCGTCCATGTAGCGCTGGATCACCTTGCGCTTGATCTCCAGGCTGTTGCGGGCCAGGCCCATCAGCCGGTCGATGCGCTCGAACAGGGCCGCCTCGTCGCCCTTGTATAGATAGCCGAGACGGGCGCAGTTGAGGGTGACGACGCCGATGGAACCGGTCTGCTCGGCCGAGCCGAACAGACCGTTGCCCCGCTTCAGCAGCTCGCGCAAATCCAGTTGCAGGCGGCAGCACATGGAACGCACCTGGCCCGGCTCCATGTCGGAATTGATGAAGTTCTGGAAATAGGGCAACCCGTAGCGGGCGGTCATGGCGAACAGGCGCTCGGCGTTCTCGCTCTCCCAGGGAAAGTCCTCGGTGATGTTGTAGGTGGGGATGGGAAAGGTGAAGACCCGCCCCTTGGCGTCGCCCGCCATCATCACCTCGATGTAGGCGCGGTTGAGCATGTCCATCTCCACCTGCAGCTCGCCGTAGCTGAAGGTCATCTCCTCGCCGCCGATGACCGGCACCTGCTCCTGCAAGTCCTGCGGGCAGACCCAATCGAAGGTGAGGTTGGTGAAGGGGGTCTGGGTGCCCCAGCGCGAGGGGACGTTGAGGTTATAGATGAACTCCTGGATGCCCTGTCTGACCGCCTCGTAGTCCAGCCCTTCACGCCGCACATAGGGCGCCAGATAGGTATCGAAGGAGCTGAAGGCCTGCGCACCGGCCCACTCGTTCTGCAGCGCACCGAGGAAGTTGACCATCTGCCCGAGGGCTGCGGTGAAACGCTTCGGCGGTGCGGCCTCCACCTTGCCTGGCACACCGTTGAAACCCTCCGTCAGCAGGGAGCGCAACGACCAGCCGGCGCAGTAGCCGGCCAGCATGTCGAGGTCATGGATGTGCAGATCCCCCTCGCGGTGGGCCAGGCCCACCTCCGTGGGATAGACGTGGTTGAGCCAGTAGTTGGCGGTCACCTTGCCGGCGGTGTTGAGGATCAGCCCGCCCAGGGAGTAGCCCTGGTTGGCGTTGGCGTTGACCCGCCAGTCAAGGCGCTGCAGGTATTCATTCATGGAGGCCTCCACATCCACCAGCGACCGGCTGTCACGGCGCAGCTTGCCGTGCTGCTCGCGGTAGAGGATGTAGGCGCGTGCGGTGCGGTGGTGGTTGGAGCTGATCAGCACCTGTTCCACCACGTCCTGGATCTGCTCGATCTCCGGGGCCGTCGCGGCATAGCGGTGGCGCAGCACCTTCAACACCTGGGCGGTCAGCAGCCGCGCCTCCTCCTCACTGAATTCGCCGCTGGCGAGGCCGGCACGCTGAATGGCCGAGGTGATCTTGCCGCTGTCGAAATGGGCCTGGCGGCCATCACGCTTGATCACGGTGGTGGGTAGGCTGGCGACCGATGACGCGTCGGTCGTGGTGGTGTGCTCTGTTCGCATGGTTCCCCCATTCGCTCTGCTGATGAGATTCGGGGACTGGCGCACAAAGAGACGAGAGGAGAACCGAAAGGGATGTTTCAGGCGCCGGCGGGCGCGGTCCTCCACCCTTCAACCTTGACGCGAGGCCCGGGTAACGGAATCCACGCAGGGATTCCGGCTCCGGCAGGTATTCGGACTCAGGGGCATGAACCAATGGCTGATTCACCGACGGCCACGGCTTCCCATCCTCATGGACAGTGCCTGTGCAGATGCACCTGTGACCTTCGTTCCCCAATACCGCTGCGCGACAGTCCCGGAGTCTCACCGGGTTCCCTGTTGACGAAACCACCATATCTAGTGGTCTCACCGAAGCTGAGATACAAAATAGACCAACATACGACAGATGACAACTTTATTTCACAGCGGCTACCGGCAGGCCAAACGGTCAGGATCACGCCAAAGTCCCAAACCCTCGGGTTCTATATAACGCCTTTCAGCCAACAGGAAGAACAACATATTGTCCAATTATAAAGAAGTCTGATAGAGGGATGGTTTGCCGCCATGACACAAGGCTGCTATAGTTTCCAGCCTGTTGCGGGATCGCATTGATTTTACGCCACATTTTTACTCATCCCTGGTTTCTCCGCCAAGCAATTATCGCGCGGGAAACACGGACACGAGGAGTGGCGAAAACAGAGCTGAATTTTCCAACATCCGCGTCATGACGGATGTCATTTATACTAATTGATTAGCGCGCTCCCATGTTCGCAAAGCGTTCATGACGAGTTACCAACAACGGTTCTCCCGACCTGCTTGCCGCCTGCAATGGCCGCCAGGGGAACGGGTAACCACTGTGACGTATTCCGCCCGCAACCGCAGTGGACATGGTTGAGCGCGCTGGAAATAACAATATGAAACGTATGCTGTTTAACGCAACTCAGTCAGAAGAGGTGCGTGTCGCGCTGGTCGATGGCCAGCGCATGTATGACCTTGACATCGAAACCGCTGGCCGCGAGCAGAAAAAGGCCAATATCTACAAGGGTCGCATTACCCGCATCGAGCCCAGCCTCGAAGCTGCCTTTGTCGACTATGGCGCCAATCGCCACGGCTTCCTTCCCCTCAAAGACATCTCCCGCACCTACTTCAAGCCCTCTGTCGAACTTGGTGGTGGCCGTGTCAACATCAAGGAAGTGATGCGTGAAGGCCAGGAAATTCTTGTCCAGATAGACAAGGAAGAACGCGGCAACAAAGGCGCGGCGCTGACCACCTTTATCAGCCTCGCCGGTCGCTACCTGGTGCTGATGCCCAACAACCCGCGTGCCGGTGGCGTCTCACGCCGCATCATGGGTGACGAACGCAATCAGATCCGCGATGCTCTCGCCGCACTGGAAGTGCCGGAAGACATGGGTCTCATTGTGCGTACCGCCGGCGTCGGCAAGAATCCCGAAGAGCTGCAATGGGATCTCAACTATCTGCTGCAATTGTGGGAGGCCATCGACAAGGCCTCACAAGACAAACCCGCGCCCTTCCTCGTCTATCAGGAAAGCAATGTCGTCATTCGCGCCATTCGCGACTACCTGCGCAAGGACATCAGCGAAATCCTCATCGACGACAAAGAGACCTACGAGCAGGCGGTCGAATTCGTACAGATGGTGATGCCGCACAATCTCGGCAAGCTCAAGCTCTACGAAGACAAGGTGCCGCTGTTCACCCGCTACCAGATCGAAAGCCAGATCGAGACCGCCTTCCAGCGCGAAGTACGCCTGCCCTCCGGCGGTGCCATCGTCATCGATCACACCGAGGCCCTGGTCTCCATCGACATCAACTCGGCGCGCGCCACCAAGGGCAGTGACATCGAGGAAACGGCGCTCAACACCAACCGCGAGGCGGCGGAAGAAGTCGCCCGCCAGCTGCGCCTGCGAGACCTCGGCGGCCTGATCGTCATCGACTTCATCGACATGAGCGCCTCACGTAACCAGCGCGAAGTGGAAAACACCCTGCGTGATGCACTGAAAATGGATCGCGCCCGTGTACAGGTGGGCCGCATCTCGCGCTTCGGCCTACTGGAGATGTCACGCCAGCGTCTGCGTCCCTCGCTGGGTGAGTCCAGCCAGATCATCTGCCCGCGTTGCAAGGGTCAGGGCACCGTCCGTGGCACCGAGTCGCTGGCGCTGTCGATCCTGCGCATCATCGAAGAAGATGCCATGAAGGAGCAGACGGCACGTATTGTGGTGCAGGCGCCGGTCAACGTGGCCACCTTCCTGCTCAACGAAAAACGCTCTGCAATCAGTGATATCGAGGCACGCCAGGCAGTGAAGATTGTACTGGTGCCCAACACCCATTTTGAAACCCCACACTACGAGATCCAGCGCGAACGCGTCAGCGAACCGGGACGTGGCAGCAGCACCCAGGCCAGCTACGATCTCGCCGTGGAGCGCGAAGAAGTCTCCGAGTCTCTGCAGGGCGACAAACCCAAGATCAAGACGGAAGAAGCCGCCGTCAAAAGCGTCGTGCCCACATCCCCCGTACCGCAGCAAACCACCGCGGCGCAAGAGCAGGCAACAAGCCAGCAGGGTGGATTCATCAAGCGCCTGTGGTCGAACCTCATCGGTGGCGGCGACGCTACCGAGAACGCGTCCACCAGCAGTGATGCCGGTGCGGCCAAAGACACCCGCAGCCGTGGCGCCAGCAGCAAGTCCACGGGCGAATCACGCGGCCAGCAGCGTCGCGGCCGTGGCAATGCCCGTGGTGGAAGCAGCGGCAGCGGGCGTCGCCGGCAGCAGCCGCGCAAAACCGAAGCCGAGCGTCGTGATGGCGAGCAAGCCTCCGACACAACGCGTAGCAACGCACAGGCTGAACCACGTCAGAAATCGCCTCGCAAGGAGCGTCAGCCAAACCGTGACAACGCTACGCGAAAACCCGCCCCGGCGAAGGCGGCAGACGTCCAGCCAGAAGACGCTACCGAAACAACATCGGTAGCCGCGTCGCCCGAGGCGGGCAGCGATGAAAGCCGGCAGGAGGCGCGTGACGGACAGCGATCCCGCCGGGGTCGTCGCGGTGGCCGTCGCCGTCGTCGCGAGCCAAACCGCGATGCCAATACCGAGGCCGGCACCGAAGGCGGTAACGAAGGCGGCAGCGAGAAAACGGCAAGCGAAGCCCCTCCGGCCACTGACACACGCGCCGAAGCCTCGCAGGAGACCCCGCCGCCGGCCAATGCCGACAAGCCCCCTGCCCCGCGTGCCGCGAAGACTCCCGGGCCCGTCGAAAAAGAGGCCGGAACTACCGCTGCCGTAAAGGGCGAAAACAAGGCGGCTGAGCCGACGCCCGTCACCACGAAAGCACCGCCAAGGCCCCAGCGCAAGGCACCGGCAGCAGACAACACCGAGGCGCCGGGCGGCGAAAAAACAAGGGCCAGGCGGACGCCACCGGCCAAGCCCCCGACAGAAAAGCCAGGCATAGGGCCAACCTCTGCGGACAAGGGCGGTAGCGGCGGAATACCGGCCAAAAAGCCCATCGCCGAGACCGTCACCCGCAAAAAACCGCAGGCGCAGACCACTGAAAAACCTGTGAAGAAGACTGTGGAAAAGCCTGTCGAAAAGGCCAAGCCGGCGGTACAGAAGCCCGTCCAGGAGGCCGCAGAGAAGCCCCGCAAGGAACCACCCTCGGTGGTTGACAAGAAACCCGTCAGCGAGAAGCCGTCAGGTGAAAAGCCGGTCAGCGAAAGGCCGGTCACCGAGAAGCCGCCGCTTGCCGGGAAAAAGGAAAGGACACCCCGGCAGGCCGACCTGCTAAAGCCCATCGAGGAGGTCAAGCCGGCCGAGGCCAAGGCTCCACCGGCACCCACCAGACCCGCGGCAAAAAACGAGAAGCCGGCAGCGAAGGAAGCGGCCCCTGCCCCCAAGGCCGAGGTCAAGTCCTCGGATAGCAGCGAGGATTAAACCCGGGCCTGTTTTCCGGCCCGCAAAAAAGGGGCGCCCGGTTGTTCGGGCGCCCCTTTTTTTATCGCATCATCTTCTGCGCAGGCAGTTACAGATGCCGCTTGCGGACCTCTTCCAGCAGGCCATCGGCCGCCACCTCGATCATGTCCAGCACCCGGTCAAATCCGGCCGGCCCGCCGTAATAAGGATCGGGGACTTCATCGATGTCCAGTTCCGGGGCATAACTGAGAAATAGCCGCAATTTGTGCTCCGCACCCTCGGGACAGATCGCCTGCAGGCGTTCGTAGTTGTCTCTGTCCATGGCCAGCACATAGTCGAACTCTTCGAAGTCCGCCGTTACCGCCTTGCGTGCGCGCAGACGGCTGAGATCCACATCCCGACTCGCCGCCGTGCGCTGCGCGCGGGGATCGGGCGGCTCGCCAACATGGTAGGCATGGGTACCGGCGGAATCGATATCCACCCGCTCATCCAGTCCGGCATCGGCAACGCGCTTGGCAAACACTCCCTCTGCCGTGGGTGAACGGCAGATATTGCCCATGCAAACAAACAGTACACTAACGTCCTTTTTCACTTTATTCCGCCGTCGTCGCTGAAAGAATACGGAGATTCTAGCAAAAACAGACATCAATGCGGGTTCTCCGAGACAGGGTCAGGCATCGGGCTCTTCTTTTGCCGGTAACGCAGCCAATGCCGCAGAATCAATATAGACACTGGCGCCGCCTTGCCCGTGAACATGGGCGATGGGCAGATCCTCTCCCCGCTTCCAGCCCCGCACTGCCGCTTGCTTACCAGGACCGGTGACGATGATCAGCGCCTCGCGTGCGGCATTCAGGGCCGCGAGTCCCAGGCTCACGCGCTGCGGCGGCGGCTTGGGTGCATCACGCACCGCGACGACCGTTGCCAATGCGTCCAGCGGATGACCGGGAAACAGGCTGGCCGTGTGGCCATCTTCGCCCATGCCGAGTAAAACGAGATCGAAGGGCAACGCAGTCTCGACGATGGCAGTGTATTTTTCCACCGCACTATCGATACCCTCTTCCGTAGGAATGGGGAATATATTTTGCGTGGGAATGGCCACATGCGCCAACCAGTTTTCGTACGCCATGACGCTGTTACGCTCTGCGTGATCCGCCGGCAGAGCGCGCTCATCGCCAAAATAGATCAACCACTTGCCCCAGTCGGCATCGGCCGTGCGCAACAGGCGATAGGCCGCTGCTGGCGTGGTGCCACCGGCCAGCACCAGCCGGAAGCGGCCTCGGCTGTCGATGGCCTGCGTTGCCGCCTTCAGGATGCGTTCGGCCGTGGCCTGTGCCACGGCCTCGGCATCGTCGAAGCTACGCCAGTTTTGCCGCACGCTATTTCTTTTCGTGGTGGCCGCCAAAGCCGAAACGCATGGCGGAGAGCACTTGGTCGGCAAAGTCGCTTTCGCCGCGCGAGGTGAAGCGGTCGTACAGTGCGGTGGTCAACACCCGCGCCGGGGCGCCGGACTCGATGGCGGCGATGCTGGTCCAGCGGCCTTCGCCGGAATCGGAAACGTTACCGGAAAATTCGCTCAACTGCGGGCTGGTGTGCAGGGCATCGGCGGTCAGGTCCAGCAGCCAGGAGGCCACCACACTGCCGCGACGCCAGACCTCGCTGATGTCGGCCAGATTCAGATCATACTGAAAATCTTCCGGATTGCGCAGCGGCGAGGTCTCGGCATCTATTTCCTGTGAGACCTTGCCGACATTGGCATGCTTGAGAATGTTCAGGCCCTCGGCATAGGCGGCCATGAGTCCGTATTCGATGCCGTTGTGCACCATCTTGACGAAGTGGCCGGCACCCACCGGACCGCAATGCAGATAGCCCTGCTCGGCCTGTGAGGGTTCACCCGCCAGACCCTTCGAGCGCGCCACGTCACCCATGCCCGGGGCCAATGATTTGAACACGGAATCCAGATGCGCCACCGAGGCGTCTTCGCCGCCGATCATCAGACAGTAGCCACGTTCCAGGCCCCACACGCCGCCGCTGGTGCCGACGTCCAGGTAATGAATGCCCTTCGGCTGCAGGCGTTTGGCGCGGGCGATATCGTCCTTGTAATAGGAGTTGCCGCCGTCGATGATGATGTCGCCTTCGTCCAGCTTGTCCACCAGCGCATCGATGTTCTGATCCACCACCGCCGCCGGCACCATCAGCCAGACCACGCGCGGAGTTTCCAGCTTGGCGATGAAATCGTCGAGATCGCTGGCGCCGATGGCGCCCTCGCCTTCCATGGCCTTCACCGGCTCGGGGCTGCGGTTATAGACTACGCATTCGTGGCCGTCCTTCATCAGGCGGCGCACCATGTTGGCGCCCATGCGCCCCAGACCAATCATTCCCAGTTGCATTCGCTATTCTCCGTTATTGCGATGGCCCTCAGGCCAGAATGTTTGCCAGTCGCTGCAAGGCAGAAACGGTGTCGGCACCGATGTGTAACCGCAGGGCGCGGCGCTTGCGTTCCGACAGCACCTGAAAATCACCCTGCGCCTGCGCCGCCTTGACGACCCCAAAGCTATATTTGCGGCCCGGCACTGGCAAGTCTTGAGCATCATCGCAGGTGATCTGCAGAAATACACCACTGTTCGGCCCGCCCTTGTAGGCCTGGCCGGTGGAATGCAGGAAGCGCGGCCCGAAACCGACACAGGTGGCAACCCGCTCGCTCTGACTGACGTGATTGCGGATCTGCTGCAGGGCCTCGTCGTGACGTGGCTCCAGCCGATTGATGTAGGCCAGCAGGGCGAGATAATCACCGGCGCCGAGCCGGCCTAAATGGGCCTTGAGATAATCCTCGACGCTGGCGTCCGCACCCGCCAGCTCGCGCAGGGCGCTCGCGTTGGCGTCATCGGTGAACAGGGTAAAGTGCTCGTCACTGGCCATCGGTGACGTTTGCGGAAGCTGGCCGCTGGCCTCGAAGGCCTCGGTCAGCTTGCGCGTCTCGATCTTGCTGGCCTCCACGTCCGGCTGATCGAAGGGATGGATACCCAGCACCGCACCGGCCACCGCAGTAGCCATCTCCCAGCGGAAGAATTCCTTGCCCAGGTCGTCGGCATCGGACAGCTCGATGCGTACCAGCGGATGGCCCGCCGCCGCCAGTGCGTCGAGACGGGCACGTTCGGCGCTGTCGTCATCGCCGGCCATGTGCAGGTAGACGAACAGGCGGTCGTCACCGTAATTTCCCGGCGCGGCCAGGGCCTCGCCATCGACGGGGATAATGCCCTTGCCTTGCTTGCCGGTGGACTCGGCCACCAGCTGCTCCAGCCACGCGCCCATGGCGCTGATACCCGGCGAAGTCAGCACGGTCAGTTTGTCGCGCCCTTGCTGCGCGGCGAGGCCCATCACCAGTCCCAGCATCACGCCCGGGTTTTGCGCTACTTCGCTCTGCTCGCAGGCGGCGACCATTTCCTCCGTGCGGTCGAGGAAACGGGCCACGTCGACGCCCATCACCGCCGCCGGCACCAGGCCAAAATTGGACAACACCGAATAACGCCCGCCGATCTGCGGCTTGCCGTAGAAGATGGCGCGGAAGTGGTCGGCACGCGCCACCGACTCCATATTAGAGCCGGGATCGGTCACGGTTATGAAACGGGCCGAGGCCTCGGCCTGCCCCAGCTTCTCCGTGGCGCGGGTAAAGAAGTAGTCCTTGAAGATGTTCGGCTCCAGGGTGGAGCCGGACTTGCTCGACACCAGAAACACCGTGCGGGTGTAGTCGATCTGCGCCTCCACGGCGCGGATGTTTGCAGGGTCCGTGGAATCGACGATCAGCCACTGGGGATGGCCGGGCTGGCTACCGAAGGTCAGCTGCAACACCTCCGGACCCAGGCTGGAGCCGCCCATGCCGAGCAGCACCGCATGGCTGAAACCGCCCTCGCGGACAAAGGCCAGCGTTTGTGACAGTTCATCGACGTGGCCGCGCAGCTCGCGACTGATGGTCAGCCAGTCCAGCCACTGGTCTTCGTCGCGGCCGGTCCAGAGACCAGCGTCACGGGCCCACAGCCTTGCGACCTTGCCGCCGGTCTGCCATTCATTGGCGGCGGCATCGAGTTGTTGCTGAAGTACAGCGGGAAGAGAAAAGGATTGTCCATGCATTAAGCCAGCTCCAGGGAAAACGACCGCCTCACGAAAAGACAGCCGGTGGAAAGTTGTAGGTTCTGGAAGCCTGATCAATTCGTCATCCCGGCCTGCGCCGGAATGACGGAAAACAAATTAATCAGAAGTTCCTTCTATATTGCCAGAAAGTGGACACCGAGGCGCTGCGTTTCTGTGAAATGAACCTATCGGCCAGCCGGTAATTCACTTGAGATAGTCTACACCGCCATCACGCGCCCTTGAATCATGGTAGTACTTATACTTCAACGGCGCCTCGATGCCATGGCAATCGACACAGAAGTTATCCTTCACACCCCGTTGACGCAGAAAGCTGTTGAGGACATTCCCGGTTAGATTGCCCGGCCTGTGCACGGGCGTTTCCGGTGTTGGCTTTTCGCCCCCCTGTTCCGGAGGCGTCCAGCGGTGCGGGTCATGGCAGGTGACGCAACCCATGGCGCCGAATTCTCCCAGTTTGTCGCTCGGGCTTATCAGTGGCATCCGTTCGGGATCAGAACGCAGAATCAGGTCCCGTGCCGGATGGCTGAAATGCTCGACCCGCGCCTCCCCGGCAAGCCCCTCGCGGCGATGGCAGTCCAGGCACAGGGTGTCGCGTGCGAGGGCCGCTTTCTCGCCCCGGTAAGCATGGCGCTCCCAGGCGTGCAGCACCGGCTCGCCCGGCCTGCCGCCATGCAGCTGGTGACAGGCGCCGCAGACCCCGCTCTGCCGTGGTGACTGGCCGGCAAGGTTGTGACTCTTGGCGGCCGTCAAACGCAGATCATGGTCACTGTTCAACACCGATGCCTGCGCCTCGTGACAGGCACTGCACAACTTGCCGTCACGGTGATCCTCGCGCAGCAGCGGCGTGCCCGGCTTGCCGTCGTGCACGCTGTGACAGGTGAAGCAGGTCACTCGCTTGAACGTCTTACCCGCAATCTTCACCGCCTCGTCCAACTTGAAATCAACGGGATGCACGCCCTTTTTACGCGCTTCCTTTTTGTCCACGGCATGCTGCCGCGGATGACATTCGATGCACAGCTCGGTGTTGGCCAGCGGCAGCACGGTCATCGCATCGCCCTCACCGCCATGAATCTGGTGACAGCTCTGACACGTCATTCGCGTCTGCGAGTCCAGTGTGCCGCCCCGCTTGCCGAGGCGCTCCGGCAGGCCCTTGTGCAGGTGTTCATCGCGGGCATAATTCTGGCGCTCGACGCCCCCTTCGGGTGGTGCCTTGAGATAAATGCCCACGGGGTGATTGACGCCACGCGGCGGGTGCTCAGGATCGAGGCGGCTGGCCAGCTTCGAGGAATGGCACTGCCGGCAAAGATCGCCGTCACGGTTCGGCACGCGCAGCCAGGGATTGGCGTGGGCGGCATGCAGGGTGGCCTGACCATCCACCACCTGCCCGTGCGGCGTATGGCAGCTGCCGCAGGACAATGCCCCATCCGCCAGGCGCGGGAAGGCCTCGGGAATCTTGTCCTTGCGCTGCGTGTCCGGCCGTTCTTCCGGCGCCTTTTCCGCCGATGATGCGCATCCGGGTGCTGCCCGCCACGGCCAATGCGCGGGCGAGAATCCACTACCACGCCGTGATGGCAGCTGTAACACATGCGAGGGGACACCACGGCTGGCACCGTCTTGCCACCAAACACGTCGTCATCGCCCGACGGTGATGCCCATGCCACGTGACACATGACACAGCGCCGGCGCGAGGCGCCTGGTGCCGTACGCGCTGGCATTTCAGCACGCTCCGCCGAAGCCCGCGCTTGCAGTTGGAATACCTCGACACGGTTGCGGCCCGCGTCCACCATGTACAGTCGCTTGCCCTGCGTCGTGATGCCCACCGGTGTCTGGAATCGCAGTGCGTTGCCCGCGGCATCCGTCAGCAGACCGGCGGGCTAGCCGTCACGAAACAACGTAATGCTGCCCATGTAACTGTCCCCAACCAGAAGTAGGCCTCCCGAGGAGAAGGCCAGCCCGTTGGGACGAAACAACTCACCTGACCGCAGGCCAAAGCGGGCAATGTCATAGACAAAGTGCCCACGCGGATGCAGCACCTGCACCCGCCCGTTGAGCACATCCGTGACGTAGAGATAGCCGCTGTCATCCGTGGCGATCTGAAAGGGAAAGTGGAATTCTTCCGGGCTCTCTCCCCGTTCACCCCGGCAGAGCAGCGGCGCGTCACGGCGCAGATCGTAGGCACAAAGGCGGTGATTGCGGCGATCCGTCCACCACAGCAGGCCATCACTTACGGCCACGGCGACGGGCTCGGGCGACGCCTCGCCGGCCAGGGAAATATTTCGCACAAAGTCACCACGCACATCGAATACGGCAATGCGGGGGTTGCCCGTATCGGCAACGAAGACCTGCCCGGCGCCAATCGTGATGCCCATCGGCAAGGACAGCTCTCCCGGTTCCGTGCCCGGGCGGGAGAAACTGAAATCCCGCTCGCCGTCACGGGTGAACACCACCACGCGGCCGTTGACGCCATCCAGCACATAGATGCGCCCATCGTCGCGCACGGCCACGTCGGTGGGCTGGTCCAGGTCGGACTGCAGGGTCATCAGGGGTTCGGCCACCACGGCAGCCTGCGCCAGACACGGCCACAGGAGCAAGCCAGCCACAAGACGCATCATGACGTTCAGCGCAGCAGCTCCGTCATGCGCAGCCGCTGGTCCTTGTCCTTGTAGCGGGCAAAGAAACGCGCAATGGCATTGTCCTCGATGGCGTGTGCCTGCCGATCGCTGGCGTTCAATGCCTTCCAGTCCAGCAGGGTTTGCTTACGGCGGTGACAATCGGCACAGCGGCGGCCGTCTTGTTTCAGTGAGACGTGCAGGCGGGCCTTGAGGCGGGCCTTCGCTTCCCGCCCGCCCTCCTTCCAGGTTTCACGTATCTCCCGGGCAGTGGGATCATCCTTGAACAGCAGCGCAGGCCGACCCAGGAAAAAGGGCGCGATGCGGGCGGCCGGACGGGGAATCAGAGATGGCACGGCCGCTTTGTCCGTGCTCTCAGCGACCACCATCCCGCAACAATCCGCCGCACCATAATCGAGCCAGCGATACTCGAACGACACACCCTGCGGCTGGAAATGGCAGGTCTCACAGGCGATATAGCGTGTGTGCATATTGAGGAAGCTGCGGCTTCGCAATGACTCCCGGTGCGGCAAGGCCGGGTGGCAAACCCGGCACAGGGTTTGCCTGTCCGTTTCGGTGTCGGGATTTCGTTTGTGGAAGGACTGTATCCCTGGGGCATCGATGATCTCCAGTTCATGATAATGATCAACCTGCTTGCGTGCCTCCAGTAATGCATTATCATCCGGCGACGCCACCTCACCCAACGATAAGTAGGGATTATCTTCCGCTGCCAGTGATGCAGAAAATAAAAACAGAAAAACAATCGACAGCCTGCTCATGACGGCCCTGCCCCCTTGCCAGTCTGGCCTCGCGGCCGGCGTCTGTATTTTTTCGGCTTGCGGCCGATGATCCGCCTCTGAAAACTGTCCCCGCCCAGCACCGCAAAGGTGACGCTCTGGCGTTTATTGCCCAACAACAACCACAACAGGCTGCCGCCGCCCAATACCAGAACAATCGGCAACATGGCGATGATGGCCTTGCTCCAGTTGCTTGAAAGCCGCGAGTGATCCAATGGTGCGATCTCACTGGTGGCGATAATCATATCGATATCGTGCAGGTCGGTGTGCACAAAACCCACATTCAGCGGATGCGTGGCAAAACCATGACAGCCTTCGCTGGCACAGGTCTTGGCCAGCTGATCCACATGCGTCGCCGCCAGCGGATCATCGTCACGGCGCACGCCATGGCGAAACCCGGCCGGCGCATGACAATCGATGCAGGAAGCCCCCGCTTCCACGCCGCTTCGCAACAGCCGTCCGTGCAGGGTCATGGCATAACTGTCACTCGCGAGTATAAAACGGGCGTCCGCCTTTTCCTTTTTGCCCGTTTCGGGGTTTTCGATCTCCACCTCCGCCATGCGCCGGTGATCGGCGTGACAATTATTGCAGATACGATTGTGATCGCGCTTGTCCCAGCGCGAGCCGAGAAAGCGGCGCAGGATATGGCCGCCAAACTGGTTCATCCACACCTTGCCCTGGTGGCAGCCACCGCACTCGGTTTCGAGGTGATTGAAGTCCTCGCGAAAACGCGGCAGGTCCTTGGCGCCGATATACAGCTCATTGGGATGGCACTTGCGGCAGGAGGGCAAGGCCTCATCACCGGCCTCGCGCAGGCGATTGGCGCCGCTAAAGCCCTTGCTCCAGCCCTTGCCATGCACGGATTTCTTGAATTCCTCCGTCACCGCCTTGTGGGTATAGGGCTTGCCGCCGGAGGGTTCTTCCACATGGCAGGAGGCCGCACAATCGACTTCGCCGTTTTCCGGACGGTGGGGATAATCGCGGATCTTGCGGTGGCAATCCTTGCACGGCACGCTGCCATGCAGGGAACTCAGATAGTGCGAGGCATCGATGCTGGCCACGCGCAACACGCCCTGCTTATCCACATATTGCAGACCCGCCAAGGCGTGGCAGGACAGACAGCCATCCACGTCTCCGTGCCGCTCATCGGCCATCACCTGGGTGACAACCACGAACAGGGTAGCGATAGAGACGATCAGCGCCAGGGTCAGCCGTTGCCCGTTGATGCGCCGCCAGGCCGGCACAGGCTTCTCTTGCCGGTGCAGGGCCGTCCACTGCGGCAGGGGATGATAGTCCACACCCTTCTTTTTGCGCTTCGGCGTGATGTCCGGTGGCATCGCCAGCCAGTCGATGGCGTGCCAGTCGCAGACATCCACGCATTAATGACAGGACATGCAGGAAAACTGATCCACCACCGCCACGCGATCCACCATCTTGATGGCGCCGGTCATGCACTGGCGGGCGCACACATTACAGCCGGTGCAGCGATCTCGCTCGACACGAATGCGGCGGGTGAAACGAAACTTCGCACCCAATCGATTCACGATGCCGTCGATGGCGCCGATGGGGCACAGGAACTGACAATAGGCGCGCCCCTTGCTGGCAGAGAAGCCCAGCAGAAACAGCAGGCCGAGGTTGACGATACCCACGGTGGAAAACAGAAAGGCAATGCCCATCAGACCACCGCTGAAGGCCTCGAAGATACGCGGCACGGTAATGAAGTTGCACAGGGTACAGGCGCTGATACCCAGCATCGGCATCAGCAGCAAATACGTGGCGAAATAGCCATAGCGAATCGGCACCTGTGGCAGGGCACGGTATTCGATCTTCCAGCGATCGTTGAGCAGGCGGCTGACCAGCTCGGGAAAACCGCCCACGGGACAGAGATAACCACACCAGATGCGGCCGAAGAAAAAGGTCGTGATGAGAATGGCCGACAGTGCAATGACACCGATTATCGCCACCGACATCTGCGCGCCCAGATCGTCCAGCGTCATGCCGGGGAAATAGAGATAGAAACGGCGGATGCAGACCTTGCCGCACAGGTCCGGATTGTCCACCAGGCCCGGCAGGATCAAGAACGGGGCAAAGAACAGCGCGCAACTGAGCATGATCAGCCCGTAGCGATATTTCTGCCCGTTGGGGATGGCGCGGAGTTTTTTCATCACTTGCACGGCGACTACCTCTCGAACGCGTGACAAGCCAGGCACAGGGAACCGTCCTTTGCGGAAAGGCGCAGCAACACCTCGGAACGCAGGCGGCGATAATGCAGGTTCACCGGTATGGCATTGCCTTGCAGCTTCTCCAGCCGCGCC
>JAJRWE010000109.1 GCA_024276955.1 Gammaproteobacteria bacterium
CGGAACATGGGGCCCATGTACCACAGGCGCTGCACCTGCTGATTGGTCAGCAGGCTGTGCTGGATGCCGGCGCGCACACAGCAGGCGGTGCCTTCCGGGCGCAGGGTCAGGCTGTCGCCGTTGCGATCCTCGAAGGTGTACATCTCCTTTTCGACAATGTCCGTGACCTCGCCGATGGAGCGTTTGAACAGCTCGGTCTTTTCGACGATGGGGAAACGGATCTCGCGATAGCCGTACTGCGCCAGCACAGCGCGTATTTCGGCTTCGAGCTGCTGCCAGTAGGGAGTGTCACCGGGCAGGATGTCGTTCATCCCGCGCACGGCCTGAATTATGTTTGCCAAGGTTGTGGTTCCAGTCTTTGTTCGTTCTTTACTTTTATGTTTGCTACCCGCCCTGTCGCCGCGCAACTTCTGCGCGCACCACGCGTTCCAGTTCGTCAACCAACTCTTCATCGCTCACCTTGTGATCCGGCTTGCCGCCCACGTAGAGCAGATTGGGCTCGCCGCCGGTGAGGCCGATGTCGGCCTCGCGCGCCTCGCCGGGGCCGTTGACCACACAGCCGATCACCGCCACGTCCAGTGGTTCGAGGATGTCTTCCAGCCGTTCATCCAGGGCATTGGCGGTGCTCACCACATCAAAGCACTGCCGCGAACACGACGGACAGGCGATCAGATTGATGCCCTTGGCGCGCACATGCAGGCTTTTCAGGATGTCAAAACCGACTTTGATTTCCTGCACCGGGTCGGCGGCCAGGGAGACGCGGATGGTATCGCCAATACCTTCGGCCAGCAGCATGCCCAGGCCGATGGCGGACTTCACCGCCCCGGCGCGTGCGCCACCCGCCTCGGTGATGCCCAGATGCAGGGGCTGTTCGATCTGGCCCGCCAGTTGCCGATAGGCGGCGACGGTCATGAACACGTCCGAGGCCTTGAGGCTGATCTTGAAATCCTGGAAATCAAGGCGATCGAGGATGTCGATATGACGCAGGGCGGATTCCACCAGCGCCTCCGGCGTCGGCTCGCCGTATTTCTTCTGCAGATCCTTTTCCAGTGAACCGGCATTGACGCCGATGCGGATGGGAATCCCCTTGTCGCGTGCCGCATTCACCACCGCACGCACACGATCCTCGCGGCCGATGTTGCCGGGATTGATGCGCAGACAGTCCACACCCAGCTCGGCGACACGCAGGGCGATCTTGTAATCGAAATGAATATCGCTGATCAACGGCAGATTGACCCGGCGCCTGATCTCGCCGAAGGCCTCGGCGGCCTCCATGCTGGGCACGGAAACACGCACCATGTCGGCGCCGGCACGCTCAAGGGCCTCGATCTGCGCCACGGTGGCGGCGACATCGGTGGTTTCGGTGTTGGTCATGCTCTGCACCGAGACCGGCGCATCACCACCCACCGGCACATTACCCACCATAATCTGCCGCGATTTACGGCGTCGAATCGTCTGATATTCAGGTTTATGCATAGTCACATACTAATTCTCGTTAGCCGTCTCGCCGCCCACGGAAAAACGCGCCAGACGCCGACCCTGGTATTTACCCAGATCCACCGCCTCACCGTCCAGTAAAAGGCTTACCCCGGGAACGTATCCCAACACCACGGCGAAAGGCGCCACGCCGCGCAGGGTATGGGTCTGCCCTGCGCGCGCCAATTGGTGGATCAGGCGCTCGCCATTGGCGTCATGTATCTCGACCCAGGAATCGGCCTGAAAATGCAGGCTCAACTCATCCCGACTGTCTACGGCCACCGTATCTACGGAACCTGTCTGATCGTCAGCTGGCGAGGCCGGTTGAGTATCGGGTTCGACAGGTTCGAGCAAAAGATCTTCATCCGTGGTAACCGTATCCGGGGCCGGCTCAGACGTATCCTGATCAGGAATAGCCAGCGCCTGCCCTCCAGTACCGGCGCTTTTTTCCAGTGGGGTCTCCACTGAAGGCTCCGGCAAGACATTCTGTGGCATGGGTTTCTGTGGCAAAGGCTTATGCACAACACTTTCTTGCGGCGCTTCCGCTAGCTGCAGCTTTCCACTCTTCACCATCCACAGCACCACCGCCACAATGGCCAGAATAAGTAATGCCGATCCGATCAGGCGCAGGGGTCGTCCCCGGCGTCTGCCATTCTTCCTTGAAAAAGCGCCAGTGCGACCGGCGCTGAACCGAGCCAAACCACCATCACCCGCCGCGGATGCCAATTTTGGCGGACGGGCATCGAGATGGCCCAAGCCTGAAAATTCAGGGATCAGTTCATCCGCTGGCAAGCCGACGATGCGCGCATAGGCACGGATATAGCCCACGGCAAATACCGGCGCACCCACCCTGGCAATCTCATCAGCTTCCAGCGCTGCCACCTTGTCAACATTGATTCGTAGCCGTTCGGCCACATCCTGCTGGCTCAACTGCCGGGCTTCTCTCGCCAGACGCAGACGTTCTCCGGGTACCGGCGCCGTCTCAACCTCTGTCTCAATCTGCCCGGGCGTGCTCACCGCTGCCTCTCCTCCATGTCGAGCAACAAACCCATTTCATCGGAATCGGGAAAGTACCGGCTCAGCTGGTTGGCATACTCGCGCACCGCCTCCTCATCACCCAGTTGTGTTTCGATCTGTATACCCAGCCACAAGCTGCTGGCGATATCCGGCGCCACCGCCTGATATCGCTGCAGGTAGGCGCGGCCGTTCATGAAACGCTGGTTGTCCAGACTGACTTGCGCCATCCGCAGCAGTGCGACCGGCAGACCCGGGTCGATTTGCAGTGCCCGGCGAAGATATTTTTCGGCCTTCTTGATATCGGGTTTTTGCATCGCGCAGACACCCAGGTTTTCGAAGGCACTCGCCGGCGTCTGGTAGTTACGGCTTTTCAGGGCCGTCAGAAAATGTTTTTCCGCCTCGTCGAACTTTCGTGCCTGGCAGAGCATCACTGCATAATTATTGTGTGTCCGGCCATCCTGTGGATCCAGTGACAGGGCGCGCTGAAAATGCTCATCGGCCTGCTCGAGTTCACCCTGACGTTGGTAGACCAGGGCGATGGTGCCATGTGCCGGTGCATAGTCGGGCTTCGCCTTCAGCGCCTTCTGCAACTTTTCCAGGGAGGCCTCGATACGGCCCTGCTTCAGATAACCAATGGCGAGGTGCAGGTGGGTCTCGGCGAGCTTCTGCGTGTCCATTTCTTTTTTCACACCGCCACCGCAGGCGACGAGAAAAAAGCTCAGTACAAAAACGACAAGCAAACGAAGCAACATATCAGCCCGTCGCCTCCCGGGGCAGATTCCGCTTGCTGCGATCCATTACCTTGCCCACCAGCTGCCCGCAGGCGGCATCGATGTCATCACCGCGCGTCTTGCGGGTAATGGTAATCAGCCCGCCCTTTTGCAGAATGTCGCGAAAACGATCGATACGTTCAGGCGTGGAGCGCCGGTACTGCGTCTCGGGAAAGGGATTGAAGGGAATCAGGTTGACCTTGGCCGGCACGCCGCGCAGCACCTTGACCAGCTCGCGGGCATGCTGATCCGAGTCGTTCACACCGTCGAGCATGACATATTCCACGGTGATTTTACGGCGTGAGTCGAGGCTGCCGATGTAGCGCGTGCAGGCATCCAGCACCTCGCGAATGGGATATTTTTTATTCAGCGGCACCAACTCGTCGCGCAGCGCGTCGTTGGGCGCGTGCAATGACAGCGCCAGCGCCACATCGCTGGTCTGTTTGAGCCTTTCCAGTGCTGGCACCACCCCAGAGGTACTCAGGGTCACGCGGCGCTTGGACAGGCCATAGGCGAAATCATCCATCATCAGATCCATCGCCTTGACCACATTGTCGAAGTTGAGCAGCGGCTCGCCCATACCCATCAGCACCACGTTGGAGATAATGCGCTCCCCCTTGGGATCGCGGCCCAAGGCCTTGTTGGCCACCCACACCTGACCGATGATCTCGGCCACGCTCAGATTGCGATTGAAACCCTGACGGCCGGTGGAACAGAACGAACATGCCAGCGCGCAACCCACCTGCGAAGACACACACAGGGTGCCACGCCCGCGCTCGGGGATGAACACCGTCTCCACCGAATTGCCACTGTCCAGGCGCAGCAGCCACTTGTGCGTGCCATCGGTAGAGACCTGGTCAATGACCACTTCCGGCGCGCGGATCTCGGCATATTCCGCCAGCTTGGCGCGCATCGCCTTGCCAAGATTGGTCATCTCGTCGAAGCTCGTCACGCCATACTGATGCAGCCACTTCAACACCTGCGTAGCGCGAAAGGCCTTCTCCCCCCTGGCGAGGAAGAAGGCCTCCATGTCAGCACGGTTCAGATCGAGCAGATTGATCTTGTCGGTCATCTCACGTTACGCCGGTTACCGCCTGTCTGTGATATCAGCGGGTGCGCGGACACAGCTCGATGTCGGCGAAGAAATACTTGATTTCCTGCGCCGCAGTCTCCGGGGCATCGGAACCGTGTACGGCGTTTTTATCGATGGAGCTGGCGAAGTCGGCACGGATGGTGCCCTCGGCGGCCTCGGCCGGGTTGGTGGCGCCCATGATTTCACGATTCTTGGCAATGGCCCCCTCGCCTTCCAGCACCTGAACCACCACCGGGCCGGAGATCATAAACGTCACCAGATCGTTGAAGAAGGGACGCTCACGATGCACGGCGTAAAAGCCCTCCGCCTGCTCGCGGGACAGGTGCATCATCCTGGAGGCGACGATCGTCAGACCGGCCTTTTCAAAACGGCTGTAGATCTTGCCGATGATGTTCTTGGCGACGGCGTCAGGCTTGATGATGGAAAAGGTTCTTTCGATGCTCATTCTCGTAAAACTCCGCTGTAATCCAGAAAATGGTAAACCGCCTATTGTACTTGAGTTGACCCGCAAACCCCTAATCCCGGGCGAAATACGCCCAGACCAGGCATCACACAAAGGGAGTCTGTTCATGATCGCCCTCACCTCCTCCACCCGGCCCGCTGCTGCTGTTGCTGTTGCTGTTGCTGTTGCTGTTGCTGTTGCTGTTGCTGTTGCTGTTGCTGTTGCTGTTGCTGTTGCTGTTGCTGTTGCTGTTGCTGTTGCTGTTGCTGTTGCTGTTGCTACCCAGCATCCGCCAACTGGCCAGCGCCAACCCG
>JAJRWE010000110.1 GCA_024276955.1 Gammaproteobacteria bacterium
TGGGTGAGCCACGCTACGGGGTGAATTGCACGCTTGCGGTGATGCATGGCTGCGTTGCAACTCCTTGGAATAGAACAACTATTCCGCGTCATTGCGCCTTGCCCTGCGTCACCGCAAACGCACACTTCACCCCATCCAACTAAGGATTCTAGGTTAAAGGATGTAGCGGCTTAAGTCTTCATCCTGTGCCAGTTCACCGATGTGGCTGTCGACGTAGGCGGCATCCACGCTGACGACCTTGCCGCTTTGATCGGCGGCAGTGAAGGATATCTCATCCAGCAGGCGCTCCATGACCGTGTGCAGGCGGCGTGCGCCAATGTTGTCGGTGCGTTCGTTGACCTGCCAGGCCACCTCGGCGATGCGGGCGATACCGTCTTCGCTAAAACCCAGCTCGACACCCTCGGTCGCCAGCAGGGCGATGTATTGCTCGGTCAACGAGGCATCCGGCTCGGTGAGGATGCGTACGAAATCCTCTACGCTCAGGGCCTTCAGCTCGACGCGGATGGGCAGGCGGCCCTGCAACTCGGGAATCAGATCAGAGGGCTTGGAAAGATGAAAGGCGCCGGAGGCAATGAAAAGGATGTGGTCGGTCTTCAACATGCCGTACTTGGTGGTGACGGTGCAGCCTTCCACCAGCGGCAACAGATCACGCTGCACGCCTTCGCGGGAGACGTCCGGGCCACTGCTCTCACCACCGCTCCTGCAGATCTTGTCCATCTCGTCGAGAAACACGATGCCGTTCTCCTCGACGTTTTGCACCGCACGCATCTTGATGTCTTCTTCGTTAAGCAGCTTGCCGGCCTCTTCATCGGTGAGCAGCTTGAAGGCCTCCTTGATGGGCAGTTTGCGGGTCTTGGTGCGGGTACTGCCCATATTCTGAAACATGCCCTGCAACTGGCTGGTCATCTCTTCCATGCCGGGCGGGGCCATAATCTCCACCCCCATGGGACTAACACTCAATTCGACTTCGATCTCCTTGTCGTCAAGATCGCCCTCGCGCAGTTTCTTGCGGAATTTCTGTCGGGTATTGGCGGCCTGTTCGCTCACCGGCTCCGGCTCACCATCGAGGCCAAAACCGCTACGGGCCGGGCGCAGCAGGATATCAAGGATACGCTCCTCGGCGGCCTCCTGGGCGCGGCAGCGCACCTTGTTCATTTCCACCTCACGGGTCAGCTTGACGGAGATTTCCACCAGATCACGGATGATGGACTCCACATCACGGCCGACATAGCCCACTTCGGTGAACTTGGTCGCTTCAATCTTGACGAAGGGCGCATTGGCCAACTTCGCCAGACGACGCGCAATCTCGGTCTTGCCGACGCCGGTGGGGCCGATCATAAGGATGTTCTTGGGCGTGATTTCACCCTTCAGGTCGTCGCTCACCTGGGAGCGGCGCCAGCGGTTGCGCAGGGCAATGGCCACCGCGCGCTTGGCATCGGCCTGGCCGATGATGTGCTTGTCCAGTTCCTGAACGATTTCTCTGGGAGTCATTTGTGACATGGATTTTATTCGCCTGTCAGTTCTTCGATGGTGAAATGGTCATTGGTATAGACACAAATTTCCGAGGCTATCTTCAATGATTTCTCGCAGATGCTGCGCGCGTCCAGCTCGGTGTTCTGCATCAACGCCCGCGCCGCGGATTCGGCAAAAGAACCGCCGGAGCCGATGGCGATGAGGTCATGCTCCGGCTCGATAACGTCGCCATTGCCCGATATCACCAGTGATGCGGTGTCATCGGCCACCGACAATAAGGCCTCCAGGCGTCGCAGCATGCGGTCGGTACGCCAGTCCTTGGCCAATTCCACGGCCGCGCGGGTGAGGTGGCCCTGGTGCTTTTCCAGCTTGCCTTCGAAGCGCTCGAAGAGGGTGAAGGCATCCGCCGTGCCGCCGGCAAAACCGGCAATAACCCGGTTGTGGTACAGGCGCCGCACCTTGCGTGCATTGCCCTTCATAATGGTATTGCCCAGCGAAACCTGGCCGTCGCCGCCGATCACCACCGTGCCGTTGCGCCGCACGGAGAGGATGGTTGTGCCGTGATATTGCTCCAAGGTGGAATCCTCAGTGAAAAAACAGAGGAAGGGATTTTACACCATATCGGGCCTCGGTATCGGCGCGGTCCTCGACGGGCCGCAGCGAGGCATGTCATTCCGCCGGGTAACGCCGGGCGATGGCCACGAATTCGTCCAGCGAGGCGAGGAAGGCCGCCACCACCACCGGATCCAAATGCTTGCCGCGCTGCTGCGTAATCCACTCGATGACCTGCGTCATCTCCCCGGAATCCTTGTAAACGCGGCTTGAAATAAGGGCATCAAAGACATCGGCCATGCCGACGATACGGCCGTAGACATGGATATCCTCTCCACTGAGCCCCTGCGGGTAACCCGAACCATCCCACTTTTCGTGGTGTTGCAAGGCAATAATGGCGGCGGCCTTGAGGATGTCACGCCCGGAGTGGCTGAGCATGCTGTAACCGATGCTGGCGTGGTTCTGCATCACCTTACGCTCCTCATCGGCAAGCTCACCCGGCTTGAGCACGATTTCATCCGGCACCCCCAGCTTGCCGATGTCATGCAGGGGAGAGGCGGCGGCAATCAATTCCACGTCCCTGGCGGGCAGCCCCACTTTTTGTGCCAGCAGCTGGCTGTAGAGTGACACACGCTTGGTGTGGTTATGGGTCTCCTGTGAGCGCTGCTCCTCGATCACGCCCATGGTGTAGACGGTCTCGCGCAGGGTGCTCTCGATCTCGTCATTCAACGCCAGCAGCTCCCTGTTCTTCTCTTGCAGGAGATCCTGGTGGGCGATGATTTCACTGTTGAACAGGTTGATCTCGTCCGCCACGTGGACAAATTCTTGACTGTCAAACTGATCGGCATTGACCGGCTGATGCTTCCTGTAGGCCGTCATGGCATTGTCGATCAGGCTCTCCAACGGTTCCTGCACATAGCGCTGAATGGTGCGTGAGGTATTGACCAGGATCAGCAACAGGAAAAACACCATCATGATGAACAGGCCGCCCAGCACCAGCAACGACTGATTTCGATACCCTGTCACATCCAGCTCAATATCCACCGCGCCCAATACCGTGCCTTCCATCACCTCGTGGCAGGACAGACAGTTCAGCGACCCCGCTGGCGAGGCAATATAGGGAATGATGGCGCGGATCGTCGGCGTGGCGGAAAACTCATCGAGGATGAACACCGCTTGGCGGGTTTCGAAGACCTTCCCCGCAGCTTGGTCCTGGACCTTTTCCAGCCCCGTGCCGGGACCGAACTGTGCCGTCACTTCATCACCACGAATGATGTGCAGCCGGTTGATCTGGTGCAGCGCCATGATTTCACGCAGGAAATAATCGCGCTTGTCCATAATGCCGCCCTTCATGTGCGCGGTCAGCCCCGCCCTGACCAGCTCGGCCACCGCCAGGGCATGACTCTCCACCGCGCGGGTCGACAGGTAACGAAAATTGATGGCCGTAACCACCAGCAGAATGGTGACCAGCACCAACAGGAAGGTGATCAGATTCCTGACCGTGAGGGTCTTGATGCTGGGCTTCATGGGGCTGATAAATACCAAGACAATCGCCAACAAAGCCTCATTCAGAGCCCCCCAGGCGTGCTGGATCAAGGCGCGGCTCGCCGGAAATGGCCCAGCCCTTGCCAAGAGCCGCAACGCCGAGCCAGCGCGCCTGGGGCGCTCCCTCCGGGCGGGCGCCTGGGCGGCCATCCGCGGCGTTGCGTCGGCTTGACATAAGACCCACTATGCCGGCGCCGACGCGCCTTGTGGACTGACCGTCCAGGCACCCGCTGAATGTGGCTTTGTTGGCGATTGTCTTGGTGCCTCCTCTGACAGCCTGTGGCCAGCCTGTCTACGGCTAAGAGTCCGGCTTTGAGGGTTTCTTCCTGGCCCGTGGATGGGCCTGATCATAAACCTGCGCCAGATGCTGAAAGTCGAGGTGTGTGTACACCTGCGTGGTACTGATATCGGCATGTCCTAGCAATTCCTGTACCGCACGCAGATCGCCGCTGGACTCCAGCAGATGACTGGCGAAGGCGTGGCGCAGCTTGTGCGGATGCACATGGCTGTCGATGCCCTGTCGGCGACCCCACTGGGCGAGGCGTGCCTGCACCGCACGCGGCGTGAGCCGGGTGCCGCGCTTGCTGACAAACAGCGCCGGCTCGCCCACTGCGGCCAGTTCGCCACGCACCACCTGCCAGCGCCGCAGGGCATCGATGGCATGGCGGCCCACCGGCAGATCCCGCTGCCTGTTGCCCTTGCCGGTGACGCGCAGCGCCCCGGCACGCAGATCCACCTGTCCCAGATCCAGCGATACCAACTCGGCCAGACGCAGACCGGAGGAATACAGCAGCTCCATCAGCGCCAGATCCCGCAGCGCCAACGGGTCGCTGGCATCGATGGCCAGCAGGCGGGCCATCTGATCCGTATCCAGCGGCTCCGGCAGCCTGCGCGGTGACTTGGGCGCGCTAACGCCCGTGACGGGATTCTGTGTGACGTGTCCCTCGCGGGCGAGATAGTGAAAAAAACTGCGCGCGGCGGACAACAGCCGCGCCACACTGCGGCCACCGAGACCCCGGCGGTGGGCCTGCGCAGAAAACTGCCGCATCTGCTGGGTGGTCAATACCGCCCAACGCTCGACGCCCTCAACCTCGCAGAAGCTCAGCAGACGGTTGAGGTCGCGCCGATAACTATCGACGGTACGCGGGGAATACTGGCGCTGGGAAAGCAGGTGGTCGAGATAACGGCCCAGCCATTGCTGTTCGGCATCGCGCATCACCCGTAACCGGCCCTGGCGGGCTACCCCGTATCCAACCTGAGATGACCGGCCAGGGCGGCGGCAATCACCTGTGCCATGCGGGTCAGGAAAGAGATATCGCTGCCGGGGGCGAAGCGGTTAGTGTCGCCGCTGCCGATAGCCAGCAGGCCAACACGCCCTTCCTTGCCCAGTGGCAACACCACACCGGAGCCGACGGCATCGGCCCGTTCGCCAAACAATATCTCCCGCTGCTCCTCCTTGAGACGACCACAGAAGGGCCTGCCGGTACTGAGCATGTGCTGGAAGGGACCACGGAAGGTATCGGTATCGCGCACGAATTCGGCATGAGTGGCCAGATGCTCATCCCGGGGTGGCGCCAACAGGTGCAGGACCGCTACATCGGCCGAATAGTCGCGGCGCAGGCGGCTGACAAGCAAGGTCATCAGCCCCTCCAGATCCTTGCACTCCATCAGCAGCAGGGTCAGCTGATGCAGCTGGGTATTGAGACGGTCATTCTCACGCGCCACCTGCACCAGTTCTTCCAGCTGCGTCTTCTGCGTCTCATGCTGGGTACGCAGCATGGCCACCTGCCGCTCCACCAGCGAAATGGCGCCCCCGGATTCGTGGGGCAGATACAGATCCGGCAGCAGCCAGAGATTGTGCGCAAAGAAGTCGCGGTGGTCGCGGAGATATTCCGCTACGGCCTGCTCGCTGATGTCCTGGATGTCGCTCGTCATAACGTGATACTGCCCTCGAATACGGTTTCCGCGGGGCCGGTCATGAATACCGGCGCATCGCCTCCGGCCCATCGTATCAGAAGTCGCCCGCCCGGCAGGTCAACGGCCACTTCATCGTCCACCAACCCCCACAGATGCGCCACCACCGCCGCGGCACAGGCACCGGTGCCACAGGCCTGGGTCTCGCCGGCGCCACGCTCGAACACCCGCAGACGGATCTGCCGGCGCGAGACCGGCTGCATGAATCCCACATTGGTGCGCTCGGGAAAGCGGGGGTGAGCTTCGATGCGTGGCCCCCAGTTGGCCACCGGAGCCGTATCCACATCATCGACCTGGATCACCGCATGGGGATTACCCATGGAGACGGCGCCGATCTCCAGTGAAACCCCATCCAGCGCCAGGGTATACCGTGCGGCACGCGTTTCGGCCTCGAAGGGGATATCGGCCGGTGCAAAACGGGGCGCGCTCATATTGACGGTCACTTGATCATCCGCCTCGATATGCAAGCGGATGTTCCCGGTCGTGGTCTCCACGGCGATCTCGTGCTTATTCGTAAGGCCTTTATCCAACACAAAACGCGCAAAACAGCGCGCACCATTCCCACAATGGCCCACTTCACTGCCATCTGCATTGAAAATACGGAAGCGGAAATCCACCTCGGGTGATCCCGGCCGCTCCACCAGCAACAGCTGGTCACAGCCCACACCGCGGTGGCGATCGGCAATGAAGCGCACCTGCCCGGGGCTCAGATCGACGGCCTGACTCATGGCGTCAATGACCACAAAATCATTACCCAGGCCGTGCATCTTGGTAAAGGCTATCTGCATTGAGGCATGGTTACAGACTGTCGGGCCGGATTCAACCACCCCAAGGGAGAGAGCCGATGGATGGCCAACGCCGGTTATGCCGCTGGTAGCGAATTTATTCATTCCGGCGCACCCCCGGCCCACCTTCCTTGATCTATATCAAATCCACAGTCACTACGAATGGTAGCCTTTTCAGGCCACATCTCCAGCCATTGCAGAGCGGCCCGTCCCATGCCCCACAACAAACCAGACTGCCTCGGAGACTATGACTTCGAGCGAATCGCATTTTATGCCAAAAAGCGCTTCATCGACGGTTGCTCTACCGTTGCCTTGATTGCCCAGGCAAAGACCGAGCGCGCAAAGGAGGAAATCGCCCTGGTCTCCATGCTGGACATCAAGGACGAGGACATCCGCGACATCCAGCTTAGCTGCCGGTACGCTGGCGAATGCAAGATGATGGACTGCCGGGACAGACTCAGAAAAATGATCAGGGAAAAACTCTCGGCTTCCGCCAAGGAAGATCCCAGCTGACAGGCCACTGGGAATCTACACTAGATCCTGCAAGTGCTCGTACTTGCAGGATCTAGATGTCAGTAGCGATACGGAGCAAGCAGCTACTAGACTCAGGCCTCGCACACCATATGAAGTGGACACAATGCCCAGCCAATACTTCAACCAGGACACACTGGATTTTCTCAGCCAACTGTCCACCAACAACAATCGCGACTGGTTCAATGACAACAAGCCGCGCTACGAACAACTCGTTCGCGCGCCGGCACTGAGATTCATCGAAGACATCGCGCCCGCCCTGCAATTGATCTCACCCCGCTTTCAGGCCCGACCCAAAAAGGTCGGTGGTTCACTGATGCGCGTTTATCGAGACACCCGCTTCAGCAATGACAAGACACCCTACAAGACCAACATCGGCATCCAGTTCCGCCACGACGCCGGCAAGGATGTGCACGCCCCCGGTTATTACCTACACATCGAGCCGGACAACTTTTTTCTCGGTGTCGGCATCTGGCGACCGGACTCACGGACACTGGGAAAGATCCGCGACGCCATCGTTGAAAAACCGGACAAATGGCTGGCGGCCCGCAACGATGCGGAATTCACCAACCGCTTCACATTGAGCGGCGAGTCACTGAAAAATGCGCCGCGTGGCATCGCCAAAGACCATCCCCTGCTGGAAGATCTCAAGCACAAGGATTTTATCGGCATCTGTGAATGGAAAAAAAAGGCGGCGCTATCGAAAAACCTGCTGCCCAATACCATCGGGCATTTTGAGCGGGCCACGCCATTTATGCGCTTCTTGTGTCAGGCGCTTGAGGTTGGGTTTGATTGATAGTCAGAAAGCAGTGTTAAGCAGTAATATTTATCACTTCGACATAGGCTTAATTGCAATAAGGTCTGAAATTTAGCTTAAGAAAAATATTAAATAATCATGACAAGGAGATCAGAATGAAAATTAACGGTAAATATTTATTTACTTTTGCAGTTACAAGTTTTTTTGTCATTAGCTGTGGTGGCGGCGGTGATACACCGCCAACAACGCCGACAAACAACACAAATGATGGGCTTGTTGCCTACTAACTCACACGATAACGAAAGCAGTCCGTGGTGTGGTCGTTGACCATGCCCACGGCCTGCATGAAAGCGTAACAGATAGTAGAGCCAACAAACTTAAAACCGCGCTTTTTCAGGGCCTTACTCATGGCGTCGGATTGGGCTGTCGATGCGGGTACATCACTTAATGTTTTCCATGTATTGATAACCGGCTCACCACCAACAAACTGCCACAGGTAATCACTGAAGCTGCCGAATTCATCCTGTATTTCGAGATAGGCTCGGGCATTGCCGACAGCGGCATTGACTTTCAGACGATTGCGCACGATGCCGGGGTCGTCCAGCAGGCTGGCTATTTTCTTCGGCTTGTAGCGGGCGATTTTTTCGGCATCGAAGCCATCGAAAAGGCGGCGGTAATTTTCCCGTTTGCGCAAAATAGTGATCCAGCTCAGCCCGGCCTGCGCGCCTTCGAGCAGGAGCATTTCGAACAGGCGTTGGTCGTCGTGTTCCGGCACGCCCCACTCTTTGTCATGATAGGCGATGTATAGCGGGTCATCGGTGGGCACCCAGGCACAGCGGCATTGGCTAGTCATGGCAGTTTCTTTCCTTGTTGATCAGGTCCTGGAGGGTGCGTCCTTCAATGTGCGGGAAGGTGTCGTCGCACAGACTTAGTTCATTCACCCGGTCGAGGCGGAAGTTACGGAAGGCGCGGCGCAGTTCGCACCATGCGCCGAGGGTCCACACGGAGCCCCAGAAGAACAGACCCAGCGGCCACACGGTGCGCTGGCTGGTGGCTCCATCTGCGCGGGTGTAGCAGAAACGCACCCGGTGACAGCTGTCGATGGCGCCGCGCAGGTTGGCCATACAGGCAGCAGTCTCGGCGGGTATCCGCGTCAGCGGGGAAAACAGGCGGGTCTGGTCAAGGCGTTGTTTGAGCCCGTCGGGGAGGACGGTTTCGATCTTGCTCAGCACCGAATTGGCGGCGCGGGCCAGCTCCGGGTCGGCCCAGCTGTCGACAATGCGCGCGCCCAGGGTGAGGGCGGTGATCTCGGCCTAGGTGAACATCAGCGGCGGCAGGTCGAAACCGCGCCGCAGGGCGTAGCCGATGCCGGCCTCGCCGTCGATGGGTACGCCGGAGGCCATCAGGTCGCGGATGTCGCGGTAGACGGTACGTTCGGAGACCTCCAGCTCCTCCGCCAGCCGGCGCGCGGTGGTGACACGGCGGGTGCGCAGGAACTGGATGATCTGGAACAGGCGGTCGGCGCGGCGCACGCGATTCTCCTGGGCGCGCCGCTCAGGCCTCCGGCGCGTGGCAGACGGCTTCGATGTTGTGGCCGTCGAGGTCGATCACGAAGGCCCCGTAGTAGGTCGGGTGATATTCCTCGCGCAGGCCGGGCGCGCCGTTGTCCTTGCCACCGGCGGCGATGGCGGCATCATAAAAATCCCGTACCTGCTGGCGGTTTTCGGCACTAAAGGCAATGTGCATGGGGCTCTGTGCCGGTCCACCCTCGCCAAACCAGAACTCAGGCTTTCCCTCGCGACCGAAACCGGCCCAGCCCTCGAACTCCATAATTTTCCCGATACCCAACGGGGCCAGCGCTGCGGCATAAAATGCCTGGCTCTTTTTACCGTCGGAAACCGCCAGTCCAATGTGATCGATGATCATTGTGCTCTCCTTTTCATCTAGTGTAGTGTCCTGAACTGTATGCCTATTTAGACGAGACGAAAGAGGTTAGCTGGTAGGCGCGCCCTCGCAGGGGTAGCCACTCTACCTCAAGAGGGCGCAACACCCCAGATGGCCTCTTTCGTCTCGCCCGAAGGGAA
>JAJRWE010000111.1 GCA_024276955.1 Gammaproteobacteria bacterium
CGGCACCGTGGAACTGACCAACCTGCTGATTCCCGTTATGCGCCGGCAGGGGTTCGGCCGCATCCTGCAAAACAGCTCCCTGCTGGGCATCGTCAGCCTGCCCTATCGCGGCGCCTACAACGCCAGCAAATTTGCACTTGAAGGTATCACCGACACCCTGCGCCTGGAACTGCACGGCACGGGTATTCATGTCTCGCTGATCGAGCCGGGGCCGATAGAAAGCCGCTTCCGCGCCAATGCCTTCGCCATGTACAAAAAACACATCGACACCGAACACAGCGCCCACCGCGACACCTACCGGCGCATGGAAAAGCGCCTGCAAAAAGTCGGCCCCGCGGCGCCCTTCACCCTGCCGCCGGAAGCCGTACTGAAAAAGGTCATCCACGCCCTGGAGTCTCCACGCCCCCAGCCGCGCTATTACGTCACCGTACCCACCTGGCTGTTCGGCATCTTGCGCCGATTGCTGTCGACGCGCATGCTGGATCGCGTAATGCGGACGATTTCCCGTGGGGAAAACAAATAGCGGCGAGGCCAGAAACTACTCGCCCTGAACCGTTACCGTGATCCTGCGGTGATGGGGATGGGTGCGATGCTCCAGCAGAAAAACCCCCTGCCAGGTACCCAGCGCGCAACGGCCGTCGCGCACCGGGATGGTCAGATCGCTATGGGTAAGAATGGTGCGCAAGTGGGCCGCCATGTCGTCGGGGCCTTCCATGCTGTGCTCATAGGCAGGATCGCCATCAGGCGCCAGCCGCGCCAGAAAATACTCCAGATCCCGCCGCACCGACGGATCGGCATTCTCACACAACATCAGTGAGGCACTGGTGTGCTCCACGAACACATGGCACAGGCCGGTGCGAATGCCCGATGCCGCAACGATGCGTTCGACCTCGGCGGTGATATTGGTGCTGCCACGACCCTGGGTGGCTATTTGGAAATTTTTTTGTGTAATCATCGTTTCTTTAGCTTGGTAAGAAATGTGTACGTTCCTGAGAAGAACAAAGCACCGTAGAATCCGGGCCACCCCTCGCCCGCCAGATTATTTCTCTCATTTATTCGAGAATTTATTTGCTAAAAAAATACTGGCCGAAACGACAACACCAAAGAGACCATACATTGTAAGCTTAACATTCATTGGCATTGGTAATGAACCCCATACTCTAAGAGCGTCATTGATAAAAACCACACCGAACACAACAATAGCCAGCGTGATAAAAAAATCAATTTTTCGACCGCTACTCACTGAAAAAATCGAGATAATCAGAGCCGCCAGTGAAACCAGCAAACCCAGAAAAGACATAGCTCCTGGAACTAGGCTCGGCGCAAGAGAAAAAAGGGCTAATAATATGGCCGCCCATCCGGTTAGTTTTTCCATCTCTATGGCGCCTTCTTTTTAGCCTGCCTGTGCCAGAGTTCTGGACATGAGAGTAAGGCAGCACAAAATTAAAGCACAGCGCAATTCGGGAGGTACGGAATCACCTCACTCCGGATGCCCTGTTTCACCCAGGCTACATCACTCATTCCTTCATAGCATCAAAAATCGTCTCCGGGCTTTTCTGAACCACTTTGCGCAAAACCCTGGCCGGCCCACTTGGGTTCCGAAGACCTTGCTCCCAGAGCATGGAGATGTTGGGCACGCTGCGCCTTGCCTACATGGATGTAGGCAAGGGGCGATAGCAGGACGCGGTAGCTTTGCCCAACCTACAACTGGAACTCTCCATCCCAAACATAAAAAAGGGCGGCCATCTGGCCGCCCCGGGTGGAGAATGATCTGACTTTTTGAAGTTATTCCATGCTGACGATCACGAAGCCTGAAGTCATCTGCGCGGTGGCGTCGTCGAACGGGCCGCTGGCGGCGAGATGCCTCACCAGCACGCCATCATTGAGGCGGGTATTGAGGTCATCGGCGAAGCGAGCGAAGGTGGTGTGCAGTTGGTGCCTGCCGGCCTGGTTGATCAGGTACAACCCTTTGCCATCAGCGCGTGGCACGATGCTCGGCGGTGCGGCAAGCGCGGTAAGATCAATCGCCACCCGGCCGCGGGAAACATGATGAAAACGGCCGACGCCATCCAGGTGGAGACGCATGCCATCGGCGCTCAGCGAGGGAATGGCGGTGCTGCTGGCCGGGTCCCAGCTAATGGCCATGACACCTTTCATCAGCGCCACATCGGACACGCTGTGCGCGATAAAATCCGCCGGCGCACTACCGAAGGGGGTAACGAAGCCGCGTACTTTTACCGGGGCGCCATCATTAAGGCCGGAAACATCCAGACTGGCGGTTTCGATTTCATAGGCGGCCGGATCGGCGTCGTTGACGTCGTCTATACCCGTGCCGCTGAAGTCAAACAGGGACACGTTACGGCCATCGATAGCCTGCAAATCGATGACGAAGGGTGTCACCGGTGTCGGCTGGATCTGGATGACTTCCATGCCTACCACGGTGCCGCGCAGGGTGGTGAAGCGCATCTGCACGCGTTTGGCCTTCATTCCCAGTCGAGTGGTAAGGGGACTGTCCAGCGTGCCAAAGATGCGCACGCGCTGACCGACTGAAATATCGTCGATGTCGTACTCGGTGCCCATGCCGAGCTGGCGCTTGACGATGGTCTCTTCACTCAGATACACGATGACTTCATCGTTAAATATGACGCTGCCGCCGGCGCGGATCAGGGTGGCGCCCTTCACGGTCAGGGTGTCGCCGGTGCGGGCGATGACATTACCGGTGACCACGTCGGCACTGCCGCCGGGTACGCTGCTGCCGGCATAGACTTCACGCGCCACGAAACGGCGTGGATTGAGTTTGATGTCACCACGCACCAGGGTGGCGCTGAATCTCGGCAGGGTGTCCATGGCGCTGAGACCGGCATTGCCCTGATAGCTTTCGCCGTCGACCTCAAACACAGTGTCGTCGGTGGTGGTGACGGTGATGGTGCCGAAGTGGCGGGCAATATCGTGGCGGCTCATGTGGCGATGGAAGGGGCGGATAATGACGTCGAAGGTGCTGTTCGCCACATCGACGCTAGCCAGCGGGCCACGCAGGCGATGGGTCTTGAATTTCTCCACGTCCAGCTCGGCGAGCAGGAAGGGCTCGACGGTGACGATGGGGTCGGGGCTGAATTCGACGCTGTTGGAGGCCTTGAGATCGAAGTCCAGGGTCAGGTGCGCGGGTACGCCGGGGACGATACGCAAGGAGTTTCGGCCCTCCAGCTTCACCGCCACGGTCAGCTCGGTGATGGGATTGCCGTCGGCGTCGACGATGTCCTTAACCTTCACGGCATCACCGTTGGCGTCTTCCACCTGGATGTCGGCGTCGCTGTAGTCCAGCACCATTTCGGCCTGCACGTAGAGGCCGCTGGAGACGGTGGCAACGGTGAGGAATTCAGTCATTTCCGTGTACTGGGCGAAGTCGACCCGCGTGCTCAGCGACAGTGTATGCACCACTTCGCCGCTGGCCTTGGTGAGGGTTAGGGACTTGACGTCCACGGTGTAGGTGGCGAAATCGCCTTCGGCATCGGTGAGGCCGATGACCAGTTCGCCGTCGGCGTCACTGGCATCGTCACTGACATCGGCGCAGCCGCCGAGGACGAAGGCGGTCAACAACAGAAACAGGGTCGACAGCAGGGTGGCAAACTTGCCGCGCCGTTGGTCGAAGGGGGTGTGCATTTTCATTATTCGATCCTCACTGTGGGTGTATCGGTGGGCATGCTTGTGATGCCATACATTGGGTTACTAAGAAGACAAACGCGGCAGGGGGGGATTGGTTGACAGGAGATAGAGAAATTTTTGATGGTTTGTGTGACGTGGCGCTGAGCGCCACAGGATGCGTGACACCGCAGAGCAGTGTCACGAGTTGGCATACGTTACACATCAATCTGTAGGAGCGGCCTGTTCGATTATTGTGGTCCTACCAGCTGTACGCGGCTCCCACCCCCGCGTACAGAGTGCTACCACCACTGATTTCCGGCATACGCAACAGGCCGCCGTTGAGGCGCAGGCGCCATTGGCGGTCGAGGTCAATGGAGAGGCGCACGCTGGTCAACCAGTTGGCCAGGCCGTCCACGGCCGAGACGCTGCGGTATTCGTCCACACTCAGTAGGGCGCGGCGAAAGGCGTAGCGCAGGCCGGCACTCATGCCATAATCCTCGAAGCCCATGGCCAGCTCCAGCGCCAACGGTGAAAACAGACGGATCACCCAAGGGTTGGTAGCCAGCGGGGCCAGGTCACGGTCGTAGTCATGAGCGGAAAGGCCCAGGGCAAAACCCCAGGCTCCCCAATAGTAATTACCGTCAGCGCGAATGCCATAGCTCTCGATCTGCCACTCATCAGGGCAGGTGGGAAAACGGCGGCAAAGATCCGACGTCGAAAGGACGATATTGCGCCACTGTGGACGAATGGCGAGGCTCCAGTCGAGGCTGTTGTAAGCCAGAAATCCGCGTACGGTGGTACTGGTGATGTGGTCTGCCCTGCCCCACTGTTCCAGCTCGGCACCGTAGTTCAGCGTCTGCAGCGGGTCGTTGACCATGCCGATAAGGAAGGACTGGGTGGTATAGTTTGAGAACTCGTTGTCGATGGACGTCTGCACGGCGGAGAACAGCAGCCGCGGGCCGCCGATGGCGAGGTCGAGATCGAGGTACAGGTCGCTGCGGCCGTCATCGCCGGCGCTCCACTCCACGCCCAACAGCGAGGGCAGTTCATCCAGCGCCAGCAGCGGTGCGCTGACGCACAGTAGGGCCAGCCCACACAGCAGGCGACAGATGGCCCTTCTCAAACAGAGATACTCAATCGGCAAGACTTCCCCCTGACATTGGTCAGCGGGAAGATTGTACCCTGATGCGCCTTCGTACTCTCAGTGCAATGCCTCAGCGCTGCCTCTGCCGGCGCAGCTCCTGGCGCTGGCGGGGCGTCAGGTGGCGGATGCGTTCGCGGCGATCGATGAAGTGGCGGCGCTGCTGCGGCGTCATGCTGCGCCAGCGTTCACGCAGTTGCTGACGCCGATCTGCGGGCAAGCGGCGGAACTCGCGGTATTGCTCACGCAGATGGCGGCGCTCAACCGGCGGCAGGGTCATGAAGCGTTCATAGCGCTGGCGTACACGGGCGCGTTGTTGCGGCGGCAGCTGTTTCCAACGCTCGAAGCGTTGTTTGAAGCGTGCACGTTGTTTCGGGGTGAGTTGTTTCCAGCGTGCCACACCCTTGCGCAGGTTTTGTTGGCGCTCGGCGGGCAACGTGCCCCAGCTGCCCTTTAGCGGGGCCAGCAGCTTGCGCTCCTGCTGAGCCAGGTCATTCCAGCCGATGCCGGCGACATCGGTCCCAGCCCACGCAGCCAGCGGTGAGAGCAGCATCAGGATAAACAAAATACGTCTAGTCATCATTCTCTTCCTCTGCCGGTGTGGGCACCGTTTCCGCCTCTTCGGCCTCCAGCGCATCGAGCATCTGCAATGGGTCGATCCATTCGCCATCGGCGTCTTCCCAGCTGCCGAGGAATTCCAGCAGCGCCAGGTTCGGCGCCTGCGTGTCTTCTTCTGCCGCCATCACGCCGGGCAACAGGGACAACAGCCCCAGCACTCCCAACAAAGGAAGACAGCGGCTATCCATTGTCATCTTCCAGCGGCGCGCCTTCCGCGATCCAGGCGTAGAACTCCAGATCGGCATAAAACTCCGGGTCGGCCTCGTCGCTGAGCAGGGCGATGTCTTCCAGCGCGGCGAAGCTGTCGTCCATCGGCGGCACCTGCCACAGGCTGACGGTCAACACCGCCACTGTGGCGGCCGCAGCCAAGCCGCTGGCCGGCAGCAGCCAGACGGGCCTACGCGGTCGCTTGCCTGCGGCCAACGCCTCACGGCGGGCGGCGTTCAAGCGGGTCTGTGTGGCGCCATCGATGCGTTGCTCGGCCTCGTCCAGTGTGGCCTTGGTTTGTCGCAGAAAGTCATCCTGCCGCTCGTTCATGGCCAGTGATCCTCCAGTTTGTCGCGCAGTGTCTGCACCGCGCGGAAATAGTGTGTCTTGACGCTGCCAGCGCTGATACCCATGGCCGCGGCCGTTTCCGCCACGCTCAGCCCCTCCCACTGCCGTAGCAGAAAGGCCTGCTGCTGGCGCAGGGGCAGCGCATGCAGGGCGGCATCCAGGGCGTCGATGGCGTGTTGCGAGGCCAGCTGCCCGTCCGGGCCGGGGGCATGGCTGGCGATGGTGGTTTCCAGCGGATCGCCCGCCAGTTCATCATCCGCCGCCCCCTTGGCAAAACCCAGCCACTGTCGCCAGCGATTGCGCACCTGATTGCGCCGGTACCAGTCGTGGATCACGCTCTGCACGATGCGCTGAAACAACGGACCCCACTCGGCTTCGGGGTGCCCCGCGTAGCCTTTCACCAGGCGCAGCATGGCATCCTGCACGATATCCAGGGCATCCTCGCGGTTGCTGGTGGCGATCCAGGCCATGCGATAGGCCCGGCGTTCCACACCGACGAGAAAACGATCCATTGCCTGCGTTGATTCCAGCCTGTGTTCTCCATCGAATCCTGCCTGCGCCCATTCTGGCCGCGAGGGGCAATGGCTGTCTACGGCATCCCATATCCGGACGGTGTTTCTATTCCTTAACGCGGCAGCCAGTTATTGGTTGACAGGAAGGTGTAAAATCCTGTTCGCAGCCACAGAAGAGAAAAACCATGAGCACGCAGAAACAGGCATTCGCCGAACGACTCAACGACGCCTTGGACAATATCCGCTTCCCGCCGCTGGGCAAAGGCCGGCTGAGCCGCTTGTCAGAGCTTCTCGGCACCCGACAACAGGAGACCGACCGCTGGCTGAAGGGAGTGGATTTCCCTCCCACCTCGGTACTGGTCAAGCTGGCCGAGCTGACCCAGACACGATCCAACTGGCTGCTTTCCGGCCAGGGTACAGCCTTCGAGCCGGGCAGGCACCCGCACGGCGCGGGCAAGATTCCGCCGGCAACAGGAAAAGAAAAACTCAGCAAGGAAGCACTGGAACTGGGACTGCAGTGGATGAAACTGCCACGGCAACAGCGCCAGGCCATTGCGCGGGTAGTGGAGGAACTGGTGGGGGATGAAACCTGAGGACTGAGAATACTCCAGCCTCAGATGCGCATCACCAGACCTGCAATAGCACCCACCTGTTGCACTAGTGTGGTAAATCCACGTTGTAGTAGGAGCGGGCCATGCCCGCGATGAAGGGTGAGAAAACAAATCTGTGGGAGCGGCTTCAGCCGCGAATAGATCCCACCTTACATTCGCGGCTGAAGCCGCTCCCACAACTTCCAAAATCACAATCTCTGTAATGAAACGAAAACCATCGCGGGCATGGCCCGCTCCTACAATCTCTCGCTTGTTAAAACCGCATTACCAGCCCCGCGGTAATATCCGCCTGCATCAGCGATGAGCCGCCACTGACGGCGATACTGCAACCACCGCTGCCGCAGAACAGGCTGCCACTGGAGTAGTTGAAAGGCAGCAACAGCCGGCCCTGCAGGTTCAGACCGAGGTGTTTGCTGAGCATCACCTCCATGCCCAGGCCGAAGTGCATGGAAAACCGTGTTTCGCTGGAATAGCTCGAATCGCGCGGTGAAAAGTGGGTCACGCCAAAGGTGCCCATGCCATAAGTTTGTATCCTCCCCTCGTTGATCACCTTGGTGCCACCGAGCTGGTAGTGATTCACACGCATGTCGAACAGGTCTCGGCTCACACTGCTGAGGTCGGCCTTTTCCTCCACCGTCGTATCGTAGGTGGAGAAAGAGAATCGCATCCGGGTGGTATGGCTGCCACGGTAGGGAAGATCCAGGTTGACACCGTAATCCGCCGTTTCCCGGATGCGCAGCTGACCGTCGCGGGTATCAACCGTGCCACCGAAGACCCAGCCGGTAAAGGGCGTGATGGTGAATTCCTCCCCGGCCACCAGGGCTGGCACCGCCAGCATCAACACGACGCCCAGGGCCATCCACCCCAACGGCCTTGCCTTCGCTGCATTACCCTCGCTCATGGCTGTCTCGCGTTTTTCACTTCACGCCTCTCCTTCCTCGGCCCGCTCCTTTTGTTGCAGGGCCCACATCTCCGCATAGCGCCCCTGTGCCGCCAGCAGTTCCTGATGGGTGCCGCGCTCGATGATACGCCCGGCATCCATCACCAGGATCTGTTCGGCATCGACGATGGTGGACAGACGGTGGGCGATGACCAGGGTGGAATGGCCACGGCTGGCCTGTTTCAGGGCGCCGAGGATGGCCTGCTCGGCGTGACTGTCCAGTGCCGAGGTGGCCTCGTCGAAGATGAGGATCTGCGGCCGCTTGAGGATGGCGCGGGCGATGGCGACGCGCTGCTTCTCACCGCCGGAGAGCTTCAGACCGCGCTCACCGACGCGGGTCTCGTAACCCTCCGGCAGGCTGACGACGAAGTCATGCAACTGCGCCAGCCGCGCCGCTTCGATGACCTCGTCAAAGCTGGCATCCGGACGGGCGTAGCGCAGGTTGTATTCGATGCTCTCGTTGAACAGCACCGTGTCCTGCGGCACGATGCCGATGGCGGCGCGCAGGCTGGTCTGGCTGACGTCGCGGATATCCTGACCGTCGATGAGGATGCGCCCGCCGGTAACGTCGTAGAAACGGAACAGCAACCGCGCGAGGGTGGACTTGCCGGCCCCGCTGTGACCCACCACCGCCACTTTATGCCCCGGCGGAATGATGAAATCGACGTCGTGCAGGATGGACCGTTCGGGCTGGTAGGCGAAGTCGACGTGCTCGAAGCGCACCTCGCCGCGCTCGACCTTCAGTTCGCGGGCGTCCGGCTTGTCGGTAATCTACGGCTTTTCGTCGAGCAGCTTCACCAACTGATCCATGTCGGTGAGCGAATGGCGCATCTGCCGGTACACCATGCCGAGGAAACCCAGTGGCATGAACAGCTGCAACAGGAAAGCATTGACCAGCACAAAGTCGCCGATGCTCATTTGCCCATCGATGACCTCGGCGGCCGCGAAGAACATCACCACCGTCACGCCCACGGCGATGATCGCGGCCTGGCCGAAATTGAGCACGGAAATGGAAGTCTGACTCTTTACCGCGTTGGCCTCCCACTGATCGAGGGTGCGGTCGTTACGCTCCACCTCCAGCCTTTCGTTACCGAAGTATTTCACTGTCTCGTAATTCATCAGGCTTTCGATGGCCTGGTTACTGGCCTCGGATTCGAAGCGGTTCATGGCCAGGCGGTATTCCATGCGCCAGTTGATTACAGCAAAGGTGAAGGCAATGTAGGCCGCCACGCTGGCGAAGATCACCATAGCGAACACGGCGTCGTATTGGCTGAGCAGGATACCGCCGACGAGGGTGAATTCCACCGCCACCGGCGAAATACTGAAGGCCATGTAATTGAGGATGGTGCTGAGACTGGCCGCACCGCGCGCGAGGTCACGCGAGATGGCACCGGTCTTGCGTTCCAGATGAAAGCGCAGCGACAGACGATGCAGATGCTCCAGGGTCCGCAGGGTCAGGCGGCGCATGGCGCGGTAGCGCACGCGGGTAAACAGCACGTCGCGCAGCTCGCCGAACAGGGAGCTGCCCAGCTTGGCCAGGCCGTAGGCCAGCAGCAACCCCATCGGAAGGGCGACAAGGAGCTGATCCGTGCTCACATCCAGCCGGTCCACCAGTCCCTTGAGGGCCAGCGGAACGCCCACGTTCGCCACCTTGGCAAGCACCAGACAGCCCAGCGCCAGCAACACCCGACCGCGGTATTCCCACAGATAGGGCAGGAGGGCGCGGATATTGGCCCAGTCGTTGCGGTCGGCGCTGGGGGCCGCCGTGTAGCGGTAGTGTGCGGACATAGGATATCCCTGTTTTCTCAGTCGTTATTCGCCTCACGCAGGCTGGGCGCCACTATAGATCCCGCTTCTCCCAATTGCACTCGCGGACTGCGAAAAAAAGCTAAATCTGGCCTCACTGGCGCCGATAGGACTGGCAGCCGTACTCATCCGGTCGGCCGAGAATGTCTCACATGATGGACAGAATCCGATTTTGACCTGTGCCCATCCCATGGAATAAAGTGAAAAAAATGAAAAAATGCCCCGCCCTCGCATCTTGACCCTGGCCCTGATGCTCTCTGCCGCCCCACCCATTGCCTCGGCACAGCCTGACGCAGAGGCCCAATTCGAGCGCGGACAAAAATTGTTCACGACCTACTGCACCCGCTGCCACGGCAATAATGCCGATGGCGAGGGGCGCATGGTTAAACGGCTGTATCGCAAACTGAAAACCCAGCTGCCCAGCAATTTCACCCTGGGCATCTATTCGGACCGCCCCGCAGAATACCTGCACAAGATCATTACCAATGGCGGCGAAAACTATTCCATGAGCAAGTACATGCCGCCCTTTGGCGAAGAATTGTCTGTCAAAAATATCGATGACCTGGTGCACTTCATCAAGAAGGCACCGGAAAAATACGCCAGGACTGTCGACCCGTAGACCATCCCGGCCAAAAACCCGTTACATGATACAAGCAAGCCACACCGCATTTCAGAGGAACCCGTCGTGTTAGAGACTCTCGTAAAAGGTCTGTCCCATATTGGCTGGCGCACCAAGATACTCAGCCTGTCAGGCTTGTACATTTTGCTGATTCTGGCGGTCGGCCTGTTTGGCGCCTACACCATCTATCAGCAAAACCGGGATATGGAAAACATGATTCAGAAGGCGCAACCCCGGGTCGATCTCGCCACCAATGCGCGGCTCGCCGCGGTGGAGCTGGGTCGAGCCCTGGCCAATGTCATCGCTGCCGAACAGAAGAAAGAAATCCGCCGTGAGTCTGTGGCTGCGATTCGCGCCCTTTCCATACTGGACGAACAGGTTCAGACACTGGCCACTAATCTTCCCGACAGCCAGGAGGTCAAACAACTGACACCGCTGATCGAAAAACTGCGCCCGACGCAGATGCAGGTGATCAGGGCGGCGAAGAAAAACAATGACAGTGAAGCGATGCAAAATATGCGCAGCATCACCGAAGACTCACACAAGATTGATGACCTTTCCCTGCAACTGGTAGAAAAAGAACGCGGCAAATTATCTGAGATGCAGCGTATTTCCAGCGAAAAAAGTCACACCGTCATCATCGTCATGGCCACGATTATCGGCATCGGCCTGGTCATCGGCATACTCGCCAGTCTTTTGGCAGCCTACCTGGTCACCAAGCCGCTGGGCATGATCGAAAAGACCATGACCGCCATCGCCGACGGTAATCTGAAGGTTCATATCGATGATGCAGGCAGCGACGAAATCGGCCGTACGGTCAATGCCATCAGCCGAACCGTTCGCAACCTGCACGAGATCATTTCCAAAATCCGCAGCGGTGCCATGCAGCTGGGTGAACAGTCGAATCAGGTAGGTCAAGCAGCCGAGGTGGTCAATGAGGTCTCCACCAAACTGCATGACAGTGTGGTGGAAATTCAGGATGACACGGCACTGGTCACCTCGGTGACCGACAACGTCGCCGCCAGACTGGGCGAGACGGCCGAGGCGGCGCAACAAACGTCAAGGGCAACCCGAGAGGCCTCCGCACAGCTACTTGTGACGGTCAGGGAATTTGAAAAATTTCAGACGGATATGGAAAGCACCGCCAAGGCGACGCGTGAACTGTCCAGCGCCGCCGATGAGGTCACCAGCATCATCGACACCATTCGCGACATCTCTTCACAGACCAATCTACTGGCGCTCAATGCCGCCATAGAGGCTGCACGTGCCGGAGATCACGGGCGTGGATTCGCCGTCGTCGCCGATGAGGTCCGCCAGCTGGCCAAGCGCACCGAAGAGGCAACCTCGGAAATTTCCGGGCTGGTCGAGGGAATTTCCGGCAGCGTCAGCACCACCGTCGAAGCCCTGGAAAACAGTGTTGGCAATGCGAAATCCAATATAGACCGCCTCACCAGTCTGGCCGATGAAACGACCCTTAGCAGCCAGCGTGTACAGGAAATGCGTACCAGCATGATGGAGGTGGACGATCTGATGGTGTCACAGGGTCAGGCCGTACAACGCATCACATCAACCGTCTCGTCCCTGGTCGATGTCTCATCGGACGCCAACCGGCAAACCATTGAACTCAGCGAGCTGTCGGGCAATCTGGATGCCGCCGCTGCGGACCTGAACAGGGTCGTCGACAGATTTAGCCTGTAATCACAAAACACCCCTGGCATATTTACTTTAATGACCTAATATCTGTTAGGTTTGTAAAAAATCAATTTTATTCTGCAAAGGTTGCAGACGAAAAAGTGATGTTAGAGAGAGGAAAGCTCATGAAAACACATTCCACATTGACCCGCATGGCCCGCAAGGTACTGTTCATTGCCTGCCTGGGCGCCGTCACCACAAACGCACAGGCTGCCGAAGACTACAGCAGCTTTCTGAGGCCCGCCGAAATCCCTCAGCCGGACAACAACCGCATTACCACAGCTCGCACCGAGCTGGGAAAGATGCTGTTCTTCGATCCCCGTCTCTCCGGCTCCAACTGGATCAGTTGTGGCACCTGCCATAACCCGGCCCTCGGCTGGTCCGATGGCCTTCCCACCGCCATTGGCCATGGCATGGGTGTCCTGGGACGCGCGACGCCCACCATCCTCAACACCGCCTATCAGCCACTGCAGTTTTGGGACGGCCGGGAACGGACGCTGGAAAAACAGGCCCTGGGCCCGATTAAGGCCGCGGGTGAAATGAACCAGGATCTGGATGAAGTCATCAAAGAACTTTCCGCCCTCAAGGGCTACCGCGATGCCTTTGAAGATGCCTACCCGGGCGAAGGCATCACCCAAAAGACCCTTGCCAAGGCCCTTGCGACCTACGAACGCACCATCGTTTCCACCGAGGCACCCTTTGATCGCTGGGTGAAGGGTGAAACTCATGCCATGAGCAAGGCGGCCCAGCAGGGCTTCGAGGTATTCCTCGGCAAGGGGCGCTGCGTACTGTGCCATGGCGGCTTCAACTTTACCGACAATGGCTTCCACAATCTGGGCCTGAAGGGCGATGACGATCCGGGTCGCTATGGCATTCGCAAGGTCAAGATTCTCAAGGGCGCCTTCAAGACACCCACCCTGCGGGATGTCGAGCTTACCGCCCCCTATATGCACAACGGCATGTACAAAACGCTGGAAGAGGTTATTGATCACTACGACCGGGGTGGTGACACAAAGGACAATCTTGACCCCAACATGCAGCCCCTGCATTTGAATGCCAGCGAAAAGGCCGGCCTGGTGGCCTTTATGAAGGCGCTAACGGGTGAGCCTGCGCCGGTCACACTACCCCGCCTGCCCGTCGAATAATTGCAAAACCAAGGAGACAATCATGCAAACTCAGTCAAAACAGAAGCTGCTTCACGCTGCCCTCACCATCGCCGCCATGCTCGCTACGGC
>JAJRWE010000008.1 GCA_024276955.1 Gammaproteobacteria bacterium
CAGGTACGCTTCTACCCCCTCAAGGACTTCGATGAGGCCTACGGCGACGCCGTGCGCGGCCGCATCCAGGCCATCCGTCCCGGCTACTACACCCGCATGGGCGCCGCCATCCGCCACGCCGGCGCACTGCTGGCGAAGCAGTCCGCCAGCCAGCGCCTGCTGCTGATCCTCACCGACGGCAAGCCCAACGACCTCGACCACTACGAAGGCCGTCACGGCATCGAGGACACCCGCATGGCCGTGCACGAGGCCCGCGAGCTCGGCCTCACCCCCTTCTGCATCACCATCGACCGCGAGGGCGACGCCTACCTGCCCTGGCTGTTCGGCTCCACCGGCTACACCGTGATCCAACGCCCGGACCACCTACCGCAGAAGTTACTCACCCTGTACAGCCAGCTGACCCGCTGAGGCGGCCCCGGCGCGACGAAATCAGGAAAACCCGAGCTTTACAATCTATAATATTAGAATATGATTAAATAATGATGAATAAGATCCCAGACAGCGCACTCAGGCGCTGCCCGATGCACAACACCCCGTCACTCACCACCGGCTGAGGCACGATACCCGCACACCTCGATATCAGATCAAAGCCCATGAGGGCAGAATCCCGGCACATACGGTAAACTCTGCCCCCATGCTGAACTACCCCTTGATCGACCCCGTCGCCGTCAGCCTCGGGCCGCTGAAAATCCACTGGTACGGCATCATGTACCTGGTCGCCTTCGGCGCCGCCTGGTGGCTGGGCCGTCGGCGCGCGCGCCAGCCGGGCTCGGGCTGGAACGACGAGCAGATCTCTGACCTGATCTTCTACGGCGCGCTGGGCGTGGTGCTGGGCGGCCGCATCGGCTACACCCTGTTCTACAACTTCGACCACTTCGTCAGTGACCCCGTGTCCATCTTGCGCATCTGGGAGGGCGGCATGTCCTTCCACGGTGGCCTATTGGGGGTACTGGTGGCCATGTGGCTGTTCGGTCGCAAGTACAAGCACAGCTTCTTCGAACTCACCGACTTCGTCGCCCCACTGGTGCCCATTGGTCTGGCCAGCGGGCGCCTGGGCAATTTCATCAACGGCGAGCTGTGGGGACAGCCCACAAGCCTGCCCTGGGGGATCGTGTTTCCCGGCGGAGGTCCCCTGCCACGACACCCTTCGCAGCTGTATGAGATGTTTCTCGAGGGCATCGTGCTGTTTCTCATCGTCTGGATCTTCTCCGCCAAACCGCGTCCACGCATGGCGGTGTCCGGCGTCTTTGCCCTGGGCTACGGGGTGTTCCGCTTTGCGGTGGAGTTCGTGCGCCAGCCTGACGAGCATCTCGGCTTCATCGCCTTCGGCTGGCTGACCCAGGGACAATTGCTATCGGCCCCGCTGATCCTCACCGGCATCGTACTGCTGTGGCTGGCCTATCGCCGCCAGCCTGCACCGGCCGCAGCCGAGTCAAAGACACCGACAAAGGCCGCCGGTAAAAGGCGAAAGAACAGAAAGGGAAAATAAATGCGCCAGTATCTCGACCTGATGCGCCACGTCTACGACCACGGCATCACCAAGACCGACCGCACCGGCACCGGCACCAAGAGCATATTCGGCCACCAGATGCGCTTCGACCTGGCCGAGGGCTTCCCCCTGGTCACCACCAAGAAGCTGCACCTGCGCTCCATCATCCACGAGCTGCTGTGGTTCCTGTCCGGCGACACCAACATCCGCTACCTGCGGGAAAACGGCGTCAAGATCTGGGACGAGTGGGCCGACGAAAACGGCGATCTCGGCCCTGTGTACGGCTCACAATGGCGTTCCTGGCCCGCCGCCGACGGGCGTCATATCGATCAAATCATGCAAGTGGTGGAACAGATCAAGAGCACCCCAGACTCGCGGCGCCTCATCGTCTCGGCCTGGAACGTGGGCGAGATCGACAACATGGCCCTGCCACCCTGCCATGCCTTTTTCCAGTTCTATGTGGCCGACGGCAAACTGTCCTGCCAGCTCTATCAGCGCAGTGCCGATATCTTCCTCGGCGTGCCCTTCAACATCGCCTCCTACGCCCTGTTGCTGCTGATGGTGGCGCAGGTCACGGGGCTGAAACCGGGCGAGTTCATCCACACCCTGGGTGACGCACACCTCTATTCCAACCATCTCGAACAGGCCGAATTACAGCTCTCGCGCCAGCCACTGCCCCTGCCGACCATGACCCTGAATCCAGACATCGACGACCTGTTCAGATTCACCTTCGATGACTTCGAGCTGACGGGTTACGAATCCCATCCACACATTAAAGCACCGGTGGCGGTGTAAACCCGTGTCGGCGAATGACGGACAACGATCTTTTGCCACAGAGGGCACAGAGATGCACAGAACGATACAAGCCATGATTGAATTTCTCTGCGCCCCTCTGTGCACTCTGTGGCGGCAAAATCCATGACTGTCTCCCTGATCTGGGCGATGGCCGACAACCGCGTCATCGGCATCGAAAACCGCCTGCCCTGGAAGCTGCCGGCCGATATGAAGTGGTTCCGTAAACAGACCCTGGGCAAGCCCATCGTCATGGGCCGCCTGACCTTCGAGTCCTTCGGCGCCAAACCCCTGCCGGGGCGGCGCAACCTCATCGTCAGCCGCAATCCGGACTACCGGGCCGAGGGCGCGGAGGTATTTGATTCCCTGGAAGCGGCACTGGCGGCCACGGCGGAAGACGAGGAAGTCATGGTGATCGGTGGGGCATCACTGTACACGCAGGCCCTACCCCTTGCAGATCGTCTTTACATGACCTTGGTGCACACTGAGGTGGAGGGCGATGCCCATTTTCCGGTATTCGACATGACACAGTGGCAGGAAATGGAGCGCGCAGACTGCGCCGCCGACGAAAAAAATCCCCACGCCTACAGCTTCGTTGTACTGGATCGGCGTGGCAGGACCGACTGACCCTGGCCACCTAGATCCCAATTAAGAATTTAAACACTACTGACAGTATGGTGTCAGTAGCACTTGTTTAAAATAGCCACTCATTTAAAAAATAAAGGCAGATTCATGTCAAACGATGAGTACGTATTGGAAGTGGCTGTATTTACCGTCAGAGAAGAATATGTGGCCAAAATGCCCGGTATAAGAGATGGTCTAAGAGCGGCGTTAAAAGATTTCTCCGGGTTAATCGAATTGGATACATTTTCACCTATTGATGGTGGCCGGATATTTGCGGATATTGCAAAATGGGATACGCTGGAAAATGCAATGGCCGCAGCAAAAGCCTTTGAAAGTGGAGATGAACGGTTCCAGCCTTATATGGAAGCTATTGAGGAACTGAAATTCATGGGTCATTTTAAACCATAAAAGCCTCACCACGACGTGAGATGTCACACAATTCGGGCATTTTCCTGCCGTGTTATTGTTGGCATTACATTGCATGCATGGCGGTAAGTTATTGATTAGCGGCGTGCCAAACTGGTTTTGATTTCTCTGTGTCCTCTGCGGCAACTACTCGATGATGTTCTCGATCAACTGCTTGATGGATGCCGCATCGAAGGGCTTGTCGCACATAGCCGAGACACCGGCCTGCTGCACGCCGGCCAGGCGGCTGGCATCCTGCTCACTGGAGATCATCAGGATCGGCACGCTGGCCTGCTCACTCTCCTGCCGCACATGTTCGACGAATTCCTTACCATCCATCTCCGGCATGTTTAGATCCGTAATAATAAGGTCGTAATAATTTTTCTTCACCAACTCGAAGGCCTGCTGGCCGTTCTCCGCCTCGGTGAGATTTTCAATGCCCATGGAGGTCAGGATACGCCCGATGTGGCGACGCGCCAGGCCACTGTCATCCACCAGCAATACGCTGAGATCTTCCAGCAACACATTGTCTGTCTCCAGCGTGCCCGGATCAAAATAGTCCAACGTGGCATACAGCGCGGTGCGCAACTGCTCCAGTTCGAAGGGCTTGGGCAACAGGGCAATGGCACCGGCCTGACGAATGGGTTCCAGGTAGCGGTAGTGTGTCTCGCTGGATATCAGCATGAAGGGCACATCGGCCTGCGTATCGCCGCGGCGGATGGTTTCCAACAGCTCGGTGCCGGTCATGTCCGGCAAGTGCATGGCACTGATGATCAGATCCGGCGCCGACGGCGTCAGGCTGGCGAGCGCGTCTTCACCCTTGCGGGCCCACTGCACATGCCTGACGCCCAGCAGCTGCAAGTAATTCTCGATGATCCGGTGCTGTGCCATGGAGGGCTCCACCAGGATCACCTGCAGATTTCCCAGACCGATCTCCGCCATCAGTTCAGCATCCCCTCGATGAGCTGTTTTACCGTTCCGGACTCGAAGGGTTTATCACAGATGGCCGATACACCGGCCTGTTGTACGGCGGCGATGCGACTTTCGTCGGATTCGCTGGAGACCATCAACACCGGGATACTGGCCTGAGCACTGGATTCACGAATCTGTTCCACCAGCTCTTTGCCGTTCATTTGCGGCATGTTGTAGTCGGTGACCACCAGGTCGAAAAAATTCTCGCCGATAATCGCCAGCGCCTCAACGCCATTGTTGGCGGTGGTAATGTCCTCGATGCCCATGTTACTCAGCACACGCGAGATATGCCGGCGTGCCGTACTCGAATCATCCACCACCAGTACCTTCAGCTCCTCACTGGCAAAATCACGCGCCGCCAGTTCGCCCGGATCGAGATAATCCAGCGTCGACTGCATGGCCGCCTGCAACTGCTCACGCGTGAAAGGCTTGGGTAACAGGGCAATGACACCGGCCTGGCGAATGGGTTCGAGGTAGCGATAGTGGGTCTCACTGGAGATGAGCATAAAGGGCACCTCGGCGAAAGACTCCTCCCCGCGCATGGCCTGCACCAGCTCGGTACCGGTCATGTCGGCCAGGTGCATGGCGCTGATCACCAGGTCCGGCGTGGCCATGCGCATTTCCTGCAAGGCTTCTGCAGCTGTTTTCACCACAAACAGAAGTTCAACGCCAAGCCCCCGTAGGTAACTTCCGATAATCCTGCTCTGTGCAGAGGAAGGTTCAACCAGCAATACGCTGATCGTGTCGATACTCAATTTGGACATAGCGCCGTACCATCAATTCAGAAGTTCCTGGGTAGTTGTCGGTATCGGCGTAGCAGACCTTTAGCCTGATGGGGCGGCAGCAGATAAACTCATTCATTGCCAATGAAATCCGCCCTCTCATCAAGCCTCTGTTTAACGCTTCGCCATTCCGGCAGGACATGATCCATCAACCGATAAAAACGGCGACTGTGGTTAAGTTCACGCAAGTGGCAAAGCTCATGCAGAATCACATAGTCAATGAATTCCACCGGTGCCTTGATCAGGTGTGTGTTCAGGGTCACAAGCCCCCGCGAGTTGCAGCTCCCCCAGCGGCGACGCATCTTGCGCAGCTTCAGCTCGGGCACAAGCTCCACCCAGGGCACGGTTTCGCTCAGGTCAGCAAGCCGCTGCTGGAATACCGTACGCGCCTGCTCACGGTACCAGCGCCAGAGTCGATGCTTGACGCTGTCGGGGTCTGTATTGGCGATGTGGATATGGAGGGATTGCGCGGAGATACCCTGCGGCTGTAAATGATGTCGATGGCTGATGGGTCTCAGTCGATAGCGTTCACCCAGAAAAAGATGCTCTTCATCTTCAATATAGGATAATGGGCAAACAAAACCCGCGCTGGTTTTGATTTCGTCCCGACGCCGTAACAGCCATTCCGCCTGCTCAGCAACCCAGTGCCGAATCTGTAGCAGATTTACCGATACCGGCACATCGACCAGCACACC
>JAJRWE010000002.1 GCA_024276955.1 Gammaproteobacteria bacterium
CTGCATCGCGCCCCACGGCGGTGAACCTGTTCTGGGCCATCGAGCGTATGCGTGAGGTGATCGCGGGCATCGAGGGTGACCCGGAAGCCGCGTTGCTGGCCGAAGCGCGGCGCATCCACGACGACGACATCGCCGCCAACCGGCACATGGGCGAGCTGGGCGCGGCCCTCATCGAGACCCCTTGCGCGATACTCACCCACTGTAACGCCGGTGCCCTGGCTACCGGCGGTTACGGCACTGCCCTGGGCGTGGTGCGCGCCGGTTTCGCGGTGGGCAAGATCACCCATGTCTATGCCGACGAGACCCGCCCGTGGCTGCAGGGCGCGCGCCTCACCGCCTGGGAGATGGTGCAGGAGGGCATCCCCGTCACCCTGCAGGCCGAGGGCGCGGCGGCGCACCTGATGAAGCAGGGCAGGGTGGGTTGGGTGATCGTCGGTTCCGACCGTATCGCCGCCAACGGCGACGTGGTCAACAAGATCGGCACCTATGGCCTCGCGGTGCTGGCGCGCCACCACGGCGTGAAGTTCATGGTGGTGGCGCCGGCCTCCACGGTGGACATGAGTATCGCCTGCGGTGATGACGTTGCCATTGAACAGCGTTCGCCCGATGAGGTGCTGTACCTGGCTGGCCAGCGCATTGCCGCCACGGGCGCGGCAGCCTGGAATCCCGCCTTCGACGTCACCCCGGCGGCGTTGGTGGACGCCATCGTCACCGAGCGTGGGGTGGTGCTGAATCCCAATGTGGAGAAGATAGCGGTGATGATGCAGAACGTTTGATTTTTTATTTGAACGAGTAGATACAGTTCCTTGTTTGGCATAGCTTCAATGGTATACTGAATGCATGTGAACGCAGGAGAATCACAATGACTACCACGATGACACTTCGTCTTGATGATGAAACCAATGATCGTCTGTCAAACTTGGCGGGGGCGACTGATCGTTCAAAATCATACCTCGCCATGCAAGCACTCAAGTTGTTCCTTGAAAATAATGAATGGCAGGTGCAGGAAATCAAACAAGCCGTGGCCGAAGCCGATTCTGCTGGCCCGGATCAATTTGTTGATAACAACACAGTCATGGCCTGGATGGAAACGTGGGGAACTGATGATGAGAGCCAGCCTCCATCATGATGAAAGTTGTCTGGTTTAACATGACGGTTCGGGATTTGGAATCACTTAAGGATTACATCACCCAGGACAACCCCCGGGCTGCTCAGAAAATTGTATTGAGCATCAAAGCCAACATTTTATTGTTAATCTCTGGGGGTTTAATTCCCCGCAGCTCGCCTCAAGCGCCTACTTTTGGTGCTGCGAATGTTACCCCAACCTGGCTGCTGACACTGCTGAAGAAATAATCTTGTAGGGTGGGCACCGCCCACCAATGCAGATTGCCAGTATTCGCGCAAATGGTGGGCAATGCCCACCCTACAAACGGCGTAGGTTTTTTGTTCGAGCGCCTAAGCGTTTGAACTGGCCGTGTAATACCCCGCTTTCGCGTAGCGAAAGTCGAACGTCAGCGAGATAGCTCGCCTCAAGCGCCTACTTTTGGTGCTGCGGGGTAGTTTATTTGTTAAGCGAGCAACCGGGCATTGGGCGACCGGGGCGAATATCAAATACCAAGGAGCTTGTTATTGATCACACGCCTTACATTTTGCCGTATCGGGTTCGTGACAACAGAGTTGAAATTTTACGTGTGTTGCATGCTTCAAGGCGGTGGCCACAGAAGCTTTGACGCACTATCCGGTGTGGTGCGGGTGTTTGTAAAAAAAGGGGTTGAATCGCAAGATTCAACCCCTTTTGGTTTTAATGATATTTATCGGTGTCTCTAAATCCGTTGACGTCTGCGAAACAACGGAGCCAGCAACAGGCCGCCGAGTAGCAGTAGGGGGTTGATGGCACCACCACCGCCTGAGCTGCCACCGCTGCTGGAACCACCGCCCGATCCACTACCGCTATCATTGTCAGCAATCGCAACAGCAGACCCTTTAACTGAACCCAGCGTTGCTCCACCCTGAGGATTACTGAGTCGGATGATAAAGGACTCTTCTGTTTCAACCGTTGAGTCATCAATAATCGAGACTGTTCCAGTGATTCTGGATTCACCGTCCTGGAATGTGGCGGTGAAAGATTGACTGCTGGCGTTGTAGTCCGTACCAAACAGCGCACTGCCATCTTCAAACGTCACATCCACACTGACAACGCCATCCGTACCGCCCGTGCGAACCAGAGCGTAAGTCATCGTATTATTATTTTCACTGGTGGTGTACAGCGCGTTTTCAACTGATATAACACCAGTCCCTGCCGAGGATACAGTATCGTTATCAGTAATGGTTACGAGCGTATACCAGTCCGACCCAGCCCCAAGGCTTGCGCCGCCTGTGGGATTTTCCAGATCAATCCAGAAGCTTTCATCATCCTCTACTGACGAGTCATCAATGATTGAAAAGGTAATTGGCTGACTGGTTATGCCATCGGCAAAGGTGAGCGTTCCATCAGTAAAGTTGTAGTCACTACCAATTATTGCCGCTGTGGCTGATGCAGGTAAAGACGCTACATTAGAATTATAGTCAACGCTAATGGTGCCTGTGTTACCATTAATACGATTAACGGTGACTGTTGCCATGCCATCAGCTTCGTTGATAGTGACGTTATTCCCTAACTGTAGTTCACCGGCTCCACCGGAGCCTCCGCTGCTACCGGTTTCGTCATCCACTATGGTGAGCACGGCGGTAGCGGGTGTGCCCAACGTCAATCCACCCTGAGGATTGCTGAGAGTGAAATTAATGGTCTTGTTCCCATCGGACAAATTGTTGTTGATGACTTCAATGTAGAATGTTTTGTTTGTCTCGTTGCCACTGAAATACAAGGTGCCGTTGGTTCCTGCTTCGTAGTCTGTTCCAGCAACAGCTGTGCCATCACTGATGGTGTAATCAATAGAAACAGCCGAATTTCCATTGATACGGTCGACATTGACGTAATATAAGAAGAAGTTGTCTTCAGCTACTGTGTCGTTGGCAATTCTGAACCGAACCTCGCCAGGAGCTTCGTCTTCGACGATGGTGATAGTGGTGGCTGAGGTACCCAGGTTGGCGCCTCCAGAGACAGGGGATGCTTGCAGTTGAATGGTTTTATCGCCTTCAAAGGTTATGTTGTCATTAATGGTGATATTAATGACCTTGTCACTGCTGTCGCCATCCGCCCACTTGATCCATGTGAACGGAATGAGGTCATAGTCTTCACCTGACCAAGAGGTGTCAGCCGTACCAAGGCGCGTGTCATAGATTGGAATAGCGACATTGCCTTCGCTGCCACCGGTGCGATTAAAGGTGATTGCGATTGTGCCATCGCTCTCGCCGATGCTGAAATAAGTGCGGGAAAAGCCCAGAGTTCCGGTCTGGGCAAGAATGCTACCGGCCTCATAGGCGCCGATATCACAGGCTCCATCACTCCGGTAATTATAACGCTGATCCAGAGGGTTGAGGCTGGCGCAAAGCGCGGTGCTGCCCGCATCAATGGCTGGACTGCCCACCTGAAGGGCCATAGTTTGAGTAAAACCGCCATTGTCCGCCAAGGCGGTCAGCAAGGGGTCTGTGTTGATTTGGTCACCCACCTCACTTAAGCCGCAACTGCTATCAGAGCTTAGGTTGTAACCTAGGCTGGTGATGATGCCGGTGCAGTTGAGGCTTGGCGAAGGAACAGATATGAGCGAGTTACTAAGCCGGACGACGCCAGAATTGTTGACCATGTTGGTGCCCATGCCTGCTTGCGCAACATTATTGGCGAGGGTTACATGAGTGATTTCGATGATATCGCGGCTTCTGGCGGTTCGATATATCCCACCTCCATCATTAGTGGCTATGTTGCCGGTAATAGTGAGATTTTCCAATATGAGACTATTGCTAGTGGAGGATATTCCGCCACCATAGGCTGCGCTGTTGTTGGAGATTTCACTGTGATGTAGCGTGACCTTGTTAGGATTCGAAGATGGTGAGCCGTTTATTGCGATACCTCCACCTTTATTGCCGGCAGTGTTGTTAGTGAAAATATTTTCAGATAACCAAAATCCACCCGCTTTATAGCTTGAGGTCACGTCTGCACAGACTGCCCCGCCATCTCCGGTTCTAGCCTGATTTCCACTCATGGTAACGCGTCTCATGAATAGATTAGGTTTACTGGACGCAGCATAAATGCCGCCGCCGCTAGTAGCTGCGGTATTATTGGTGAATGTAGTGTTAAGAATCCCAGCGTGGCTGTGGCTATATAGAGAGGGATATATATATGGGGATTCCTCTAAATATAGGGCGCCACCTTTTCCTGCAGAAGATTGGTTATTGTTAAAGCTGGAGTTGGTAATTTGAATATTGCTTCTTGAGAATATAGCCCCCCCTCCACCGCTACTTTGATTCCCTGTAAATTGGGAGCTGTTGATGTTTAATGATCCGTTGCTCTGGTATATCGCACCTCCTAACCCGCTTTTGTTAGCTGAGAAAATAGAACTATTGATGGTTGCGCTACCACTAGATAAATTAAAGGCAGAGCCGTAACTGGAAGAGATATTGTTGCTAAATGTCGAATTGCTGATAATGGCGCTGCCATTTGCGCTAGAGATGCCATTATCAGTAACCCTGCTGTTTTTTAGTGTAAAATTTCCCACGTTAACCATGGCCCGTCTAGAGTAATTGCTAGCATCTGTCATGGTGATGTCATCTAGTGTCAGCTCGCCCGCGTTGTAAATTAAAGCGCCATTGGTATCATCCATGCCTTGGGTTAGGGTCAGCTTGCTGATGCTCACTACCGGGAGACTGCCATCGTCTCTCGCTAGAATAGAAAAAATGCGAAATTTAAAACTATAGCCATTGACGGTGGTAGTAGCCGAATCCGCACCGGTGATGTTGAGGTCATCTAAAATATCTAGATCTCCCTCTGCAGCCAAGTCTTCGCCGGTGTTACCCTGCGTCAGGCTGTAGGTACCTGCTGGAACGCTGATGGTATCCGCACCCGTCAGGGCATTGGTCTCCATCACCGCCGCGCGCAGGGTGCAGTTTCCGCCGACTGTGGCGCAGGTGCCGTCACCCGGATTGGCGTCGACACCGTCAAAGACTTGGTCAACCGTAAAATCCGCCGCACTTGCGGCCCCCATAAA
>JAJRWE010000112.1 GCA_024276955.1 Gammaproteobacteria bacterium
CACCATGAGTTTCTTGATGCCCATCATGTCCGCCAGCGCCTCTGAGATCAGGGCTGCCTCATCCGGCGACAGTGTTTCGGCCAAGTGCAGGCGACGATGCTTGAACACCGTGCGGCCTTCCTGTTTTGGGGCCTTCTGGCCCGGGTAACCGATGTACAGGTGGGGATTGGCTAGAAAGCGTTCTCTGCACTGCAGCGAACAGAAGGCGAAGGGCATATCCTGATAGTCAACCGCATTGTCGCCCGGCTTAACCTGCATTCCGCACACCGGGTCTTTGACAAGATTATCTTCACTCTCCATCCTGTTATCTCCCACGGCGATCGGCTACTCACTACACTAGGTCATACGTTTTCTAAGAGTCGTGCATCCACCTCAGCCTCCGCCCGTAACCAGTCATCCATCGCCGTATCACCTTGGAAGCCGCGTTGTTCGCTGATTAAAAAGGCGGCCTCCGCGATCATGCGATGCCGTAATTCTGTGGTTATGCTCTGTGATTTCCTGCTGCTCGACGCCGTGCGCGCCTTCTTCGTGCCGCCACCACTAGCCGCCTTTTTCTCGGCTGCCTTTCTCACAGCTGCCTTGCTTGCTGCGGCCATTTTCGCGGTAGTCTTTTTTGCCGGAGTATTGCCTCCGGAAGATGGTGATTTCGATGCCATTGTTTTTTCTCCTTGTCTGTCAGACGCAGCCCCGAACTCTGGTAGAGCCCGGTCTGCACGACTTAGTATAGACGGCCGTGGACAGGTGGCAATGTCCCCCCGCTTTCAGACAGCTTCCGCCGTCGTGTCGAAGCCGGCTCATAGAAGGGGAAATATTTTCACCACAGAGGCACAGAGTACACAGAGAAATGAATATGCGACGGCTATTGCCGGTTGCTGAGTAACAATTCCCGCAAGATGTGTTCATACATCTGCGACAGCAGATCGAGGTCGGCTACGCTGACGCATTCATCCACCTTGTGAATGGTGGCGTTGAGCGGGCCCAGCTCCAGTACCTGGGCGCCGGTGGGGGCGATGAAGCGGCCGTCGGAGGTACCGCCGGCGGTGGAGAGCTGCGGTGTCTTCCCGGTGATGGTCTGCACGGCCTTTACCGCGGCGTTGACCAACTCGCCACTGGCGGTGAGAAAAGGCATACCGGAGAGTTCCCACTTCAGATCATAGTCGAGGCCGTGTCTGTCGAGGATGGCCTCGACCTGCTGTTGCAGTTCCTCGGGCGTCACCTCGGTGGAGAAGCGGAAGTTGAACCACACCTCCAGCTCGCCGGGGATGACATTGGTAGCGCCGGTGCCGCCGTTGATATTGGAAATCTGAAAGGTGGTGGCGGGAAAGAAGTCGTTGCCCGCGTCCCACTGCGCACCGGCCAGTTCCGCCAGCGCCGGGGCGGTGAGGTGGATGGGGTTCTTTGCCAGGTGCGGATAGGCCACGTGGCCCTGCACGCCGCGTACTTTGAGTTTTCCGCCCAGTGAGCCACGACGACCGTTCTTGATCACGTCGCCCACGCGCGCGGTGGAGGAGGGCTCGCCCACCAGGCAGCCGGTCATCTTCTCGCCACGCGCCTCCAGGTGTTCCACTACCTTTACCGTGCCGTTGATGGCTGGGCCTTCCTCGTCGCTGGTGATGAGGAAACCGATGGAACCACCGTGATCGGGGTGCACTTTGATGAAGCGCTCGCAGGCGGTGATCATGGCGGCGAGGCTGCCCTTCATGTCCGCCGCGCCACGGCCGTAGAGCATGCCGTTGTCGATGGCGGGCTCGAAGGGTGGATACTTCCAGTTGGACTCAGGGCCGGTGGGCACCACGTCGGTGTGGCCGGCGAAGGCGTACAGGGGCTCGTCGGTTCCGCGTCGTGCCCAGAAATTTTCCACCTCACCGAAGCGCAGGTGTTCGACGCTGAAGCCGATGGCTTCGAGTCGTGCAATCATCAACTCCTGGCAGCCGGCGTCCTCGGGGGTGACGGAGCGGCGGGCGATGAGGTCCTTGGCCAGTTTCAGTGTCTCGGACACGTTTCTATCCTCGGCAGAAAATGCTTACGTAGTCGGCGGGCTTGAAGCCGACATGGGTTTGTCCATCGCTGACCAGCACCGGGCGCTTGATCAGTGTCGGGTTGTCCAACATCAATTGGATGGCTCTCCCCTCATCGATGCCGTCGCGCTGTTCTTCGGGCAGCTTACGTCAGGTGGTGCCGCGGCGGTTGAGCAGAGTTTGCCAGCCTACGGCCTCTGCCCAGCCGCACAGGGTGGTCTCGTTCAGGCCGTCGCTGCGCAGGTCGTGGAAGGTATAGGCGATATCGTTCGCCGTCAGCCACTTACGGGCCTTGCGCACGGTGTCACAGTTTTTGATGCCGTAGAGGGTGGTCATGCGGCTCTCCAAATATACGCAATGTAGGAGCGGGCCATGCCCGCGATTAAAGAATAGAAAATAACACTAATGTGGGAGCGGTTTCAGCCGCGAAAGATGGTCTGCCTACCTTCGCGGCTGAAACCGCTCCCACAATTGTTTTTTTCCAACCGGAATGGATTATCGCGGGCATGGCCCGCTCCTACAATTTATTGTTTAGATATCGCGCAGCAGTTCGTTGATACCGACCTTGCTGAGGGTCTTGGCGTCGACCTTCTTGACGATCACCGCGCAGTACAGCGAGTAGCTGCCATCCTTGGAGGGCAGGTTGCCGGATACCACCACCGAGCCGGCGGGGATGCGGCCGTAGCTGACTTCACCGGTCTCGCGGTCATAGATCTTGGTGCTTTGGCCGATGTACACGCCCATGGAGATCACCGCACCTTCCTCGACGATCACGCCTTCAACCACTTCAGAGCGGGCGCCGATGAAACAGTTGTCTTCGATGATGGTGGGTGCGGCCTGCAAGGGCTCCAGCACGCCGCCGATGCCGACACCGCCGGACAGGTGTACGTTCTTGCCGATCTGCGCGCATGAGCCGACAGTGGCCCAGGTGTCGACCATGGTGCCGGAATCGACGTAGGCGCCGATGTTGACGTAGGAGGGCATCAGTACCACCGAGGGCGCAATGTACGAGCCCTTGCGCACTGAGGCGGGTGGCACCACGCGCACGCCGGCCTCGCGGAAGTCGCGGGCGTTGTATTCGGAATACTTGGACGTGACCTTGTCGAAGTAGTTGGTGAAGCCGCCTTTCATGAATTCATTGTCGTTAATGCGGAACGACAGCAGCACGGCCTTTTTCAGCCATTCGTTGACCACCCAGTTGCCGTCAATTTTTTCTGCCACTCGCAGCTCGCCACTGTCGAGCAGGCGGATGGCCTCGTTGACGTATTCCTTGACGTGGGTGTCGACGGTGCGCGGGGTGATCTCGGCGCGATGTTCAAAAGCGTCTTCGATGACTTGTTTCAGGTCGGCCATGTGTACGTTCCTCTAAATGGTGTTAGTACGGCCTGAATGCGTGGATTCAGGCCAGTGATTCGACATAACTGCGAATACGCTTCGCAGCCTCGATGCATTCTTGCAGGGGTGCTACCAGCGCCATGCGCACGCGGTTCTCGCCGGGGTTGATGCCGTGGGCGTCGTGCGACAGGTAGCTGCCGGGCACCACGTTGACGTTTTGTTGCGTGAACAGGTCGCGGGCGAAGACCTCGTCGCTGACGGGTGTTTCCGGCCACAGATAGAATCCGGCCTGTGGCTTTTCGACGTTCAATACCGGTTGCAGAATCTCCAGTACGGCGTCGAATTTTCCCGGTACATTTCTCGGTTCTTCTCGACGTGTGTCTCGTCATTCCAGGCCTTGATGCTGGCGGCCTGCGTTGGCGGCGGCATGGCGCTGCCGTGGTAGGTGCGGTAGAGCAGAAACTTCGCCAGCACCTCGGCGTCGCCGGCGACGAAGCCGGAGCGCAGGCCGGGCAGGTTGGAGCGTTTGGACAGGCTGTGGAAAACCACGCAGCGGCGGAAGTCGTCGCGGCCCATCTCGGCACACACCTGCAGCAGGCCCACGGGCGGGGCGTCTTCGTCGAAATAGATCTCCGAGTAGCACTCGTCGGCGGCGATGATGAAGTCGTGCTCGTCGGCCAGCGCGATGAGCTGGCGCAGGCGCGTGGCGTCCACCACCGCGCCAGTGGGGTTGCCCGGCGAGCACAGGTAGACGAGCTGGCAGCGTTGCCACACGTCCACCGGCACGGCGTCGAAGTCGGGTACGAAATCGGTGTCGGCCAGGGTGTTGAGGAACCAGGGCTCGGCGCCGGCCAGCAGGGCCGCGCCCTCGTAGATCTGGTAGAAGGGATTGGGCATCACCACCAGCGGGTTTTCGCTGCGATCCACCACCGCCTGGGCGAAGGCGAACAGGGCCTCGCGGGTGCCGTTGACGGGCAGTATCTGGGTTTCAGGGTCGATGCCTCTTTCGTTTTGTGAAGAGGCGCCGAGCTTGAAGCGCCGTTGTAGCCAGGCGGCGACGGCCTCGCGCAGCGCCGTGCTGCCCCTGGTGAGCGGGTAGTTTTCCAGGCCGTGCAGGTGGCTGATCAGCTCTTCGATCACGAAATGCGGCGGCACATGCTTTGGCTCGCCGATGGAGAGGGCGATGGGTGACTTGCCCGCGGGCGCCTGCAGGCCGTCTTTGAGCTGGCGCAGCTTTTCGAACGGATAGGACTGAAGCCTGTTAAGATCCGGATTCATATAGTGTTTTTATGTTGAAAGTGCGGCGCGGGGCGGGCAGTGAAAACAGGCCGCGTAGTATACCCAAGAACGACAACGGATACACGGCGAATCAGTGAGCACGACTTCCGGCATTAGCTCTCCACCAATCCCTCCACGAACCCCGCTCATCTGGCTGCCAGTAGCGGCGCTACTGTTTGCCGCCAGTTTCTGGGGCAGCATCTGGTACCCGCTGCGGCAGCTGGAGGCGGCGGGGCTGGCCGGCCTGTGGGCGACCTGGATCATGTTTGGCTCGGCGACCCTGGTGTCGGGCCTGCTGGCCTGGCCACGGCGCCGCGAGCTGTTGGCGCACCCGGGGCTGCTGTTGCTGCTGGCCCTGGCCGGCGGCTGGATGAATACCGCCTTCGTGCTGGCGTTGCTGGAGGGCAACGTGTTGCGGGTGCTGCTGCTGTTCTATCTATCGCCGCTGTGGAGCACCCTGCTGGGCTGGTGGTGGCTGGGTGAGCGGCCCTCGCGTAGCGGCCTGCTGACCCTGGCGCTGGCGACCCTGGGGGCGGTGGTAATGCTGTGGAATCCGCAACTGGGCTTGCCCTGGCCGCAGGGCTGGGCGGACTGGCTGGCGCTGAGCGCGGGGCTGACGTTTTCCCTGTCCAATGTGCTGCTGCGTCGCCTGCAGCACCTGTCGGAATCCTTGCGGGTATTCGCCAGTGTGGCGGGCGTCGTGCTGGTGGCCGGCGTCTGGCTGCTGCTGGCGGGGCTGGATTTCCCCACCGTGGGCCTGGGTGTGTGGGGTGCCGCGGCCCTGCTGGGCGGTGTGGGCATCATCCTTGCCGGGCTGACGGTGGTCTACGGCGTGTCGCACATGCCCGTGCACCGCTCGGCGATCATCATGCTGTTCGAGCTGGTGGCGGGGGCGGTGTCGTCGCAGTGGTTGACGGACGAGGTGGTGACGGCCATGGAGTGGCTGGGCGGCGCCCTGATCGTGCTGGGGGCCTGGTTTGCGGCGCGCGGTGCCGCAGAGACGAACGTAAAGGGAACATGAAATGACGATTCAATCCATCATTCATGTGAGTTTTATCGTGCGCGATACGACCCGCTCGTTGGCCTTTTATCACGACGTGCTGGGGTTGGCGGTGGACCCCGAGCGGCCTGAGCTGGGCTTTCCCGGGGCGTGGCTGGCGCTGGGGCAACAACAGCAGATTCACCTGCTGGAATTGCCCAACCCGGATCCGGTCCTGGGGCGGCCCGAGCACGGCGGGCGTGACCGTCACACGGCCTTTCTGGTCGATGATCTCGAAGCGCTGGCGAGCCGGCTGGAGGCGGCGGGGGTGGCCGTCAGCCGTAGCCGCTCCGGGCGTGCCGCGCTGTTCTGCCGTGACCCCGATGGCAATGTACTGGAATTCATACAGCGGCCGGAAGATTGCGTCTGAGTGGATGATAATATTAACCCGGCACCCATATAGACCATGTTCAGGACTTCAAGCGTGCTTTAGATCAAGGCATCACTCGCCGCCAATGGTGGTTCCATTGGCAAGAGTGATAACGCCGAGCTGGAGTACACTTGAAGTCCCTGACCGATTGTTTTTGGAAAAGACAGGCCGCCGTGTGCCGATGCGCAGACTGCGTTATCAAAGCTTGCGGTAGGGCCCACTACAGCTGCGCTTTGATGCCTTGCTGCGCATCGGCACACGGCGGCTGAACATGATCTATATGGGTGCCGGGTTAATAATGTGGCGTCTATCTTGAACTGTTTGTATATTTGCAGGTAGGTGCGACCCACAGGGTGCGCCGCGGGTTTAAACGCTGAAAGATACGCAGGGGAGGCGGTCTGTCGTGATGAGATTTTCAAATCAGAGGGACTGTGATGATAAATGTGGAACCAATTCTCTGCCAGTTGGAAGAGGCGCTGCAGGGTGTGGATAAAACCAATGCCGATCGGCTCGGCGAGGACGAGCGGATTCGTATTGCGGAAATGATGATCAACCTGCAAATGCAGTTGGACATGGTGGGCGAAGAGGCCCATATGCGCTTTGATTCGAGGTTGAATGCGCTGAAGGCAGTTGCCGAGTCTGCCGGTATCGAGTGGCGTTTGCGCTGATGAGTTGAAGGCCCGCTGCCCCTGGCCGTAGGAGCGGCCCCTTAGGCCGCGAAGGCCCCTGTGCTGGTGCTTGAAAAAGTCATTGTGGTCTGAGGGGCCACTCCTACGCGATTTCCCTATTCTTCCAGCAAGCGCTTGATGGCCTCGCGCAGGCAGTCGAACTGCGGCGTATCGAGCGGATTTCCTTCGCTGTCTGTGACAAAGAAAATATCCTCCGCGCGTTCGCCAAAGGTGGCGATCTTGGCACTCTGCAACAACACATTGCATTCCAGGAGGGCGCGGGCAAGGCGTGCCAGCAGACCGGGCCGGTCGCCGGTGGTCACTTCTATCACAGTACGTTGATTGCGCAGGTCGTCGCGGAACCAGACTTCGGTGGCAATGGGGAAATGCTTCAGGTGGCGGGTTAGTCGTCCCTGCTGCTGTGGAGGCAGTTCGGATTTGGCCAGTTGTTGTTTGAGACGCTGCTGGATCTCCTCCAGGCGCTGTGGGTCGGTGATGGCCTCGCCGTTGTGGTCCAGCACCAGAAAGGTGTCCAGTGCGTACTGGTCAAGAGAGGTAACGACACGCGCATCGATGATGTCCAGCCCCAGCTGTTCCAGGGTGGCCGTGATGGTGGCGAATAGGGATTTGCGATCCCGCGCGTAGACGAATATCTCGGTGCCGCCGCGATGGGTTTTGCCCCAGGCGCGCACCATGGCCTCGTCGTCGCCCTCCGGTTTGTCGAGAATGCTGCGTGTCTGCCAGGCGATCTCTTCCGCCGAGTGGCGCAGGAAGTAGTCCGCGTTCAGCCCCTGCCAAAATTGCTGTACGGCCTCCGCGCTGCAGCCGTGCCGGGTCAACCGGCCGAGGGCCTGGGAGCGGGTCTCACGGATCAGGTCTTGATGCGCCACCGGGTTGTCCAGGCCGCGGCGCAGGGCGCGCGAGGTGGCGCGGTAGAGATCGGCCAGCAGGGCATCTTTCCACGAATTCCACAGGCTGTCGCTGGTGGCGCGGATGTCCGCCACGGTCAGCAGGTAGAGGTGGTCGAGGCGCTTCTGGGAGCCCACGCGATGGGCGAAATCGCTGATCACGTCGGGGTCGCTGATGTCTTTGCGCTGCGCGGTGGTGGACATGATGAGGTGATTCTCCACCAGCCATTTCACCAGCTCGGTGTCGTATTCGCCCATGCCGTGTTCGTGGCAGAAGATCACCGCATCGGCGGCGCCGAGCAGGGAGTAGTCGCCGCCGCGGCCCTTGCCGATGTCGTGGAAGAAGCCGGCCAGGGTCAGCACCTCCTGCTTTTTGGTGCGCGCGATAATGTCGCTGCACAGGGGAAACTCGTGGCGGAACTCCGGCACCGTGAAGCGGCGCAGGTTGCGCACCACGAACATGGTGTGTTCGTCCACGGTGTAGATGTGGAACAGGTCATGCTGCATCTGGCCGACGATGTGGCCGAACACCGGCAGATAGGCGGCCAGCACGCCGTAGCGGTTCATGCGCCGCAGCTCGTGGGTGAGACCGGTGCCCTGGCGGAACAGCTCGATGAACAGGGCGTGGGCCTGCGGATTACGGCGGAAGTCGTCGTCGATCAGGTAGCGGTGGTCGCGCACCAGGCGGATGGTGCCGGCGCGCACACCACGCAGCTCCGGGTGACGGGCCATGAGCACGAACAGTTCCAGCAGGGCGGTGGGGCGGCGCAGAAAGATGTCTTCGCTGACGGCCTCCAGATAGCCGTGATGCGCCTGAAAATCCATCGACAGGGGGTGGGGTTCGCCTGGTAGGTTGGCGAGCAGAATCTCTTCCTCGAACAATTGCAGCAGCATTTCATTGAGCCGCGACAGGCGCAGCACGGTGCGGTAGTAGTCCTTCATGAACTGCTCCACCGCCATGCTGTGGGTCTGGTCCTGGTAGCCGAACTGCTCGGCCAGCCTGCGCTGATGCTCGAACAGCAGGCGATCCTCGCGCCGCCCGGTGAGATAGTGCAGGCCGCAGCGCACCTTCCACAGAAAGTTCTGCGCCTCGTTGAGGGCGTGGTATTCGTGTTCGGTGAGGAAACCATGGCCGACCAGGTCGTGCAGGGTTTCGACGCCGAAGTGGCGCTTAGCCACCCAGCCGATGACCTGCAGATCGCGCAGCCCGCCCGGGCTCTCCTTGACGTTGGGTTCGAGGTTGTAGCCGCTGTCGTGGAAGCGGTGGTGGCGGGCCTGCTGTTCCTCGATCTTGGCGCGGAAGAACTCGGCGCTGGGCCACACCCGGTCCGGTCCGGAGGCGGCCTTCATGGCCTGGAACAGGCCTTGCGGCCCGCTCAGCAGGCGCGCCTCCATGAGATTGGTGGCAACGGTGATGTCCTGTTGCGCCTGCCGCGTGCATTCGGCCACGCTGCGCACGCTCTGGCCCACTTCCAGCTTCAGGTCCCACAAAAACAGCAGGAAGCGCTCGATGCTGTCGGCATAGTCGTCGGCGGTGTCGTCCTCGGCGAGCAGGATCAGCAGGTCGATGTCCGAGCCCGGGTGCAGCTCGTGGCGGCCGTAGCCGCCCACCGCCACCAGGGCGATGTCGTTGGCATCCGCGCTGACCAGCTGCTGCCAGGCGCGGATCAGCAGCTGGTCCATCAGCCCGGCGCGCGCGCTGACCAGCCGCTCCACCGGCTCGCCGGCGAGGAAGCGCTGCCGCAGGTCGTCGTTGGCCGCCGTCAGCTGCTGGCGGAACAGGGGCAGGGGCGCCTCCGTGGCGGCGAGCTGGCGGTCGAATTGCGTCCAGTCACAGACGGTCGTTGAAACATCATTCATGGGGGATATCGCTGGAGATTACAGTTCGTCACCGGGCAGGCGGGTCAGCACCTCGACGCCGTCGTCGGTGACCAGCAGGGTGTGCTCGTACTGGGCGGAGAGGCTGCGGTCGCGGGTGACCACGGTCCAGCCATCGGGCAGCACCTTGACCTGGCGCTTGCCGGTATTGACCATCGGCTCGATGGTGAAGGTCATGCCGGGTTCGAGAATGATGCCGGTACCGGGCACGCCGTAGTGCAGCACCTGTGGCTCTTCGTGGAACTGTTTGCCGATGCCGTGGCCGCAGTATTCGCGCACGATGGAGCAGTTGTTGGCCTCGGCGTGCTTCTGGATCGCCGCGCCGATGTCGCCCAGATGGATGCCGGGTTTGACCATCTCGATGCCGATCACCAGGCATTCGTGGGCCACGCGACACACGCGTTTGGCCATGATGGAGGGCTCACCGACGAAGAACATCTTGCTGGTGTCGCCGTGGTAGCCGTCCTTGAGGACGGTGATGTCGATATTGACGATGTCGCCGTTCTTCAGCTTCTTGTCGCTGGGGATGCCGTGGCAGACCTGCTGGTTCACCGAGGTGCAGATGGACTTGGGAAAGCCGTGGTAGTCGAGTGGCGCGGGAATGGCTTGCTGCACGTTGATCGTATAGTCGTGGCAGATGTCATTCAGCTCGTTGGTGCTCACACCGGGTTTGATGTAGGGGATAATCATGCGCAATTGCTCGGCGGCCAGCTGGCCGGCGATACGCATCTTCTCGATGTCTTCAGGGGTCTTTATCTGGATACTCATTCAGGGGTCTCGGCCCGTTGCCGGGTGCTGGTTGGGCTGGCCGCGAGGGCCAGTGTAAGTGCTTGTGAATACGGGCTTGTCGGCAGCTTGGCGGGTGTGCTTAAGCCGGAGTCGGGCGCCTGTTTCGTTTGTTGCCAAAGGCCGTTTATGGTATAAAGCCCGCGCTGTTAAGGCAATCGAACGAGACCGTTGACAGGCGTTTGACGAAAACGCTGCCACTGTCTCATAAATCCGCACACGTGCCGACACATTTTCCAGGGTGCTCCGCCAGAATCTGGTTGGAGTTTGGTCAATGGGGCGCGTGGAGGCAAAACCCAAACACAGGAGTTATGACATGTCTCAAGTGACCATGCGTCAAATGTTGGAGGCCGGTGTCCATTTCGGCCATCAGTCCCGTTACTGGAACCCCAAGATGGCCCCGTACATCTTCGGCGAGCGTAACAAGATTCACATCATCAATCTCGAAAAGACCCTGCCGCTGTTCATCGAAGCCACCAACTTCCTTGGCAAGCTGGCATCCAATAAGGGCAAGATCCTCTTCGTGGGTACCAAGCGCGCCGCGCAAGATGCCGTCAAGGAACAGGCCGAGCGCGTGGGCATGCCCTACGTCAACCATCGCTGGCTGGGTGGTATGCTGACCAACTTCAAGACCGTGAAGCAGTCCGTCAAGCGCCTGAAGGATCTGGAGGCCATGGCCGAAGACGGCAGCTTTGCCCGTCTGAGCAAGAAAGAGGCCCTGATGCTGACCCGCGAGCGCGAGAAGCTGGAGCGCAGCCTGGGTGGCATCAAGGAGATGAACGGCCTGCCCGACGCGCTGTTCATCATCGACATCGGTCACGAGAAAATCGCCATTGCCGAGGCCCGCAAGCTGGGCATCCCGGTGATCGGTATCGTCGACACCAACACCAACCCCGATGGCGTTGATTACGTCATCCCCGGCAACGATGATGCGATCCGCGCGATTCAGCTCTACACCCGCGGCGTGGCCGATGCCATCGTCGATAGCCGTGCCTTGTCCATCGATGCTGCCGGTTCCGACGACAGCTTTGTCGAGGTCGAGGAAGACAAGGCCGCCGAGTCGGCCTGATCCCGGTAATACCCTGCCGCCGGCCTTCAGCCCAAGGCCTGCGGCGGGTTCCCTGAATTTTCTGGCTCTGCGCATGCAGGGCCTTTTGTACAAATTAGATTGAGGAAGATTGAATCATGGCAATTACTGCAGCGTTAGTAAAAGAACTGCGTGAACGCACCGGTGCCGGCATGATGGAGTGCAAAAAGGCACTGGTGGAAACCAATGGTGACATCGAGACCGCCATCGAGTTGATGCGTAAGACGGGTCTGGCCAAGGCCGACAAGAAGGCCGGGCGCATCGCCGCCGAGGGCCTGATCGTGTTCAAGGCCAGTGATGACGGTAAGCGTGCCGTGATGGTCGAGGTCAACTGCGAAACCGACTTCGTCACCAAGGGCGACGATTTTATCAACTTCGCCAACAGCGTCGCCGAGACCGCGCTGGAAGCGCAGCCGGCCGACATCGACGCCCTGCTGGCCACCCCTATTGATGGTGGTGACAGTGTGGCCGACATCACCAAGGCCTTGGTTGCCAAGATCGGTGAAAATACCAACGTGCGTCGCTTCGTCTCCCGCAGTACCGACGGCGTGCTGGGTTGCTACCTGCACGGTGGCCGTATCGGCGTGATGGTGGAACTGCAAGGGGGGGATGAGGCCCTGGCGCGCGACATCGCCATGCATGTGGCGGCCAGCAATCCTGCCTGCGTCTCCGAGGCCGATGTGCCCGCCGAACTGATCGAGAAAGAGAAAAAAATCTTCGTCGCCCAGGCCGCCGAGAGTGGCAAGCCGCTGGAGATTGTCGAGAAGATGGTCAGCGGTCGCATCAAGAAATACCTCAAAGAGGTGACTCTGCTGGGTCAACCTTTCGTCAAGGACCCGGATCAGACCGTGGAACAACTGGTAAAGAATGCCGGCGCCACCGTGGTCGGTTTTGAGCGTCTGGAAGTGGGCGAGGGTATCGAGAAAAAGACTGAGAACTTTGCCGAAGAAGTGATGGCCCAGGCTCGGGGTAACTGAGTATGGCAGACGGCACGGGCAACTCCGCGGGGAATGACATCGTTTATCAGCGCATTCTGCTGAAGCTCAGTGGAGAGGCCCTGATGGGCGATGCCGATTTCGGCATCGACCCTGCCGTCCTCGATCGCACCGCGGTCGAGATCAAGGAACTGGTGGATGCCGGCATTCAGGTGGCCCTGGTGATTGGTGGTGGCAATATCTTCCGCGGCGTGAGTCTGGCCGCCAGCGGTATGGATCGCGCCAATGGCGATTATATGGGCATGCTGGCGACGGTCATCAATGCCTTGTCCATGCAGGATGCCCTGGAGCGTCAGGACGTGCCGGTGCGCGTGCAGTCGGCGCTGCCCATCAAGCAGGTGTGCGAGCCCTACATTCGCCGCCGCGCCATCCGTCATCTGGAAAAGGGGCGGGTGGTGATCTTCGCCGCCGGTACCGGCAGCCCGTTCTTTACCACCGACTCGGCCGCCAGCCTGCGGGGCATCGAGATCGATGCCCAGCTGGTACTGAAGGCCACCAAGGTGGACGGCGTGTACTCCGCCGACCCCAGCAAGGATAAAAACGCCGAGCTGTACACGCATCTCGGTTACGACGATGTGCTGGAGCGTAAGCTGGCTGTCATGGACGCCACCGCGATTGCGCTTTGCCGCGACCAAAAAATGCCCGTGCGCGTGTTTAATATGAACAAGCCGGGTGCTTTGATGAATATCATGAAAGGCAAGCCGGAAGGCACGCTGGTCGATTGACACCGCGGGTTGACCCCTAACGCAGAGCAGAGTTGAGAAGGAACCCATGATTAATGAGATAAAAAGCGATGCCGACACCCGCATGGGCAAGAGTATCGAAGCGTTGAAAGGTGAATTGACAAAACTGCGCACCGGGCGTGCGCACACCAGCCTGCTGGATCACATCACCGTCGAGTATTACGGCAATGCCACGCCGCTCAGCCAGGTGGCCACCGTTACCGTGTCCGATGCCCGCACCCTGACCGTGACACCGTGGGAAAAGAACATGGTAGGACCGGTGGAGAAGGCCATTATGACCTCGGATCTGGGCTTAAATCCGGCCACCTCCGGCACCGTGATCCGCGTACCCCTGCCGGCGCTCACTGAAGAGCGCCGCAAGGACATGATCCGCATCGTGCGTCATGAAGGTGAGCAGGCCAAGGTGGCGATTCGCAATATCCGCCGCGACGCCAACAGCGACATCAAGGCGCTGCTGAAGGAAAAGGACATCACCGAAGACGAGGAACGTCAGGCGGAAGAGGCCATTCAGAAACTCACGGACAAGCGCATTGCCGAAGTCGATGAACGGGTTGCGACAAAAGAAAAAGACCTGATGGAACTTTGAGCCCGATTCACAACGGCCACTCTCACCGCGCGGCGAGATTCCTGATCCATGTCCGACGCCTATCCCGATAACAGTACATTGCCCGCTTCCAAGGTGCCGCGTCACGTTGCCATCATCATGGATGGCAACGGGCGCTGGGCCGAGCGCCGGCATATGCCGCGTTTCACCGGCCACAAGGCCGGTGTGGATGCGGTGCGGCGCGTGGTCGAGGTGGCCGGCAAGCGTGGGATCGAAGTCCTCACCCTGTTTGCCTTCAGCAGTGAAAACTGGCGCCGGCCGAAAAAAGAAGTGGGCCTGCTGATGGATCTCTTCATGGTGGCGCTGGAACGTGAGGTCAAGCGCCTCAACAAGAACAATGTGCGCTTGCGTATCATCGGCAACATCGAGGGTTTCAGTGAAAAGCTGCAGAAGCGCATTCATCGGGCGCAGGCCCTGACGGTGGACAACACCGGGCTGATTCTCGTCGTCGCCGCCAATTACGGCGGCCGCTGGGATATCGCCCAGGCCGCGAAGCAGCTCGCTCGGCGTGTCGAGGCCGGTGAGATTCGCGCCGACGACATCGACGCGGAAATGATGAATGCCTGCATGTGTCTGCACGACCTGCCGGAACCGGATCTGTTTATTCGCTCCGGCGGCGAGATGCGTATCAGCAACTTCCTGTTATGGCAGCTGGCCTATTGCGAGATGTATTTCACCGACATCCTCTGGCCGGACTTTAACGACGGTGTGATTGATGATGCGTTGGAGTCATTTTCCAAACGCCAGCGCCGTTTTGGCCGCACCGGCAAACAGGTGGTCGGGGGCGAAGACGATGCTTAGGCAGCGTATTCTCACCGCCCTGGTGCTGGCGCCGCTGGTGGTGTGGGGCATCATTGCCCTGCCGTCCACCTGGCTGGCGCTGCTGTTCGGCCTGTTCGTGGCCCAGGGCGGTTGGGAGTGGAGCCGCCTGATGCGGTTGGAATCCAGCGGCGTACGGCTGGCCTACGTGGCGCTGGTGCTGACGGGTATGATCGGCGGCTGGTACCTGTTCATTCTGGGCGGCGAGGCCTGGCTGGCCCTGCCGGTGATGAGCCTGTTCTGGTGGTTGATGGCGCTGGTCTGGGTGCTGAGTTTTCCGCGCACTGCCGCGCGCTGGTCGCACCCGCTGGTGCAGGGTGTGATCGGCCTGCTGGTGCTGTTGCCGGCCTGGGTGGCGGTGATCGGCCTGCATGCCAGCCACGATGGCCTGGGCCCCTGGCTGGTGATGTACATGTTGAGTCTGATCTGGGTGGCGGACTCCGGCGCCTATTTCGGTGGCCGCCGTTTCGGTAAACGCAAACTGGCGCCGGCGGTCAGCCCCGGCAAGAGCTGGGAAGGCGTGTTTTCCGCGCTGCTTCTGACCGGCCTGTATGCGCTGCTGGCCGCCAGCCTGTTCGGCCTCAGTGGGAACCAGTGGCCGGCTTTCGTGGTCCTGTCTCTGGTGACGGTGATGTTCTCCATTCTCGGCGATCTGGCGGAAAGCATGTTCAAGCGTCATGCCGGGGTGAAGGATAGCGGCACCCTGTTGCCCGGACACGGCGGTGTGCTGGATCGCATCGACAGCATCACCTCGGCGGCGCCGGTATTCGTCGTCGGTTTCTGGTTAGGGGGCTTTCAGCTCTGATGGCTGAGGCAGCAGACACGCCGTTCGAGATTCCGCGTGGCCCGGTCGGCGTCACCGTGCTGGGCGCCACCGGTTCCATTGGTGCCAGTACCCTGGATGTGATCGCGCGTCATGCGGAGATCTATCGTGTGGTCGCCTTAACCGGCAACCAGCAGGTCGAACGGCTGGTGGAACAGTGCCTGCGCTTCGAGCCGGAATTTGCCGTGTGTGCCGACAGTGATGCCGCGCAGCGTCTCGCCGAACAGCTGAAGACGGTGGGTTCGGAGACGCAGGTGTTGTCCGGCAACGAAGGCCTGGAACAGGTCGCCAGCCTGCCGCAGGTGGATCAGGTGATGGCCGCCATTGTCGGCGCGGCGGGACTCTTTCCGGCCCTGGCCGCGGCGCGTGCCGGCAAGCGGGTGTTGTTGGCCAACAAGGAAGCGTTGGTGATGTCCGGGCAGATCTTCATCGACGAGGTGCGGCGGCATAACGCCGAGTTGCTGCCTATCGACAGCGAACACAATGCCATCTTCCAGTGTCTGCCGGTGGATTTTGCCGACGGTCTGGATGGAGTGGGCGTGCGGCGCATCCTGTTGACCGCCTCCGGTGGCCCGTTCCGCGATGCCTCCCTCGACGAGCTGGCCAATGTCACCCCGGCACAGGCCTGCGCCCACCCCAACTGGCGTATGGGGCGCAAGATTTCCGTGGATTCCGCCACCATGATGAACAAGGGGTTGGAGCTGATCGAGGCCTGCTGGTTGTTCGATACATTACCGGAGCGGATTCAGGTGGTGATTCATCCACAGAGCGTGATTCACTCCCTGGTGGAGTATATCGATGGTTCGGTGCTGGCGCAGCTGGGTAACCCGGACATGCGCACCCCCATCGCCCACGCCATGGCCTGGCCGCAGCGCATGGCATCCGGCGTCGGCGGTCTCGACCTGTTTGCTATTGCGCGGCTCGATTTTGCCGAGCCGGATAGGGCGCGCTTTCCCTGCCTGCGCCTGGCCTATGAGGCCATGCGTGCTGGCGGCACGGCGCCGGCGATCCTCAATGCCGCCAATGAAGTTGCGGTGCAGGCCTTCCTCGATGAACACCTGCCATTCACGGCGATACCCGTAGTGATCGAAAAGACCCTGGAAACGGTAACCAGCCACGATGCGAGAGAACTGGATGTGATTATGACCGACGACCGTCTGGCGCGTGGCGCCGCAGAACAACTGGTGGCAGAGGGGGTTTCTTGAGTTCCTTTATTACCTCCGTGCTGGCCCTGATCGTCACCCTGGGACTACTCATCGCCTTTCATGAATTCGGCCACTACTGGACCGCCCGCAAGCTGGGCGTGAAAGTGCTGCGCTTTTCCATCGGCTTCGGTAAGCCGCTGTGGTCGCGCCGTCACGGCCCGGACGACACCGAATATGTCATCGCCGCCTTCCCTCTGGGTGGTTATGTGAAGATGCTCGACGAGCGCGAGGGCGAGGTGCCGGAACCCGAGCGGCATCGGGCCTTCAACAACCAGTCGGTGTGGCGGCGCATCGCCATTGTCGCGGCCGGGCCGATCTTCAATTTCATTTTTGCGATCATC
>JAJRWE010000113.1 GCA_024276955.1 Gammaproteobacteria bacterium
CGACGCCTATTATCTGAAAGCGCAGAAGATGCGCCAGCTCATCAGCGACGACTTCAAGCAGGCCTTCGAGCAGGTAGACGTGATCATGGGTCCCACCGCCCCCGACGTGGCCTTCGCGCTGGGCGCTAAAAGCGATGACCCAGTGAGTATGTATTTGTCGGACATCTACACCATCGCCACCAACCTGGCAGGTCTGCCCGGCATGTCCATCCCCGCCGGCTTCGTCAACGACCTGCCGGTAGGCCTGCAGATCATTGGCAACTATTTCGACGAGGCGCGCCTGCTCAACGTGGCGCATAAATTTCAGCAGTCAACGGATTGGCATGAGCGAATTCCCGAAGGCTTTTAGCCACAGAGACACAGAGAAATGGAAAACAATGAGATCACGGAAAAGGTCATTGGTTGTGCGATTGAGGTTCACAGAACACTGGGGCCGGGATTGCTGGAGTCGGTGTATGAGTCTGCACTTTGCATCGAGCTGGAGAGGGCGGGACTTTGATTTCAGCAATAAAAACAACTGCCGGTATATTACAAAGAATGCCGGATAGGCGATTGCAGGCTCGACTTGCTGGTGGAGAATCGGGTGGTCATAGAACTGAAGAGCGTGGATCGTTATGAGCCTGTGTTCGAAGCGCAACTATTGGGTTATATGCGGCTGGGAAAATTCGATGATGTTGGTCTATTGATCAACGTTAACTCCAGCTTACTTAAAAACGGCATCAAAAGGTTTGTCTTATGAATACCTCTGTGTCCTCTGTGCCTCCGTGGCAAGGCAATTGGGAAGTCGTCATCGGGCTGGAGATCCACGCCCAGCTTGCCACCAAAAGCAAGATATTCTCCGGCGCCTCCACCGCCTACGGCGCGGCGCCCAACACTCAGGCCTGCGCCGTGGATCTGGGGCTGCCGGGTGTGCTGCCGGTATTGAATAAAGAGGTTGTGCGCATGGCCGCCAAGTTCGGTCTGGCCATCGGTGCGCGGGTGGCACCGCGCTCGGTATTCGCGCGCAAAAATTATTTCTATCCTGACCTGCCCAAGGGCTATCAGATCAGTCAATTCGAGCTGCCCATCGTTGAAGGTGGCCATATCGATATCGACCTGGAAGACGGTGGCAGCAAGCGCATCAATGTGACCCGTGCACATCTGGAAGAGGACGCCGGAAAATCCCTGCACGAGGATTTCCACGGCATGACCGGTATCGACCTCAACCGCGCCGGCACGCCGCTGCTGGAGATCGTCTCCGAGCCGGACATGCGTTCCGCCAAAGAGGCGGTGGCCTACATGCGCAAGATCCATTCGCTGGTGCGCTATCTGGAAATCTGCGACGGCAACATGCAGGAAGGCAGTTTCCGCTGCGATGCCAATGTCTCCGTGCGCCCCATGGGCCAGGAAGAGCTGGGCACGCGCACGGAATTGAAAAACATCAACTCCTTCCGCTTCGTGGAAAAGGCCATCAACTTCGAGATAGAGCGGCAGATTGACGTGCTAGAGAGTGGTGTAAAAATCGTCCAGGAAACACGCCTGTATGACGCCGACAAGGATATTACTCGCGCCATGCGCAGCAAGGAAGAGGCCAACGATTATCGTTACTTCCCTGATCCCGATCTGTTGCCGGTGGTGATCGAGCCGGCCTTTCTCGACACGGTAAAGGCGACGCTGCCGGAGCTGCCGGACGAGAAGCGTCAGCGCTTCGTCGATGAATTCGAACTTGGTGCCTACGATGCCGGCGTGCTCACCGCCTCGCGCGAGATTGCGGAATACTTCGAGGCCGTGGTGGTGGCTGCCGATGGCGCCGCCAAGTTGTCTGCCAACTGGGTGATGGGTGAACTGACCGGCGCGCTGAATAAAGGCGGCCAGGATATTGCCGACAGCCCCGTCAGTGCCGGGATGCTCGGTGGCATGATTTTGCGCATCAGCGACAACACCATCTCCGGCAAGATCGCCAAGGAAGTGTTCGAGGCCATGTGGGCCGGTGAGGGCGATGCCGATACGGTGATCGAGGCCAAGGGTCTGAAGCAGATCACCGATGCCGGCGCCATCGAGCCCATCATCGATGAGATCATTGCCGCCAATCCCGGTCAGGTGGAACAGTACCGCGGTGGCAAGGACAAGCTTTTCGGCTTCTTCGTCGGCCAGGTGATGAAGGCCACCCGGGGCAAGGCCAATCCGCAGCAGGTCAACGAATTGCTCAAGGCCAAGCTCAAGGGCTAGTTCCTGCGCCGTAGGAGCGGGCCATGCCCGCGATGAACGGTCTACTTGGCAGAAAATGTTAGCAACAAAACTGTGGGAGCGGCTTCAGCCGCGAAAAAGAGGTGGCATATCCTTCGCGGCTGAAGCCGCTCCCACAATTTATTAAACTCTTTATTAAATCCTCGGTGGCACCCTTCGTGCCTCTGTGTTGAAACATGAAACATCGCGGGCATGGCCCGCTCCTACCGCTACCGGCCCGATGATGATTCCAGTCTTTGCTGTGATGCCATGAAAGAACGCGACACCCTGCACAATTTTCTTTTCGAGCACGCCGCCATTCGCGGTGATGTGGTGCACCTTGACGCCACCTGGCGCGAGGTATTGAAACGCCACGAGTATCCCGCGCCCTTGTATCGCCTGCTGGGCGAGATAATGGTTGCCGCCGCGCTGCTGACGGCACGGCTGAAATTCGAGGGTTCGCTGACCTTGCAATTACAGGGTTCCGGGCCGGTGACGCTGGGCGTGGTGGAGTGTAGCAGCGAGCGCCTGATGCGCGGATTGCTGCGCTGGGAGGGCGATATCGAGCCTGGGCCGCTGCATCAGTTGATGGGCACGGGGCAGCTGGTGATCACCATCGAGCAGCGTCGCAGCGGTGAACGCTACCAGGGCGTGGTCGATGTGGCGGGCGACAGTATCGCCGACGCCATCGAGCGCTATCTGGCCCAGTCCGAGCAGCTGGAAACCCGTCTCTGGCTGGCGGCCGATGAATATGCGGCCGCCGGCCTGCTGGTGCAACGCATGCCGGCGCGGAAGGAAGGCGAAGACGAAGATGGCTGGCCGCGTATCGTGCAGCTGGCCGACACGGTGAAGGATGAAGAACTGCTGGGGCTGGATGCCCATGAGGTCCTACATAGGCTCTTTTTTGAAGAGGATGTACGCCTGTTCGAGGCGTTGCCGGTGGCATTTCGCTGCAGTTGCTCATTCGAACGGGTGGAGAATACCCTGCGCATGCTGGGTCACGATGAGATGCTTGGCCTCATCGGGGAGCGCGGTGTGGTCGATGTGACCTGTGAGTTCTGTAACCAGAAATATGTCTTTGATGCCGTGGATGCGGAGGCGCTATTTGCAGATAGGCCTGTATCGGGTGGCTCTTCGATGCACCACTGATTGCCAATCCTGCTTGCCTCGGCGCAGGAATTCCTTCCTTTGCTGTTTGGCCAAAGATGATAAAGCGGTCGCGGCCCTGTGTCTTGGCAAGGTAGAACGCCTTGCCATGGCCTTTGTCGGGGGGCTGTAGTTATTCCACGGCTATGTCGATGTCCTCGATCCTGTCGTTGCGCAGGCGGAAACCGCGCATCTCCAGGGTGCCCTCGGTGGCTAGGGAAATAATGATGTAGAGGGCGTCAGGATAGGCCGCCTCGCGCAGGTCCGTGGCCGAGGGCAGGGCGGGTGCGTCCGGGTGGGAATGGTAGATGGCGAACAGCTCTTCACCCCGCTCGCGCATCTGGCGCATGGCCTCGATTTGCTGCTGTGGATCCATGCGGAAACGATGTGCGGGCTGTGCGGCGGCGTTGACCACCGGGTAGCAGTGCACGGGCTGCCCGTCGCGGGCGGAAACCAGTCCGCAGACTTCGCTGTCTTCGGCTTGCTGCGCCTGTTGCAGAATCTGGTTGATAAGGGGGCGGGGAAAGTGAATCGGGGTCATGTCATCTCCGGGGGATACCGCAACAAACACGCTATGCAGTTGCGGCGCAGATGGGACAGTGGGCATCCCTGCGGTAACGCATCTCCCGCCACTCCAGGCGGGCCGCATCGAGGATCAGCAGACGGCCGGTCAGGGGTTTGCCGATACCCGCCAGTAGTTTGATTGCCTCCAGCGCCTGCATGCTGCCGATCACGCCCACCAGCGGCGCCAGTACGCCACTGGCGCTGCAGTTGGCCCAGCTGCCCTCCGGGGCGTTGTCAGGCTTGTCGTCATAGAGACAGCGATAGCAGGGGCTGTCGGCGTCATTGCTGAACACGGTGATCTGTCCGTCCAGCCCCACCGCGGCACCGGATATCAGCGGCGTCCGCTCGGCCACGCAGGCGGCGTTGATGGCGAAGCGGGTGGTGAAGTTGTCGCTGGCGTCGAGCACGATATCGGCATCATGCACCGCCTTCTGCAGGGCTTCGCCTTCCAGCCGTTCCTGCAGGGTATCGACCTGTGTGTCGGGATTCAGCGCCCGCAGACTATCGGCTGCGGATTCCACCTTGAGTCGGTCGATGTCATCGTGCCCGTGGATGATCTGACGCTGCAGGTTGGTCAGATCCACCGTGTCGAAATCCGCCAGGGTCAGGTGGCCAACGCCGGCGGCCGCCAGGTACATGGCCACGGGCGAGCCCAGTCCGCCGAGGCCGATGATCAGGGCATGGCTGTCCAACAGGCGCTGCTGTCCCTCAAAATCCATGGAGGGCAGCATGATCTGCCGACTGTAGCGCAGGAGTTGTTCGTCGTTCATGGCGTCATTATAAGCCGATCACGGCTTGAACGGGTGTCTTCGGTCGGTGTTAAGGGTATGCAATGGCGGCAATGTGAAATATTACCGCTATTTTCCTGTCGATCCCCCTGGTTTTGCCGTGTAATCTACGTGGGTTCGTACACTCCAATATCGATGCAGGTTCGGGGAATCTGGACTAGGGATATCGGTAATTCTCAGGGAGCGGAAGTTATTATATGCCCCACTCGGCCACACAAAACACCTCGATTGATACCGGCCTCGTCTGCACAGTGATCCTCGCCGGTGTCAACGGTATTCCCGCTGATCCTCAGCAACTGCAGCACGAATTCGCCTCAACTGACGCGCCTTTTTCTGATCAGGAAATCCTGCGGGCCGCCAAATTGCTGGGCCTCAAGGCGCGGGTGGTGACCAGCCGCTGGGAACGGTTATCCAAACTGACCCTGCCCGCCATCGCCCGCCACAAGGATGGCCACTATTTCGTGTTGGGCAAGATAGACGGCGACCACGTGCTCATCCAGGATCCACTGGAGCAGCGGCCCCTGTCCCTGCCGCGTGAACTCTTCGAACAGGCCTGGTCCGGTGAGCTGATCCTGTTCACCCGCCGCGCCGGGCTGCTCGACGAACTGCGCAAGTTCGACTTCAGCTGGTTTATCCCGGAAATCCTCAAGCACAAAAAACTGCTCGGCGATGTCCTGCTGGCCTCGTTCTTCATCCAGCTGCTGGCGCTGGCCACACCGTTGTTCTTCCAGGTCATTATCGACAAGGTGCTGGTGCACAAGGGATTGAACACCCTCGACGTGCTGGTGTTCGGCCTCATCGTGGTGTCGATCTTCGAGGTGTTGCTCGGCGGCCTGCGCACTTACCTGTTCTCCCACACCACCCATCGCATCGACGTCAAGCTGGGCGCCAACCTGTTCCGGCACCTGCTGGCCCTGCCCATCAGCTACTTCGAGGCGCGCCAGGTGGGGCAGACTGTGGCGCGGGTGCGCGAGCTGGAAAGCATCCGTCAGTTCATTACCGGTTCCGCACTCACCCTGACCGTGGACTTGCTGTTCACCTTCGTGTTTTTCGCCGTAATGTACTACCTCAGTCCGACACTGACCTGGATCGTGCTCGGCGCACTGCCGTTCTATATCCTGCTGTCCATCATCGTCACGCCGATTCTGCGTGCGCGTCTCGATGAGAAATTCAATCGCGGCGCGGAGAACCAGGCCTTTCTGGTGGAATCCGTCAATGGCGTGGAAACCCTCAAATCCATGGCCGTGGAACCACAGATGCGCCGCCAATGGGAAGAACAACTGGCGGGCTATGTGCGCGCCGCCTTCCGTGCCGACAACCTGGGGAATATCGCCAATCAGACCGCCGGCCTGATCAACAAGATCACCTATGCGCTGTTGCTATGGTTCGGTGCACGGCTGGTTATCGAAGGTGGCCTAGTACTCCACCCAGGTAATATTGACGGGTGCAGGGGGTCGGAAAGGGGTTAGCCACAAGGCGCATCTCGCCGGTAATGGTGGTTCCATTGCCAAGAGATGCAACGCCGTGGATGCCCCCTTTCCGGCCCGCCCGAAGGGAGTCCCCCAAACGCGCCCATGCGGCGTTGCCGTTCTTGTTAATGGAACAACCATTATCTGCGAACGGCGCCTTGCCTGGACACGTTTGGGAGGCTCTGCATCCGTCAATATTACCTGGGTGGAGTACCGGCGTCGGCCAACTGGTTGCTTTTACCATGCTGGCCGGCAGGGTCAGCGGGCCGATTCTGCGCCTGGTGCAACTGTGGCAGGACTTCCAGCAGGCCGGCATCTCCGTGCAGCGCCTGGGTGATATTCTCAATGCCAAGGCAGAACCGGGTTACAACCCCAACCGCGCCTCTCTGCCAAGCCTGCAGGGGCGGGTCACCTTTGACCAGGTGGTGTTCCGCTACCAGCCGGATGCGCCGGAAGTCTTGCGCCGGGTCTCGCTGGACGTGGCGCCCGGACAGGTGATCGGCATCGTCGGCCGTTCTGGTTCCGGCAAGAGCACTCTCACCAAACTCATCCAGCGCATGCACGTCCCCGAGAGCGGCCGTGTGCTCATCGATGGCGTTGATCTCGCCCTGGTCGAGCCCGCCTGGCTGCGGCGTAGCATTGGTGTGGTGATGCAGGAAAACTTCCTCTTCAACCGCACCATCCGCGACAACATCGCCCTCAGCGATCCGGCGGTGAGCATGGAGTCCGTGGTGCAGGCCGCCAAACTGGCCGGCGCGCACGAGTTCATCGTCGAACTTCGGGAAGGCTATGACAGCCGGGTGGGCGAGCGCGGCAGCAATCTTTCCGGTGGCCAGCGTCAACGCATCGCCATCGCCCGAACCCTGCTTACCAACCCCCGCATCCTCATCTTCGATGAAGCCACCAGTGCCCTGGACTACGAGTCCGAGCGCATTATCCAGCAGAACATGCGCGCCATCTGCAAAGATCGCACCGTGTTCATCATCGCCCACCGGCTCAGCACCGTGCGCGGCTGCGACCAGATCATCGTCATGGACAAGGGTCAGATTGTTGAAACGGGCAACCATCAGGAACTGCTCGCGCAACAAGGTCTCTACGCCAAACTGCACGGCTATCAAAGCGATGAATCAGCCATTCCTTCCCTGAGGGGAGACGGCCACAGGGAGAAGGTGAGCCCGGGAACCGGGCGAGAGGCTGGCCTGGGCCATGTGGCCGGCAGGGTACCAACAGTAGGCGCTTTAGGCGACGAGGGCGCAGTGACCGACGGCCAGGGTGAGGAGAAACATGAGAGATAACCACGAATACGAATTCCTCCCCGCCGCCCTGGAGGTGCAGGAAACCCCGCCGTCTCCCATCGGCCGCTTCATCATCTGGTTGTTGTTGCTGCTGACCGTCATCGCCATCGCCTGGGCCATCATCGGCCAGGTGGATATCGTCGCCACCGCCCAGGGCAAGATCATCCCCGGCGGCCGCGACAAGATCATCCAGCCGTTGGAGATCGGCGTGGTACGCAAGATCCATGTACAAG
>JAJRWE010000009.1 GCA_024276955.1 Gammaproteobacteria bacterium
ATCCTTGGGAACGCTCCCGGCTTTGGCCATGCGAGCGTAATTACTGTCATAAGACGCCTCGAAATCCTCGATTTCATGCAAGAGTTCGTCATGACGCTGTGAAAGTTGCGCGATCGCATCTTCACTGGGTACCATCTTCGATGCCGCACCGACGCCCTTTACCACCTGGTCTGCCAGGGCCAGGGCCTCGGGCAGCGCCCCGGCAAGCAGCTTTTCCCGGCTGGCGGCCAAATCTTTTTTGGCGGAAGCGAGCAAGCTCTTGGCCTCCCCATTATTGCTGGCAAGTACTCTTTTGGCACCCTTACCATTGATCATCATGTCCGCAAACATCAGCTTTTGTTTGACCTTTGCTTCCGACACCTGTGTCTTTTTGGGAGCTGTCGTTGCGGTCACCGCCTCGATCTCGACGGTCTCACCGGGTTCCACGATATACAGAGTTGCCCCCATATACGGGTGATTCCGACAGGCATAATAAACCTTGCCCGGGGTGTTTTTGCCGGGGGTAAACGTCATCGTGCCCTTATATGTATTAGCCCCTTGTACACCTTCAACTACCGGGGCACTGCCCCAGCCTATTTCCTTGCTGGAAAGATAGACATCATGCTTGGGGTCCGTCTTGATCAGAAACGCATAGGTCTTGCCGCGCTCGAGAATAATCGACTTCCCCGGCACACCATCAATACTGAACCCCATCGCATGCCCTTTGCCGTAGGCAGGGTGACTCGGATCCTTTTTGACTAAAGTAACGACATATTGCCCGGGCCCGGCCTTTATCGGCTTAGCACTGGCGGCAGGAACAGCCGACACGGCTTTCCCCGCCTCTTTATCAATTGCAGCCCCATCAGCAGCCACTGCGGCGGGCATGGCTTCTATAGACATTGTCGAGTCACGAACCTCTTTCACCGGCATTGTCTCAACAGATGCGGCATCAGACTTCTCACCCTGAGAACCCTGCGCCACAGAGGAGACCGTATCTTCCACGGCCTCAATAATAGCCTTCGTCTCAGCCGGCGCTGTAGCCTCGTCCTGTACCGCATCCTCTACTGGCGATGTCCGTGTCTCATTGCTGGCACAGCCCCAGAGACCAAACACGGAAAGAAATACCACCGCTCCGGCAAGGTGATATTGACGGAATGCCAGGATCAAAATGGTTTTAATGGATGAATTCAACATAATCACGATACCCGCCAGCCTATTGAACCGAATAAACGTAGAAGCGAAAATGAACAAGCAGTGCTATGCACATTAGAGAAACGGCGCGAACAAAAAGTTCGCGCCGCTAATACCACCCTTGATACCTGGCCAAAATATCCCGCCACCACTACATGGGATCGGTTAACGCCAAGGATCCTTTAGGCTTGTCTCACTTTGTGGCGGCTTCCAGTCAGCCGGTTTAGGCTTGGAATGACACTTGGTGCATGACTGAGTGGTCACCGGGAATGCCACTTTGCCGTGACACACGCCGCACTGCTGGCCCAGCAGGATGCCGGACATATTCATCACATTTGCCTTACGCTGCGGTATAAAGATCTTTGGGTGACAGTTCGAGCAATGCAGCCACTGGGTATGCGGCTTGTGCGGAAACACCACATCCGGCACCGTCGACTTCACCTCGCGGACGATATCCAGATCCATCACCAAGGGCTCAATCGTGGGATCAAAACGATCATAACGAGGCTGCAAAAGGTTGGTGTCCAGCGCCTTCACCCAGTCCACATAGTTGCCGAATGGCGTTGTCGGAAGGCCGTCATAGGCGATCTTTGGCGGCTGCAGGACATGTGTATTGTCGTTATCAGCATCGTGAATACCGTCCTCTGCGGGAGGCAGATTCTTGGCCATGGGCTTTTTCAGCAAGCGGTTAAAGGTATTTGCCGTACTCACATGGCCTTTTGCGGCCTTCACTTCTTTTAGTGGCGGCTGAGCGGCCTCTACCTGAATAGCAACGACCGGCAACACGCTTAAAGCCACAACTCCCAAGAAGAATTGTTTCATTTTCATTGTAATAACCCTTCGTTGTTAGCTTATTTGCCTAACTTTTTATAAGTCGGCGCAACCAACCGTTGAACAGTACTGCCATGAATCTGGGTCGGTGTGCCGGCAATACCTGAGTGGCACATACCGCAGTTCTCAACGGACCAGGAAATTTCACCATTGTGGCAGGCGCCACAGAACTGACCATCAATGATCTTGGCCATGGTGATCTTATTGCCGCCCGCCTTGAACTTGAAGCCGAGATCTGCATGGCAAACCTTGCAACGAAAACGAATCCTGTGATACCAGTGCGGGAATACCACGGGGCGCATACCTGCTGCATCCGAGTAGTTATTCATCACCACATCGGCGTATTCCGCCTGGGCCGCTTGCGGCAGCGCCATAGCAGCCAACATACTCAGCAAGCCTATAAGTGCCGACTTGTACATAGAGCCTCCCTCCATCGTCATTAAATCAAAAGCCAAAACTGAATAATTATTGTCAGTACACCCCGAGCATACTACCCCACATCAAAAGCTGCGGGTAGCCTGAAAGTAAAGTGATTTCACCGGAACTCCTTCGCCATTCTGTGTCATACGAAAGCTCGCCGTCGTGTTCAGAAGCCCTAGACTGTATTGAAAACGGTTATCCCAGTCCAGTCTCTGTGAAGGAATATCATCACCAATCTCTTTACTGGCACTGAATCGGGAGAGAAAACGCAGGTTGTATATGCCAAAGGGGCGCTGGTGACGGTAATAAAGACCTAAATTGGCATATCGCCGATAACCCGCCTCTGTGTCGCCTGATGCCAGCTGATATTCCTGGCGGTTGGCGTCTAGGGCGACATTTCCCGTCATAGTGCTCAATCTACTGATAGACAGATCTTGCGACAAAGTTACGGCTACCCGCTGGAACACAGACTCCCTCTCTCCCATAGAACGAGAGTCCGACACCTGTAAACTCCCATAGGTGGATCCCCGCCGCCCGCGATAGTTACTACTCAGATTGAAACTATTGTTGAATGTCCTGGAAACCTCATCTACGGCGGAACTCTTACTCGCCGACAGACCCTGCGAGAACCCCATGGTCAGTGAGCTGGCGCGCCCTGGAGCCCATTGCCCGGTTAGATTGTGCGTAAGACCACCACCGGCCGAGCGGGTGCTGCTCGTTTCCTTGGCCCCCAACGAATCCGTTCGGGACAAGGTATTGCCTGCCGTAGCCGACGTCCCCCACCCCCAAGCAAAACCCGCCCCCAACGGATAGCGGTGTGAGGAATAATTTATCCCCAGGGACTGGCTTGATGTCAAGGACTGGAAATTATCGCTTTCCGCCGTCCCGACCGTTAGGCCGGCTCTTATATTCGCCCGCCGGGTTATCCGATAGTTCACACCAAGATTCGTATCGAGGCTCCTTCGGTCTGAACCACTCTTTGATGCCGTTTTGGATGCACGAACCCCGCCCGTTACATTCAGAGCCCGGTGTTCAGGCCGCCAGTAAAACGTACTCGAACCCTGCGTAACGCTTGCCTCGGACACACCTGAATCCGCGGCCAAATAGGTGAGCAGATTAGTCACACCGCTTTCGGGGCCTGGGCTATAAACATGATTTAGCGACAACACCAGCGACTCTGGCTTTAAGCGACTCTCCGAACTCTCGCTCGTCACGTAGCTTGCGGCCAGTAACCACGTGTTCGGTGCCGACTGCACCTGATGGGTCAGTCCATACGTTTCTGTCAGAGACGAAACCTGCGCACCGGAAAAATCACTCCGGTAATACCAAAGGGTTGATAGTGATCCTCCGCGCGAGGTGTACAGCTGGCGCAGGGACAAGCGGGATAGCTGGTGGTATAAATTGCCCGTCAGCTGTGTCAAATCGGAGAAAGAGGCTGTTCGACTGTCGCTGCGCGTATAGGTTAGCGAGAAGGGAAACCGGCTGAATGGAAAAACACTAAAAGAGAACGTACCCGTCGCCGAGTTGGAATCTGTGCTCGCAGTGGTTGTCTCGGAGTTGGTCAAACCAAGACTCAGCGCGGCAGATGTGGTCGCGAACCAGGGTTGCCAGATATACCCCCCCGCATTCACGGTGCCGAGTATCTGCATCCGTTCAGACTCCGTTGCAGCGCTTACATAGCCATAGCTATAGCTGATGCTACCCCCCCAGTTGAGGGGCACGAATGACGAAAAAGCCGCCTGCGCAGCACCAAACGGCAAGGCCGCCAGCGCGCAGCCCATCACCATCAAGGCCCCTACCCGCCGAAAAGGCACAGCAATACAACCACTGCCCTGCCTGCCCTTAGCCATGAAAAGACCCGCGACGACAAGGCCAAACCGTACCATCCAGCTGATTCATCGCCCTCCCCCACTGCCCCAAAAGGGCTCGAAACCACCCTCGCGCAGGCAGTCACTTAATCCCACAACTTACAACAGCGCCTTTCTCCGCCTCTCAGCGCCGCCTAAAGTGCCTACTGTTGGTGCTTTTCTTTGGCATAGGCCGCTACGTCTGCAAAATTGGCCAGCTAGCAAACAACCTCACATGACAATAAATTTTCGTTGACCTCACGACGCATTCGCCCCAACGGTCAAAACCGGCGTATACCCACCAGCAGCAGTCCACCGAATTCAAAGGTACGCACACCAATAACCGATCAGCGCCAAGGGGCGTCGTTAACCTCAATCTTCGCCCTGGAACGCAACTCACCGATCAGATTTTCCCAGGCCTTGTCACCCATTTCGCGCATATAAAGCTGTTCCGCGCGCTCACGTACCGCGGCAAAAGGATTCAGCTCCGGGGTTATCCGGTCCTCCAAACGGAAAATGGCGACACCCTCAAGCATCATGACCGGCGCGGAGGTATCACCGACCTCCATGATATCCAGCACCTTCTGTGCGGCATCGCCCAGCATGCCTGAATGCGTATATCCCATATCGCCGCCATTCTGCGCAGACTCGTCGCTCGAATGAATCCGCGCCAACTCCGCAAAGTCGGCCCCTTTCGTCAGGCGCGCCACAATGGCGGATGCCTCTTCACTTGCCTGCTGCCACACCTCGCTGGTGGACGATGGATCCACCCGCAATAAAATCAGGGACACTTTCACACGCTCCGGTGTCGTGAATAGCGCTTGGTTGGACTCGTAGAATTCTTTCAATTCCCTCTCGGTGGGTCTTTTCACCGCCTTTACCTGCTCTTCCAGACGCAACACCAGGCTATCCGCCTCCAGCTTGCTGCGCATCCGGGGCAGCACTTTCTCTCTGGCTGCAGCCCAGTCCGGGTCTTCCTGGAACTTTTCGTCATATCCCTTTACCGCCGCCTCAACGGCATCGGCATCCGGCTGAATATTGCGCTTTCTGGCTTCTCGCACCAGAAGGAAGCGCTGAATCAGCTCATCGGCTACTTCCTTATAGAATTTTTTCTGCTCTTCCTCCGGGATCGTTCCATGATAGAAGCGCTGCTGCATTCCCCGGCGCAGGGCGGACACATACTCACCAATAGGGATTTCTTCGCCATCAATAATGGCAAGATAACTCAGCCTCTCCCCTCCATCTTTCTTTTCCTGTGGCGCCTTAACATCAGCATCGGCCGCAGACACAGAAGACGTGGCAAATATCCACGCCAGGAGCAACAACAGTAAACGAGCAGACAACCCTTTATCCACTTTTAAATCCACTTTTAAGATGTCCTAAACAGTAATAATGGCAAAAAGAAAAGGCTGGCAGCCCGCGGGTTCCCCCGCAAGGCTGCCAGCCTCAATGACTCAACGAGCAATCAATCCCGCGTTATTTGGTGTGACATGCGAGACAGATCTGACTTCCGGCATTGGACATGTTACCGCCTTGGGCCGCCGTGGAAATACGCAGGAAGGTCGTCGTTTCCAAATGCGGATCATGGCAGGAACCACACTCGACGAAGGGCTCGTCCTCTCCGGCAAAGGCCACACCATTCTCGCTGGTGAGACCAGAGGTATTGCGCGTGTAGAGCTTGAAGTCCCACACATCAAGTACATCCGTAGTAGAACCAGTGCCGTTAGCCTCCATGAAATCGTTGTCGACATACCAGCGATTAATGCCGGTAACCTGTTTAGGCATCTTGAAGTCCGAGTCGCGCATAGGACCGGCGGAATTGGACGCCGAGATACCACCACCACCGTACTGCATACTGACCGGATGATCATTGGTCAGATCGGTACCGAGGTTGGTGATAACGCCTGAAAGAAGCGTGCCAGTCGCATCGACGGGGCCGCCAGAATTCCAGGTCCAACCATCCGCCTCAGTCCTGCCACCTGTGCCGCCGCCAGTACTGTCATACATGCCGGAGCCCGGCGCATTGATGATGTTATCAATCGCCTGCGTACCGTCGTGGCAGGTCAGACAGGCCAGCGTCACCGAGCCGACTGTAGCCTGCGCGGCATCATAGGTGGATGTACCCAGGTCATCATAGGTTGTGTAGACCAACGGATCGGACAGCGACTTATTCCACAACGGCACCGCCACACCCTCGCCCGTATCGGCACCGTGAGGCGTATGACAGAAGACACAGATCTCTCCCGTAGCCGCCGTCATATTAGTGCCAGTGCCTTCCGCACCCAGGTTGTGCTTGGTGTTGGCAATCCCGGCAAACGCGCCACCAGCGGCAAACATTGCCGCACCCAGTACTGCCGTCGCAACCACCGACTTTAAAAATTTTTGTTTCATCAGAAACCCCCTATGGTCTCAAAATTTACTTCTTGGCTATTAAATACAATCCCGTACATACCCCGCTCCATAAACCTGCACACGGCACGGGTAATTACGCTACTCCTGTAATGAGGTATATTTTTAGCACGCATACAAAACCCATGTCAACACACCACTCACGTGAACTCCAACAAATGCCGGCACTAGAGCACATACGGCGAGCAACTCAAGCGGCCCAAATAATCCTGGGAAAAAAATGAGGTACAGCGCACACTCCCGGCATCCAGCACACCCCTGTCTGGCTAGAACTGTGACGGCCGTCACAGAATAAAAATAAAAAATCCGGTGGTGATTTTTCCGCCTGAAACTACCGATAGACCGCCTCTGTGGCCATGATTTCTGTCGCCTCCTGTTCGGGCAGTCGCCGGAATACATCAACCTTCTTGAACAGCTGATCCACCACATAGACAAAACCTCGTTCATCCACGGCAATTCCCGCCGGCAAGGCAAACTGCCCCGGCTTATCTTCCAGCCCCTCACCGCCAATGGACAGGAGCAACTGCCCTTGCGGGTTGAATATCTGGAAGTTACGGTAGGCGGCATCGACCACATAGATGTTGCCAGTACGATCCACTGCCAGCCCCCTGGGGCGGGCCAGGTCACCAAAATTGCGCCCAACTTTTCCCCAACTGCGCAAATACTCGCCTTCGGGCGTAAATACCTGGATGCGGAAATTGCCGCCATCAAGGACATACACCGTACCATCCGGCGCCACCGCCACATGCGTTGGCAGATTGAATTCACCATCCCCCCCGCCCCGCTTGCCAACAATGGCCAGCCGTTGGCCGTCGCCGTCATAAATCACCAACCGGTGTCGCTGACTGTCAATACCGCCGGCATCAATCACATAAATCCTCGATCCGTCGGCCGTAACCGCCACCCCAACCGGCCGATCAAAGTCTTCTGCGCTCCCCACAGCGCGCAGATACATGCCCATAGCGTCATAAATCAGCACTTTGCGCATACCGACATCGGCCACGTAGATGTTCTGCTGCTCATCCATGGCAACCCCCATGGGCTTCACAAGGACGCCCTCGGGACCCACGACGCCGAAGGTATAAAGTTTTTTCCGCCAGAAATTGAAGATATAGCCGCGCCTCAGCACCGTGTCGGTTACCGCCACCGAGCCATTGTGCGCCGCGACACCGAAGGGCTTCATAAAGATTTCTTTTTTCTCGATATAGCCGGAGATCCTGTGACGCATCTTATCCGCGGCACTCAGCGACTTCAGGCTATTCTCATTCCGCAAGCTCGCCGCATAGACAAAACGCGGCTGCTCCGGCGGCTTGGGCCAATAGATCGGCCCGCTTTCTTCTTTCACGCCCCCCGCAGAACAGGCCGCCAGAAGGCCCAGCACGGCCAAGATAAAACCCCATCGAAACAAGCTCTGCAGATTCACCTGATATTCACCCCGGACATAAGAACGGGGCGTGCAAGCCCCGTTATTCATTACCAGCAATATTGTTAACTTTCAGCCAAAACATCAAGACTTGAAATCTTTCCGCAGACCGAGGGTAAACACGGCATCGAGATCCTTACTGAAGCGGTAACCCGTGTAAATCCTTGTGTCAGCACTGAATTTATAGATAGCGCCGGTGGCCGCATAACGGGTTTCCTGCGTCGTGAGGGCATCGCCACTCGAACGCCCCACCTGCGCCGCGAGAAGCATCTTGCCGAGCGTGAACTGGTAACCCAGAAACCATAGAGAAGGCTTACTCGTCGTACCATCGGAGGCGTCTTCAATGTATTCGTACTGCAATGAAAGCCGATGCGCCTCATTCTCGCTGCGGTACTGACCACCAAGCTTCGCCGCCCGGTAGTCAAAAGACTGGGACGTGAGCGGATTTTTCCGGTTACCCGAATCAATATAAGCAATAAAGGCTTCCCAACCACCCCGCTTAAACATCAAATCCAGCGAGAGCGCATTGTCTTCTTGTTCAAAGCCATAGGCGATGCGCCCCCTTACAGGGCCTCGCGGGGACTCATAGGCAACCATTTTATCAAGGAAGTCTTCATGCCCGAATGCCCCGCCGCCGCCCAGCACCTCACCGGTCATCCCTCCATTGCCTCGCGCCTCAAGGGCCGTGGTAACAAAGGGGTCGTATTTGACACCTCCAGTGTATTTATAAGGCGATTTCAGGTTGCCCGCCAACACGGAACCGAACCTGCCGGCAATCCCGACATAGGACATGCGCTGGGTCAACGAGGCATTGGTATCTTCTGCGGCATTGGGGGAGGTATTCGTGGCAGTACTCAGCTCCCACTCAAAGCGGGCAAAACTGGACATGCCGCCACCCAGGTCTTCCGCGGCCTTGATACCGAAGCGGCCACGCGTATTGTCTTCGACCCGCAGCCCTTGGTAGTCTGGCAGCCTTTCGGCCTTCGGCCGCTTGTCCTGGTACGACGCCAGCTCCACGTTGGCGGAGCCATATACGCTGACATCGGCGGACAAAGCCACCACCGGGGTGAAAACCAAAGCAACTGAAGCAGCAAGCCTGCGCCACACAACCATTACAGATCTCCATTGGGAATCGCGGGTGCCGCTAGACACCGCCGTCGCGGCAACTTATACCAGCTGCCATCATCGACGCAAGCAAAGATTTTACCCGTGCCAGCAAGTGCACGCATATTTACGAAAGGAACGGCAGAGCGGGCCAAAAAGGGCCTCACACAGGCAGAGACGAAAGATGGCTGGCGGACTAGGATTCGAACCTAGATTAGTGGAGTCAGAGTCCACTGTCCTGCCGTTAGACGATCCGCCATCAAGGGATACCGGAAAGGCCCGGCGACATTACCACGCCAAACAGGTTCGGCGCACACAGCCGGGCCCTGCAGGGCCCGGCCACAACAACAATTTAACGCTTGGAGAACTGCGGACGCTTGCGCGCCTTGTGCAGACCCACTTTCTTGCGCTCGACCTGGCGGGCATCACGCGTCACCAGACCTTCGCGGCGCAGCAACGAACGGAAAGTCTCGTCATACTAGATCAAGGCGCGGGTGATGCCATGACGGATGGCCCCGGCCTGTCCACCATTACCACCGCCGGAAACGGTGACATTGATGTCGAAATTTTCGGGCATCTCGACGACCTGCAAAGGCTGGCGAACCACCATACGGGCGGTCTCACGACCAAAATACTCATCCAAAGGACGGGCATTGACGGTAATGCTGCCAGTACCCGACTTGAGGAAAACACGCGCCGTGGAGCTCTTGCGGCGACCGGTACTGTAATACTGTTTATCTGCCATGATGCTTTCTGTTCGCCTTTCTGTTCGCGAGATAAGGATTAGATTTCCAGCGGCTTCGGCTGCTGGGCGGCGTGCTGATGCTCCGGGCCCGCATACACCTTCAGCTTGCGGAACATGGTGCGACCCAGCGGGTTTTTGGGCAACATGCCCTTGACCGCCAACTGAATGATGCGTTCAGGAGCGGCTTCTACCAGCTTTTCGAACGTGGTGGTCCGCAGACCGCCGACATAACCGGTGTAATGGTGGTAGAGCTTGTTCTTGGCCTTGTTGCCAGTGACACGCACCTTCCCGGCATTGACCACCACAATGTAGTCACCGGTGTCTACGTGAGGGGTGTATTCGGGCTTGTGCTTGCCACGCAGGCGACGGGCGATTTCCGTGGCCATACGTCCCAGCGTCTTGCCTGTCGCGTCGATCACGAACCAATCACGCTCAACCTCGGCGGGTTTCGCACTAAACGTCTTCATGTCGGCCTGTACTCCAAAAGAATCGGCTTGGAAAAGGCGCAAAATAGTACGGACTGCCCGCGCCGCTGTCAAGCATGTGACAGACAAAAAAGCGCGGCCAAAAGGCCGCGCAATAAACCACCAGAAGGAAGATTTTCCATTTGCGGAAAATCGGCCGGACACTAGCACTGGCCCGGCCCATCACAGGATAACCGTGCGATCCTCAACGAGGAATCAAGCAGCTACAGCCATCAGTGACGAACTCTGATCCTGAGACATAAAATTTTCTTTGTCAAGCAAAAGTAATATTTGGGATAGATCCGGCCTGGATACGTGGCCTCAGGCCCTAATGAAGCAGCCGAAAAAAGTGCCCCATCAGAGCAGGCCTCACCCCCAGGCACGCACAATGCGCTCCCGCAGCGGAACAAGTCGGCCGTGAAAAAATCAGAGCTTGAGCCTCTTCACCACGCGCCCGTGCAGCAGGTGCTCTTCGACAATCTCGTTGACGTCATCAATATCGGCATAGCGATACCAGACGTCATCCGGATAGACCACCGCCACTGGCCCCTCGCCACAGCGATTCAGGCAACCCGCCGAATTGACGCGCACACAGCCCTCGCGGCCGGCAATACCCAGTTCCTTGGTGCGCTGTTCGGCGAAGTCCCGCATCGCCTGCGCATCGGCGCTGGCACAACAGACGGAGCCATCCTCACGGCGATTGGTACAGAAGAAAATATGATATTTGAAATAGGCCATAAATCAGTACGCACAATACACAAAAAAGCTGAAAAAAGGGATGCAGCATAGCCGCTGGCCCCGAATGCGATCAAGAAGACAACCAAGCGATGGATGAGTCCCGCACACACGCTATACTACAGCCCAATCACAGCCCACCTTTTGCGCACCACACGCCAACACCCTGCGGATACCCACCTTTGCCCCTTTCTCAGCCGCTTCACCAACAGATCGACCGCTGCGTGATGTGCGGCATCTGCTCACAGCACTGTCCGACCTATGCCCTGACCCCGAACGAAAATGAATCACCACGCGGTCGCCTGGCGCTGATCGCCGCCGTCAATCAGGGACAGCTGACGCCCAGCACTCCCCTGTTCGAGCACCTCGACCACTGTCTGGGTTGTCGCGCCTGCGAACGCGCCTGTCCCTCGCAGGTGCCGTTCGGCGAGATCATGGATCGGGCCCGGGATCTGCTTGAACCACAACGCCCCGGGGGACAACACCTGGGCAAGCGCATCGGTCACGCGCTGCTCGGCCACCGCCGCATCCTGCGCACGGCACTTACCGGCCTGCGCTGGGCACAAAAAACAGGGCTCAGCAAAGCGCTGGACACTATCCCCCCGATCCCTGCCAACCCCGGATGGCAGCGCTATTATCCGCCCCGCAACAAAACCCGGGGCGACGTCGCCCTGTTCCTCGGCTGCATCAATGAGACCCTGGGGCAGGATGAATTACGCGCGGCGATTCGCCTGCTCACCA
>JAJRWE010000010.1 GCA_024276955.1 Gammaproteobacteria bacterium
GATGAAATAGGGGATCAGGTACTGCTCCTTGCCCGCCGCCTGCGAATACTTATCGAACATTTTTTTAAAGCGGTCATAGCTGCCGATGCCGGGTTTCATCATCTTTGACAGCGGCCCCCCTTCGGTATGTTCGGGGGCGATCTTCAGGTAGCCGCCGACGTGGTGGGTGACCAGCTCACGCACATATTCCGGCGTCTCCACAGCGAGATCGTAGCGCAGGCCGGAGGCAATGAAGATCTTTTTGATGCCCGGCAGTTTACGCGCGCGGCGGTAGAGGCGTACCAGCGGCATCTGGTTGGTATCCATGTTCTTGCAGATACCGGGATAGACACAGGAGGGGCGACGGCAAGTGGCCTCAACCTTCTCATCCTTGCACTTCAGACGCCACATGTTGGCGGTCGGCCCGCCGAGGTCGGAGATGTGGCCGGTGAAGCCGGGCACCTGGTCGCGGATGGTCTCCACCTCGCGGATGATGGAGTCCTCGGAGCGGCTCTGGATGATGCGGCCTTCGTGCTCGGTGATGGAGCAGAAGGTACAGCCGCCGAAGCAGCCACGCATGATGTTGACGGAGAAGCGGATCATCTCGTAGGCGGGGATGCGCGCGTCGCCATAGGCGCTGTGCGGGCGGCGCGTGTAGGGCAGCTCGAACACCGCATCCAGCTCTTCGGTGCTGAGCGGGATGGGTGGGGGATTGAGCCACACGCCGCGCTCACCGTGGGACTGGTAGATGGCCATGGCGTTGCCGGGATTGGTCTCACGGTGCAGCACGCGCGAGGCATGGGCGTAGAGCACGCGGTCTTCGCGCACGGCGTGGTAGCCGGGGATCAACACCAGGGTGCGCGCCGGGTCGGGCAGCTGGCGGCGCGGCGCGGCAACCACCACCGCCGTGCCCTCTTCGTCCGGCGTTTCGCTGCCGCCCACCGCCTTGTCACAGGCCTCGCCCATGGCGTAGGGATCGGGGTGGGCCTCGATGCGCCCAGGGCGATCCACCTCACTGGAATTCAGCAGGCTCCAGCCGGCGGGCACGCCGTCCGGGCGCCCACCGGCATCGCGGGCGATGAAGGCCGTACCGCGCACGTCGCGGATCTCACTCACGGGCTCGCGGCGCGCCAGGCGGTGGGCAATCTCGACCACCTGCCGTTCGGCGTTGCCGTACACCAGCAGGTCGGCCTTGGCGTCCATCAGCACCGAGCGGCGCACCTTGTCCGACCAGTAGTCGTAATGGGCGATGCGGCGCAAGCTGGCCTCGATGCCGCCGATGATCAGCGGCACGTCCTTGTAGGCCTCGCGCGCACGCTGGCTGTAGACGATCACCGAGCGGTCAGGACGTTTGCCGCCGGCGGCATGGGGGGTGTAGGCATCGTCGGAGCGCGGTTTGCGCTCGGCGGTGTAGCGGTTGACCATGGAATCCATGTTGCCGCCGGTGACGCCAAAGAACAGGTTGGGTCGGCCAAGGCGGCGGAAGTCCGCGACATCGTTCCAGTCCGGCTGGCTGATGATGCCGACGCGGAAGCCCTGCGCCTCCAGCACCCGGCCGATCACCGCCATACCGAAGCTGGGGTGGTCTACGTAGGCGTCGCCAGTGACCAGGATCACGTCGCAGGAATCCCGGCCCAGGGCGTCCATTTCCTCGCATGACATGGGCAGCTCGGTGGCGGTACCCAAACGGGCGGCCCAGTGTTTGCGGTAACTGAAAAGGGGGGTGACGGACGACATGGGGAAACTCAGTTGAGCCCGGGGAATCAGTGATGGTGCGGTGGACTACGTGCCTATTATCCCAGAATTATAGCTCAGATGGCCGGGTAGCGCGTGGGCAATAAACTGTCAGGTATTTTCCTCTGGATAGGACGAAAACTGGTCCGCCACCGCCAACCACTTGCCTTCTTCCTTCACGAAGACAAACATGTCGCGCCCACCCATCTCTATCTCCTCACCATCCAGGTTGAATGACATGCCAAAATAATATCGGCCATCGTTACGCTCTCTTGTTGGGTACCCTGCGAGAGATGGATCAGTCTTTCCCCGGCGCCCGTTGCCCGGCATCGTCCCCACCTGTTCCGGGTTCATCCGGCCCATCCTGTGCCACGGCCTCTTCCAGTTCCATCGCCGCCTGCGTGTCAGGCCATGGCGCAAACGGAAAGGGCTGGGCCTCCGTGTTATAGGTCAGGAAGCGCCAGACCTGATAAATGTAGCGGCTCAGGCTGCCCCCAAAGTGCAGCAGGTTGTCATTGGTCTGGTTGGTGAAAATCGTAAACAGAAACTGCAATACGACCACCATCCCGGCCACTATCTTGGCCAACTGAAGAAGGATGAAAAACATCACCATAAACAGGCCTCGGGTCCAGGCCTCTTGCGGGGTCATATTTTCTTTCTGTTCAGTATCCATAATCAGGGTTTCCTCAATAGCCATCTAGCAGTTAGTACATCAAGGCTTATAGGTGGTAAAACGCTGCACCATCAGCGGCCTATTCATGAAAAGATATTCGAACACCCATTCGCCCTCGACCATTTCATATTTTTCATTCATACGATAACCGGTCTGGTCTTCCACAACACCCTGATTCAGCCCCAGACCCAGGGTGTAGCGATAGCCCGTGGAGCTTGTGCCATCCGGCTTATCCATTTTCGGATGCGTCACGACCAGCTCCACTGGGAGCTGGCCAATATTGGGATTCATGCCGGTGATGATAAAACGAAAACCAAACAGACGCCCCTGTTCGATGGGGATACGCTGCGTCTGCTTCACCAGCCGGGCCTCACCGGTCTGCACAAAGCCAGAGGTGGCCGTCGGCTGCATCGAGCGCTTCGCCTCAGTGATGAATTCGTAGTAACCGTATTCCTGAATCTCCGCCTTCGGTGCGGCCGCGGCAACCGACGCGACAAATAACAACACCACACCAACAAGTACCTGTCTATTCATTTTCACTTCTCCCCACCCTCTCTCTCACTTGCTCAACACAAACTATTAATAGTTACTTCTAATGCTACCGCCAACTTGCTTACGCCTCGACACCCGGTTGACGATAGCCACTGCAATCACAGGAGACGAGTTCGTGTTCGCCATCCAGACGCGCCGCCGTCAGCAGGCCACCCCACAGACAGCCCGTATCCAGCGCCAGCACATTATCTCCCTGATACAGACCCAGCGTCGACCAGTGGCCGAACACGATCCGCGTCTGTGTGCTGCGCCGCCCCGGTACCTTAAACCACGGCACACACCCCGCGGGCTGCGTACCGGGCTCGCCCTTGGCCTTCAGGCACAGCTCGCCATCGGCACGACAAAAGCGCAGGCGCGTAAAACAATTGACGATGAAACGCAGCCGATCCCAGCCCGTCAGCCCCTTCGCCCAACGGCGGGGCTTGTCGCCATACATGTGGACAAAAAATTCGCGGTACTCATCGCCGCGCAGCACCGTTTCCACCTCCACGCTGTACGCACGTGCCTCGCGCAGATCCCACGGCGGCGGCAGACCGGCATGAACCAGCGCGGTATTCAGGTCTGCATCGTGATACAACAAGGGTTGCCGGCGTAGCCAGTGCAGCAATTCGTCGCGGTCCGGGGCATCGAGGATAGCCTGCAGGGTATCGGGTTTGTGCAGCTTGCCCAGCCCCTCGGCCACCGCCAGCAGGTGTAGGTCATGGTTGCCCAGCACGGTGATGGCGCTTTCGCCCAGTCCGCGCACGAAACGCAGCACCTTAAGCGAATCCGGGCCACGATTGACCAGATCGCCGGTGAACCAGAGCCGATCCGTCGCCGGGTCGAAATGGCACATCGCCAGCAGGGCCTGCAGCTCGTCAAAACACCCCTGGATATCGCCAATTGCATAAATCGCCATCAATGGCCCCCTAGCCCCCGTAAAAAGCGGACTTCAGCATAGCATGGGGGGCGCCAAGATCGGGTAGAATCGGATCATGAGCAGCCACGCAGACGTCCATTCCACCACCCCCTCGACCACTAATCTATGGCTGGGCCTGAGCGGGCTGTTGCTGCTGGGCTTCTTCGTCTTCAGCCTGCTGCCCATCATGCTGCTCAACGGCGGCTGGGTGAACCACATACTGACCCCGGTGGGCAGCTATTTGCCCATGTTTCAGCTGATCTGGCAGGAACAACCGCTGGGCGCACTGCAGTTTATTCTTACCAAGTCCTTCATCGCCTTCGCCCACCGGGACATGCAGACCGGGCTCGACATCTGGACCCTGGAATACGATGCCCTGACCCTGGGCGTGTACCTCGTTGCCGCCCTGCTGGGTGGCCGGCTGCTACTGCCGCTGGCACGCAACGGCCGGGGCGAAAGAGGCATGCTTGTCGGGCTGGGGGGGATGGC
>JAJRWE010000114.1 GCA_024276955.1 Gammaproteobacteria bacterium
CCCGCCGCCAGCACCTTGTAACCGAATTCGCCATCACGCCGGGTCGCGACCACGGCCAGGTCATGAAACAAGCCTTGGGCACAATCGGACTCACAGCCGGAGAAACTCATCTTGAACTTGCGCGGTAGATGCTGGGTCAACGGGTGGCGCAAAAAGCGCGCTGCCACGGCATCGACAACGGGCTGCACATCCGTGTGTTCCGCCGGGCAGACGCCGGCCAGCGGGCAGGCGGTGATATTGCGCACGGTGTTCCCGCAGGCCTCACGTGATGTCAGCCCCTGTGCCGCCATCTCCTCCAGCACCTGCGGGGTATCGGCGAGCGGAATGCTGTGCAACTGTAGGTCCTGGCGCGTGGTCACGCTGGCGATATCATCCTGTGAATAATCCGCCAGCAGGCTGGCGACAACGTCCAGCTGCTCGGCACTCACATAACCGCCGGGCAGCTTGACGCGCACCATGTGGACGCCTTCCTGCCGCTGGCCGTAGACACCTTGTTGCAGGCGGATGGCCTGAAAACGGTCTTCATCCAGATCACCCTGCAGATAGCCTTTGACCGCTTCTCGATATTGCGTGAGCTCTTCCCGGTCAATCCAGTTATCGTTATGTGCCACAGTCGTCTCCTCTTAGGGTTGGCGTCAAAATTAATTCACATTTATGGGCGTCGAGGCGCTCGCCTACCAAGGCGCAACAACGCAGGAATCTTGGTTGTCTTTCAAGTTGTTGCAACGCAGTCAGGCAAGATGCATCGGCGTTCAGAAATGCGAATTAATTTTGACGCCAGCCCTTAGCCTGAAAAGTCAGGCAACCATGCGAAATCCAATCATTAATAAAAGTGTCGCCAGTGCCGGCCTCAACCAGCGTTCCGGTATTTTCTTGCTGAGCCGGCTACCCAGGTAAATACCCGGCAGTGAACCCACCAGCAACATCAGCAACAGCCCCGTATCCACGGCGCCCATATGCCAGTGGCCCAGTCCGGCCACCGCGGTCAACGGCACGGCATGGGCTATATCCGTGCCCACCCCCCGCACCGCACTGAGTCGGGGGTAGAGCCAGAACAACACAGCGGCACCCATTGCCCCGGCGCCCACCGAGGTCAGCGTCACTAGCACCCCCAGCACCACACCGGTAGCCACCGTGGTCAGAGCAACACGCTGTCGCTCGACGGCATCATCCGTGTGCGGCACCTTACTCAGGTGCGAACGCCACAACAGAGCTGCGGCCGTCAGCATCAACGCCACCCCAAGGAGGGTAGTAATAAATCCCTGCGCCTCGGCGGAATGGGTATCAACCTCACCCAACACGGCCAGAGTCAACAGTGCCGCAGGCACACTGCCACTGGCCAGGCGGCGAACGATGCGCCAGTCCACGGTCAACTGGCGTGCATGCGTCAAGACACCACTGGCCTTGGTGATAGCGGCGAAAACCAGATCCGTACCCACCGCCACGGCCGGTGTGATACCAAAGCCAAAGATCAGCAACGGTGTCATCAGGGCGCCGCCACCGACACCGGTAATACCCACTAGCAGGCCAACACCAAACCCCGATACGATGAATCCCACGTCCATTTAGTCTGCTTCACTTTTGTCTGGCGTCAGCGTTGAGCACTGGCGCTCTATAATGGCGCTAACCTTAGCAGCGGCCCAATAGATTGAAAAAGAATAGTTTTCTCTATATAAAGACCCCAAGGTTATATATAGAAGATTTGACATGAAACTGCACCAACTGCGGTATATCTGCGAAGTGGCGGATCGGGACCTCAACATCTCCGAGGCTGCGGAGGCCATGCACACCTCACAACCCGGCGTGAGCAAACAGATCCGCCTGCTTGAATCCGAGCTGGGAGTGCCGATCTTTTCCCGTACCGGCAAACGACTGACGGCACTCACTGAGCCCGGTGCAGAGGTCGTGCAAGCGGCCCGTCGCGCCCTGCGCGAGGTGGAAAACATCCGCCGCATCGGCCAGGAATACACTGGCGAGAACACCGGAACTCTCACCATCGCCACCACCCACACCCAGGCCCGCTATGTCCTGCCACCGATGATCCAGCAGTTTCGCGCCCGGCATCCGGGCATTCGGCTGCAACTGCGCCAAGGCAGCCCGGAGCAGATCTGCGACATGGCCTACCGTGGCGAGGCCGATATCGCCATCGCCACCGAGGCTGTGGCCTCTTCCGAGGGACTCATCGCCCTGCCCTGCTACCGCTGGCACCATTGCGTGCTGGTGCCAGTCGGGCATCCGCTACTGGCACTGGACAGGACACCGACGCTGAAAGAACTGGCCGGCTATCCCATCGTCACCTACGACTTCGCCTTTGGTGGCCGCTCGCAACTAAGCCAGACCTTCGTCAAGGCCGGACTGGAACCACAGGTGGTGTTGACGGCACTGGACGCCGATGTAATTAAAACCTATGTGGAGCTGGGACTGGGTGTGGGTCTGGTGGCCAATGTCGCCTTCGAGCCCGAACGGGATGTGAACCTGCGCATGATCAACATCGCACAGTTATTCCCCGCCAGCACCACCTGGGTAGGCATCCGGCGTGGCAGTTATCTGCGGGGATTTGTCTACGATTTCATCGAACTGTTCGCGCCAAACCTGGATCGGGCAACGCTGAAGGCGGCATTGAATGCCGAGTGAGCCGAGAAGAAAAGTAGCTTGGGGTGAACGTTTTTTGTGAACCCCAACATGCTGGGGCATTGTGCAACCACCGTGGTGTCGTTGGGGTTCGTTCCTCGGCTTTAGCATCCTGCATCACCCTACCTCCTGCATGGCCCAGGCCAGCCTCTCGATCGGTTTCCGATCTCACCTTCTCCATGCAGTCGTCACCCCACCCTACCGCGCTGACCCGGTTTCTAGGAAAAACCCTGTATGGATGCGGGGCCGAAGGGCCGGAATCCGGGCAAATGTGTCACAGGGAACAGGCAGGATTGGCGCAGAACGCCACAGGACGCGAGACATGGAAACAGCGCCCAAGAAAAAGGGCGTCGTCCGGCCTTTTTCGTTCGCGTGCGCGCCCGCTCAGTCGAAGGGGTTTTGCAGCACGATGGTCTCATTGCGATCCGGCCCGGTGGAAATAATCGCGATGGGCGTCTCGGTGATCTCTTCGATGCGCTTGAGGTAGGCGCGCGCATTTTCAGGCAGCTCGTCGTACTTTTTCACGCCCACGGTAGACTCGCTCCAGCCCGGCATCTCTTCGTAGACCGGCTTGCAATCGGCAAAGGCCTCGGCACCCACCGGCGGGGTCAGACGGTCTTCGCCACCACAGGTGTAGCCCACGCAAATACGGATAGTCTCCAGGCCATCAAGCACATCAAGCTTGGTGATACACAGGCCGGTGGTGCTGTTGATCTGGTTGGAACGGCGCAGGGATACGGCATCGAACCAGCCACAGCGGCGCGCACGCCCGGTGGTGGAACCGAACTCGTTACCCTGTTTAGCCAGGTGCTCACCCACTGAATCCAGCAATTCCTCACCGTTGTACAGCTCGGTGGGAAATGGTCCGGAACCGACGCGGGTGGTGTAGGCCTTGGTGATACCGAGCACGTAGTCGAAAGCGCGTGGGCCCACGCCGCTGCCGGTAGTGGCAGCGCCGGCAGTGGTGTTGGACGAGGTCACGTAGGGATAGGTGCCGTGGTCGATGTCCAGCAGCGCGCCCTGGGCGCCCTCGAAGAGAATGCTCTCGCCACGCTTCTGCGCCTGATGCAGCAGCTCGGGCACATCCGCCACCATGGGCTGGATGCGCTCGCCGAGGATCAGAGCCTCGTCCAGCACCTGCTGGAAGTCCACCGGTTCGGCCTTGTAATAGTGCTGCAGGACGAAGTTGTGGTAATCCAGCACCTCACCCAGCTTGGCGGCGAAGCGCTCGCGGTGGAACAGGTCGTCAAGACGCAGGCCACGACGCGATACCTTGTCTTCGTAGGCCGGGCCGATACCGCGCCCGGTAGTACCGATGGCGGCCTTGCCACGAGCACGCTCGCGGGCCTGGTCGAGGGCGATATGATAGGGCAGGATCAGCGGGCAGGCTGCGGAGATACGCAGCCGCTCGGTGGCGGGAATGCCGCGCGCCTCCAGCATCTCGATCTCCTCGATCAACGCGGCCGGTGACACCACCACGCCATTGCCGATCAGGCAGGTAACACCCTCGCGCAGGATACCGGAGGGGATCAGGTGCAGGACGGTCTTTTCACCATCGATGACCAGGGTGTGACCGGCATTATGGCCACCTTGAAAACGCGTCACCGCATGGGCCTGTTCGGTGAGCAGATCAACGATCTTGCCCTTGCCCTCGTCACCCCATTGGGTGCCAATCACTACCACGTTCTTACCCATGACTACTGCTCACCCTATACATTCGAATTCTGGATCAACCACCGGCCGTCGACGGCCATAAGAATACGCTCACAACCGGCCTCGGCCGCCCCCCCCGACTGCCCCGGAAATCCTGCCACCACCCGCTCGCCACTGGCGCGCAGGGCAACGATCTTTTCCGTCAGGCTGGCTTGCAAGACAGCATCCTCGCAGGCCGGGGCGAAGATGCCCCGGTTGGGCGCGGCCGCCACGTTCGCCAGTCTCATCAGGCCGTTGAGGTTAGCGCTGAAGCCGGTGGCGGGACGCGAACGGCCGAACACCCGGCCAATATCATCATAACGGCCGCCTTGGGCAATGGCTCGTCCCTGCCCCGGCACATAGGCGGAAAACACCACACCAGTGTGATAATGATAGCCACGCAGTTCGGCGAGGTCGAAATGCAGCGGCACCTCAGGCCGTTGCCGGCCGACCATTTCCGCCAGCCCTTCGAGCTGATCCAGGGCCGCGACAATGGCCGCATCGTCACCCAGACACTGCCGGGCTCGGGCCAGGACCTCGATACCACCGTTGAGCCAGGGCAGTGCCGCAAGGCGGGCGCCGATATCGTCGGCCAGCTGCCATTCATCCAACAGGGCCTCGATCTCCGGCACGGCCTTGCGCTGCAGGGCATCAAACAACTGCGATTCCTGCATCTCACTAAGGCCGGCGGCGACGCACAAGGCGCGGAAGATACCCACGTGGCCCAGGTCAATGAAGACCTCGTCCACGCCCGCCGCTTGCAGGGTCTCCAGCATCAGACAGAGCATTTCGCTGTCGCTCTCCACACCGGCGTGACCGTACAACTCGGCGCCGATCTGGGTAAAACTGCGGGAACCACCGAGGCCGTCGCCGCGGGTATTCAGCACCGTGCCTTGATAGCACAGACGCACCGGCCCCGCGTGGGAGGCCAGGCGATGGGCGTCGATGCGCGCCACCTGCGGCGTCATGTCGGCGCGCACGCCCAGCAGGCGGCCGCTGGCCTGATCGGTCAGTTTGAAGGTCTGGATATCGAGATCGTTGCCGGTGCCCGTGAGCAGGGAATCGAGATATTCCACCAGTGGCGGCATCACCAACTCGTAGCCCCAGCACTGGAACAGATCCAGTAGCGTGCGGCGCAGGCGGTCCAGCTCTGCGGCCTGTGGCGGCAGCAGTTCCTCAATGCCTTCCGGCAGCAGCCAGCGATCACTATTCATTGTTAGCTTCTAACCAGGTACAGAAAGAAAAGCCCGGCAAACATACTGCCCAAGCCCATAATGCGCAGCTTGCGATCATCCATTTCCAGCATTGTGATCATGGCCTTGCGGTAACCGGCCGGGGTCAGGAAGGGCAGCAGCCCCTCAATCACCAGTACGAGCGCGAGCGCGCTAAGTAAATCCTGCCACATCCGAACGGCCTGTTGAGACGAAGAACAATTGATTGATCGGTAAACAGCAAAACCCGCCGGGACATGAAATTCCGGCGGGCAAGGTGTTATTTAAAGTACTTGAAGAACTCCGAGTCCGGCTCGATAACCAGAATGTCATCACGACTGTTGAAGGTCGACTTGTAGGCATTCAGGCTGCGGTACAGGGAATAGAACTCGATGTCCTTGCCGTAGGCCTTGGCGTAGATATCCGTGGCTCTAGCATCACCCTCACCACGCAATATCTCGGAATCACGATAGGCGTCGGCGATCAGAACCGTGCGTTGACGGTCGGCCTCGGCGCGAATACGCTCTGCCGCCTCGGCACCGCGTGAACGCAGATCTTTGGCCACACGTTCGCGTTCGGCACGCATACGGCGGTAGACCGAGTCGCTGATGTCCGCCGGGAAGTCGATACGTTTGATGCGCACATCGACAATATCGATACCGAAGGCCTGGGCCTCTTTATTGGCCTGCGCCGTGATGAACTTCATGATTTCAGCACGCTCACCGGAAATGGCTTCCTTGATGGTGCGCTTGGCGAACTCACCGCGCAGCCCGTCCTTGATGATCTGCGACAGACGTACGTTGGTAATCAGGATATCGCCACCGGTCGCGGTGTAGAAACTGGCCACATCGTTGATCTTCCACTCGACGAAAGAGTCCACGATGAGGTTTTTCTTCTCGCCGGTAAGGAAACGCTCGGGCTCGGCATCCAGGGTCTGGATGCGGGCATCAAATTTCCGCACATTATTGACGAACGGGGTCTTGAAATGGAGACCCGGATCAAAATCGGTGCGTACGATCTCACCCAAGCGGAACAGGATCGCCTTTTCGCGTTCGTCGACGGTAAAGATAGCCGCCGAGCCGATAAAGACAGCGACCACCAGAACGGCGCCAATAATAATTTTAAGCTGGGCCATTAGCGTTCTCCCCTGCCGCGTACATTGTCACGCGCACGTCGATCCAGTGTGGATGACTGCGACGCGCCGAGTGTTTCCACGATACGACGACTATCGGTCGCCGCAGCAGAGCGCCCACTCATCATCTGATCCAGCGGCAAATACATGATGTTATTTCCACTCTGTACATCCACCATCACCTTGCTGCTGTTACTCAGCACAGACTCCATGGATTCGAGATAGAGACGCTTGCGCGTCACCTCCGGGGCCTTCAGGTATTCGGTCAGCACCTGATCGAAGCGGGAGGCCTCACCCATCGCCTCGGCAATCACCCGCTCTTTATAGGCATTCGCCTCGGCAATCTGTCGGGCAGCCTTACCACGTGCCCGTGGAATGATATCGTTGGAATAGGCCTCGGCCTCATTCTTCACCCGTTCCGAGTCACCCTGCGCCTTGACCGCATCGGCAAAGGCATCCTGCACCTGTTCCGGCGGCTGGGCGTCCTGCAGGTTCACGGTAGTGATGATCAGGCCGGCCTGGTAACGATCAAGTGTTTCCTGAATCAGAAGCATGGCCTGGGCGGTAATATCGGCACGGCCTTCCTTGAGGATGAAGTCCATGTCGTTCTTGCCGATGACCTCGCGGATCGCACTCTCGGTGGCCTGCCGCAGCACTACCTCGGGATCACGCACGCGGAACAGATAGTCGCTGGCGCTCTTGACCTTGTATTGCACGGCCAGTTTCACGTCGACGATGTTCTCGTCCTGGGTCAGCATCAGCGACTCACGACCCACGGTGCTGCTGGTGGGACGGCTACCGCCGGTCTGACGGAAGCCCACGGTCAGCGCACGGCTCTCTTCGACGTTCACGACTTCAACGCTCTGGATAAAGCGTGGATGCCAATGCGGACCGGGCATGGTGGTCTTGGCATAGGCGCCAAATTGCAGCACCACGCCACGACGCCCTTCGTCGACAATATAAATGCCGGAGATGACCCACACCACCACCAATACCACGGCGATCACACCGAGGCCTATGGAGCCGGCATTGCCACCACCCGAAGCCGAACCGCTGCCGCCTTTTTGCCACCGCCAAAGATGGCGCTGAATTTCTGCTGCAGCTGTTTCACCACTTCATCAAGATCGGGGGGACCCTGATTGTTGCCGCCGCGGTTACCGCCGCCCCAAGGGTCTTTATTGCCGGAACCACCCGGTTCATTCCAGGCCATCTAATGTAACTCCGTCAGTCGTAGAAAAAGTTGAATGCCAGCGAACCACTGGCACAAGAGCTGAATTTTAGGGGGCCGGGGCCTTACCCGCAACCGTTATTGTTCCGATTCAGGCAGTAAGGCCCCCGGTCTTGCGCAGATTTTCCAGATCCTTGCGCTCCAGGCGCACTTCCAGCAGTAGATCGCCGCTCTCGTCGATACGCTCATGGAGCACCTTGCCGAGTGCAAACAGCCGTGCCCGCAGACGACCGTCAGCGGCCGGAATACGCAGATATTCCGTTACCACATCCGTGCGTTGATACTCGGCCAGCGCCGCCAGCAGTAGATCGATACCTTCCCCGCTGGCCGCCGACAACCAGACTCGCACCACCCGGCCATGCTCGTCGCGCTCCACGCGCGGCCCCTGTCCCGGCAGCAGATCGACCTTGTTGAAGACCTCGATCTGCGCCACCTTGTCGGCGCCGATCTCCTTCAGCACGGCATTGACCTGCTCGATATTGGCGCGGTAATTCTCGTTGGCCGCGTCGATGATGTGCAGCAGCAGGCCGGCCTCACGGGTCTCTTCCAGGGTGGAGCGGAAGGCCGCCACCAGGTCGTGCGGCAGGTGGCGAATAAAGCCCACCGTATCGGCGAGAATCACCGCCCCGGCGTCCGGCAACTCTAGCCGGCGCAGGGTCGGATCGAGGGTGGCGAACAGCTGATCCGCCGCGTACACCTTGGACTCGGTGAGGCGATTGAACAGCGTCGACTTGCCCGCGTTGGTGTAACCCACCAGCGACACGGTGGAGATCTCCGCCCGCGCCCGCGCGCGCCGCCCCTGACCACGCTGGTTGCTGACCCGGTCCAGGCGCTTGTTGAGCTGCTTGATGCGGTCGCCGAGCAGGCGGCGATCCGTTTCCAGCTGCGTCTCACCCGGACCGCGCAGACCGATACCGCCCTTCTGCCGCTCCAGATGGGTCCAACCGCGCACCAGCCGGGTAGAGATATGCCGCAACTGGGCCAGCTCCACCTGCACGCGACCCTCATGGGTCGAGGCACGCTGGGCAAAGATGTCGAGAATCAGCCCGGTGCGGTCCAGCACCCGGCACTGTAACAGACGCTCCAGATTGCGTTCCTGCGACGGCGCCAGGGCGTGATCCACCAGCACTACATCGGCATTCACCGACTGCACGCACTGCCGCACCTCTTCGGCCTTGCCGCTGCCGAGAAAATAGCGCGGATCAGGGCGACGTCGTGAACCGGTGACCACCGCCACGGGTTCGGCCCCGGCGGACAGGGCCAGCTCACGAAATTCCTCGAGATCTTCGCGGTCTTCCTGGTCGGGAAAATCCACATGGACGAGGACGGCGCGCTCGCCGTCCCCTTTACTCGGGCGCTCGAACAACGGCGCCTCCAGCGGTATGGACGTTATGCGGGTGGAGAATCGGAACCACCCTCATTGGTCGGTAATTTAACATTGCGCGCCGGTACTACGGTCGAAATGGCATGCTTGTAAACCATCTGGCTGACGCTGTTTTTCAGTAGCACCACAAATTGATCGAAGGAATCGATCTGGCCCTGGAGCTTAATGCCATTCACCAGGTAAATCGCCACGGGTACGCGCTCTTTGCGCAGGGCATTGAGAAAAGGGTCTTGTAGCGATTGCCCTTTTGACATGATGTTCTCCTTAGGAATCTATCATTGTTGTCGCTACCGGCCGGATTATCGGCCGAATTATGGCGACTATTGCATCCGCTGCGGGGCATTGCCCCTAACCCAGATGAACTGGATAAGTACCTTCACGAAATAATTTTCTGCAAAATGCGCCGAAAATGACTTCTAAGGTACTAAAAAATACAGCGTCCATAATCATAACACAGCGTAAATGGCTGCTTACGCACGAGATGTGGTGCCGGGCTGCAAATATTTCAAGACTTTGCCCAGCAATTCTTCCTCCAGTGGCTCAAACCAGGCCGCATCCTGCTCCTTGCGCAGCCAGGTGAACTGGCGCTTGGCCAACTGGCGGGTGGCAATGATGCCACGTTCCAGCAACTCGTCGCCATCCAGCTCACCGGCCAAATGAGCCCAGGCCTGGCGATAACCCACAGCACGCATGGATGGCAGATCCGCATGCAGATCACCGCGCTTACGCAAGCGCTGAACCTCGTCCAACAGGCCATCATCCAGCATCTGCCGGAAGCGCCGGGCAATACGCTCATGCAGCAGGGTGCGATCCATGGGGGCAAGTACCAGCTTCACGGGCTGAAACGGCAGCACATTGTCCCGCGGTTTCTCGAACCAGTTCGACAGCGGCTCGCCCGTTAATTCAAACACCTCCAGCGCACGCAGGATACGCTGTGGATCGGTCGGTCCGATGCGCGTGGCGGCCTGCGGATCGACTGCCGCCAGACGCGCGTGCATGGCCGGCCAACCCTGTGCAGTGGCCTCGGCCGCCAGTCCTGTGCGCACCCCGGCATCCGCCGAGGGCAGCGGCGACAGGCCCTGTTCCAGGGCACGGAAATAGAGCATGGTGCCGCCCACCAGCAGGGGAGTACGGCCGCGGGCGAGGATGTCGTCGATCTCTGCCAGCGCCTGCTCGCGAAACCGGGCGGCGGAAAAGACCTCGGACGGGTCGCAGATATCGATCAGCCGATGTGGGGCCTCACGCAGAGTCGCGGCATCGGGCTTGGCGGTGCCGATGTCCATGCCACGATACACCATCGCCGAGTCGACGCTGATGATGTCACAGGGCAGATGGCGCACTAGTTCGACGGCCAGGTCGGTCTTGCCTGAGGCCGTCGGCCCCATGAGGAAGATCGCCACGGGCTTGACGGCGCTGTCGGCAGGCATCGGCACGGCGACCCTCAGATCACGGGAAAGGACAACGGCAGGGCCATGATGATGGCATCCTCACGGCCGCCTTCCGCCGGATAATAGTCCTTGCGCGTGCCCACCTGGTTGAAGCCCAGGCCTTCATACAATCGCACCGCCACGGGGTTGGATTCGCGTACCTCGAGAAACACCGTCTCCACGCCGAGGATTTCCGCCTCATCCAGCAGGTGCAGCATCAGCGTGCGGCCCAGGCTACGACGCCGGAATACACCGGCCACGCAGACATTGAGAATATGCGCCTCGCCGACGCCACTGGACATGATGCCGTAGCCAGCCAGCTGTCCATCGATCTCGGCGATACGGCAGCAGTAGTCCACACGCAGGCAGTCGCTAAAGATGCGCGCAGTCCAGGGAAAGGGATACTCGGCCAGTTCGATGGCCATCACCGCACGCACATCCATCGGCAGCATGGCGCGGATCTGCGGCTCGCCCGGCTGCACCACGGCGCTCATGTCTGCCCACCCCCGCCATCACGCCCTTCCGCCACGCGCTGCGCAAAACGCAGATCGTCCCAACTCTTGGCCTTGTCGCGCGGCGTGCGCAGCAGGTAGGCCGGGTGGTAGGTCACCACCACCGGAGTGTCACAAAAGCGATACACCTGGCCGCGCAGCTCGCCCAACGGGGTGTCCACCTTGAGCAGGCCATGGGCGGCAACGCGCCCCACCACCAGGATCAGGCGCGGCTTGACCAGCGCTATCTGCCGTTGCAGATAGCCGAGACACTGGCTGATTTCATCGACATGCGGATTGCGGTTGTTGGGCGGACGGCACTTGATAACATTGGCGATGTAGACCTGTTCGCGCTGCAGGCCGATGGCACGTAGCATGTTGTTGAGCAGCTGTCCGGCGCGGCCGACGAAGGGCTCGCCCTGCCGGTCCTCATCGACCCCCGGGGCCTCGCCGACGATCATCCAGTCGGCATTGCGATTGCCGGTGCCGAACACGGTCTGGGTACGGGTAGCGTGCAGTTCGCAGGCCGCGCAGCGGGCCACAGTGGCCTGCAGGGCGTCCCAGTCCAGTGCATCAACATCGATACCCGGCGGTGTGTCGACCGAAGCAACGGGCATCTCTTCACGCGGACTGGCGGATGGCTCGCTACGCACATCCGGCACAGGCGGCTCGGCAGGCAACGGCTGCTCATCGACGTGGGCTTCTGGCGCGGCAGTTTCGTGCGCAGCCGTGGCTTGTGGCTTCGCGACACGTGCCACGACCGCTTCGCCGGCCTCCAGTACCTCCCCACCAGCGACGGGCGGGGCGGCATCCTGCGCCGCCTCGCCCGCCGCCAGTGGAGAACCTCCATCACGCCGCACCCAGGCCTGAATACCCATGGCCTGCAAATGCGCTCGTCGTTGTGCCGCACCGCTCATCGTCCTGCTCCCTACCTATACCTGCGGATGCTCGCGATCCTCGGGGGTGAAGATCTTGTTGAGGGCATTGACGTAGGCCTTGGCGGAGGCGATGACAATATCCGTGTCCGCGCCCTGACCATTGACGATGCGGCCACCCTGCTCCAGACGCACTGTCACCTCGCCCTGTGAATCGGTACCGCTGGTGATGTTGCTGACCGAATAAAGCTGCAGTTCGGTGCCGCTCTGCACCACCGACTCAATGGCCTTGAAGGCGGCATCCACCGGCCCACTGCCACTGGCACTGACGTGCTTTTCCTCACCATCGATATTGAGCGTAACCGTGGCCTCGGGCGTTTCGCCGGTCTCGGAACAAACCCTGAGCGAGACCAGCTTGACGCGCTCGTTCTCCGCCTCGAGATTGGCTTCGGTGACCAGGGCCTGCAAGTCGTCGTCAAAGATTTCGTGTTTCTTGTCGGCCAGCTCCTTGAAGCGCACGAAGGCGGCGTTCAATTCCTCCTCGGAGCCGAAGCTCACACCCAACTCGGCGAGACGCGAACGGAAGGCGTTACGCCCCGAATGCTTACCAAGCACCATGCGGTTGGTGCTCCAGCCGACGTCCTCGGCACGCATGATTTCGTAAGTCTCACGCGACTTGAGCACGCCATCCTGATGGATGCCGGACTCATGGGCGAAGGCATTGGCGCCGACGATGGCCTTGTTGGGCTGCACGGTAAAACCGGTGATGCTGGAAACGAGGCGCGAGCAAGACACGATCTGGCTGCGGTCGATGTGATCGACGTTGCAGCCGAAGACATCGTGGCGTGTACTCACGGCCATCACCACCTCTTCCAATGCCGCGTTACCGGCGCGTTCGCCGAGGCCGTTGATGGTGCATTCCACCTGCCGTGCACCGCTGTTCACCGCGGCCAGCGAATTGGCCACGGCGAGACCGAGGTCGTTGTGACAGTGCACGGAAAACACCGCCTTGCCGGCATTGGGCACCCGCTCGATGAGATTGCCGATCAAGGCGCCGAACTGGTGCGGGAGATTGTAGCCCACCGTGTCGGGGATATTCACCGTGGTGGCGCCGGCATCGATCACCGCCTCCAGCACGCGGCAGAGGAAATCCAGCTCGGAACGGCCGGCGTCCTCGGGCGAGAACTCCACGTTGTCGGTGTATTTGCGCGCCCGCTTCACCGCCGCCACGGCCTGCTACAGCACCGCATCCGGCTGCATACGCAGCTTCATCTTCATGTGGATGGGCGAGGTGGCGATAAAGGTATGGATACGCGCGGAATTGGCGCCCTTCAGCGCCTCGCCGGCACGGTCGATGTCGCGGTCGAGGGCGCGCGCGAGGCCGCAAACGGTGCTGTCCTTGACGGCATCGGCCACCGCCTTCACCGATTCGAAATCGCCGGGGCTGGCAATGGGGAAACCGGCCTCGATCACATCCACCCGCATGCGCTCCAGGGCGCGGGCGATGCGCACCTTTTCGTCGCGGGTCATGGATGCGCCGGGGCTCTGCTCGCCGTCGCGCAAGGTGGTATCAAAAATAATCAATTTGTCGGTCATGATGGACTCCATCGGTATCGCGCTATCTTAACAGCGGGCCTGTAAAAATGCCTCTGCCAGACAGCATAAACACGGTCGGTGCCGGCGACAGTCGCGCAGCACAGGGATATTCGGAAATTGGGGGGAGTAGAGTTGTCTGCCGCTAGGGCAGTAGGAACAGCAGGGAAAGCGAGGGATAAAATGCAACGCCCGGACGCACGGTCGCCCCAGCAGGGACGGCAGCGGTGCAGAGTTGGGTGCGATTCAAGATCATGGGTTTAACTATAGCCATCTGGTCGGCATTTGCCAACAAGTGCAGCTATTTGCTGGATTGCAAGTCCTGCGTACGGCACTCGGCACGAGGATAGAAAAGCCGCTAAAAACGGAAAATCAGTCAAGGGCAAATACGTCAGGTGGGCAAGAGGCAAGATATGCCCCACTCACTGTGCACCCAGGTCGATGATATGATCATCAAACACCAGACCCAGCAGATGACAAGCAACCTGAAAGGTTAAATGGAAAAACAGCAGACAATAAAATTGAAAAGGTTTTGTTAATATCGGAGTTAGGGTTTATTTTTCAATCCAACCTACCCTGCTTACTTCAAGGCCAATTCGTAATGTGGCATTACAAGACTTGACCCTGCTCCCTGCTGCTCCCTGTTCATCAAGCCCCTGTACAACAGCAATACCCCGCCCGCGACTCGTAAGCAGGATAGGACGATGAGTATCTTTAGCCCGATTGACCACTTTTCCCGGATTAACCTTGAGATCAGAGAGGGAGATTACATCTTCTGAGAACTTGATTCGCATGGGATAGGCCTCGACAAAAAATCACAACAGACCTATTTATAGCGCCAATTAACCGCACCACAAGAACCCACCCTTGTAATTTTGCCTGATCACCACGGTGATCATCCTACGGGCCGTGCACTCAGCCAATTGTGCACGTTTTAATCCCTCCGCACTCCCCTTTTACGCTTACGGTAAGAAAACAGCAATAACAATAATTAACAAAGATTGTTATAATCTGTAGTGTCAATAGGAAACCTGAATTTCGAGGTCAAAGCCATGAACGTATCCCTCACCCCCCAATTAGAAACTTATATAAAACAAAAAGTTGCAAAAGGTATGTATAACTCTGTGAGTGAAGTTGTCCGTGAAGCCTTGCGGCTGCTGGAGGAAAAAGATGCCCTCCAGATGATGAGATTGGAAGCCCTGCGTAAAGACATCGGCCAAGGCCTGGAATCTTTGAATAACGGCGAGGGTAAACCATTAGACATGAAGGTGATCAAAACCAGGGGGCGGAAAAACTGGCTGGAAACGGCCAATAATGCCGACGCTGATCATTTCCCCTGAAGCCGAGCAAGACTTGCTCGATATCTGGCTGTATATCGCTGAGGATAGCCCGATTTATGCTGATCGCTTCCTGGATAGACTGGAAGAAAAAGTCTTTAACCTTGCAGAGTTCACGAAAATCGGTATAGACAGGCCGGAACTGGCTCTCGATTTGAAAAGCTTCCCGGTTGACCGGTACGTCTTGTACTACCGGACCAACACTGACGGAATCGATTTGGTTCGTGTTTTACACGGCTCACGAGATATAAACGGGATGTTCTGACCGTTGGAACATTACTTTAGAAAACCAGCCAGATGGTTGGCGAAGGTCACCTATGACCTTCGCTCTTCTGATAAACAAACAACTAATTTTGAATTGCTGTCGTATGCTGCAAGTTGATGGTATCTGGTAAGGAAGAAATAAGCTCATCGATAACATCCTGTATCGAGGATACGCATTCTCTATCCAGCCACAAAGTGACGCACTTTTCTTCACTTTTTCTAACGAGTGCATCTTCAGTAAACTCAGGTAACCACTGAGAAAAATCAATTCCAGGGCCACCCCAATCTTCACTATTTAGGGGCAGGGTAAAGCGCACAGTTAGGGCATTGTCGGTCATTTGATTTCAATCATGATGCGCAACTATAAACCTGTTCAGCAAGCACCCTGAATGAAGTGAAATTCGGGATAGGCAGTGACACAGGTTCTCGGTTACATTGCACACCACCCAGGCTTGCTTCAATCACTGTCAGACACATGCAAAACTGCCTAGGTGGCAATGGAATTAGGGGGTCACTCTTGCCTCTTGCCAAGAATCACGACGTCCACCCAAGATTTCCCAAGCATGCCTATTCCTCGGAATGCGAACCCGGCGGGTTTTGCCCCCGACGCTCGGCGCGACGTTTGCGCAAAGAAATCAGCGTACCCACCGGGCCGGAGACGGCATAGAGGAAGAACACCGTAAACAGCACCTGCGGCGGATCGATGGAGATCAGCACAAACACCAGCACCACCACCAGTACGGTGACGAAGGGCACCTTACCCTTCAGGTCGAGGTCTTTAAAGCTGCGGTATCGCACGTTGCTGACCATCAGCACGCCCATGGCCACGGTGATCAGCAGGGCGATAATGGCGATGCTGCGGCCTTCGAGCTGATAATCCTGTCCCAGCCAAATCAGGCCAGCGAGCACTGCCGCCGCGGCGGGACTGGCCAGGCCCTGAAAATAGCGCTTGTCGGCGATGCCCACCTGGGTGTCGAAGCGTGCCAGACGCAGCGCGGTACCAGCGGTATAGATGAAGGCGGCCAGCCAGCCCAGTTTGCCCAGGTCGGACAGGGCCCACTGAAATATCACCAGCGACGGCGCCAGGCCAAAGGACACCATGTCCGCCAGGCTGTCGTATTCGGCACCGAAGGCGCTCTGGGTATTGGTCATGCGCGCCACGCGGCCGTCCAGGCCGTCCATGATCATGGCGATGAAAATGGCGATGGCGGCGGCCTCGAAACGGCCGTTCATGGAGGCGACAATGGCGTAGAAACCGGCGAACAGACAGCCGGTGGTGAACAGGTTGGGCAGCAGGTATATGCCACGCGGGCGTTTCTTCTCGACGACCTCTTCGCCGTTATCCGGCGCATCGCTGCCATTTGGCTGATCCTGAGGGGTATTGTCTGGCGTTTGTTCATTCATCTTTCAATGATCGCCGCTGGCCGCAGTGCTGTCCACCTTTGGCGGCACAACCTTTTCGTGCACCAGGGTGGCGATGATATCGCTGCCGGCCTGCAACGTATCGCCCTCGCTGACATCGATGTGCGACCCCGTCGGCACCCAGACCTCGACCCGCCCGCCAAAATAGATAAAACCACAGCGCTGCCCCTGGCCGATACGCTCGCCGCTGTGCACATAGCACTTGGGACGCACGGCGCGGAGGTTGGGCGCAATTACCAGCAGCACATCGTCCTCTTCGTCACTCTGAATCCACTGCGCGTAACGTGGGCCATCGGCCGACGCATCGTGCTTGCCGATCCACTGTTGCAGCACCTTGCCCTCCATGGGGCTGCGCACAGAAAAGATGTCGGTCATGCGCATTTGTATCGTGATGCGTATGGCCTGCCGTTCCAAGTGGGTATCCTGCGTGGTATCGACGGACAGCACGCGCCCGTGCACGGGGCTGACGACACCCAGTGGCGAGGCCGGCACCGTACGCGGTGGATCACGAAACAGGAACAGCAGCAGCCCCACCACCAACCACAGCGGCACGGCCAGCCAGCCGAACTGCCACTGCAACAGCAGGGCAATGGCGGCAACAAAGGCAATCCAGCGCCAGCCTTCACGCGCAATCAGGGGGTAACGATAGGCGAGCATAGTGAAAACTCAATCCTGTAAAAAAACGGCCAGGTATAAAACAAAACCGGGGACAAACCTGCTGGCCTGTCCCCGGTGTTGTCAGTCGATGCCGATCAGTTCTTGGACTTGTCGACGATCTTGTTGATCCACGGCATCATGCTGCGCAGGTCTTCGCCCACCGTCTCGATGGGGTGCACTGCGTTGAGGCGACGTCGCGCGGTCATTTCCGGATAATTGCTCTGGCCTTCGAGGATGAAGCGCTTGGCGTAGTCGCCGGTCTGGATATTGCGCAGGCATTCGCGCATGGCCTTGCGGCTCTCTTCGTTGATGATCTTCTCGCCGGTGACGTACTCGCCGTATTCCGCATTGTTGGAGATAGAGTAGTTCATGTTGGCGATACCGCCTTCGTACATCAGGTCGACGATCAGCTTGAGTTCGTGCAGACACTCGAAATAGGCCATCTCGGGCGCATAACCGGCTTCCACCAGGGTCTCGAAACCGGCCTTCACCAGCTCCACGGCGCCGCCGCAAAGCACGGCCTGCTCGCCGAACAGGTCGGTCTCGGTCTCGTCCTTGAAGGTGGTCTCGATGATGCCGGTGCGGCCGCCGCCGACGCCGGAGGCATAGGACAGTGCCACGTCCTTGGCCTTGCCGGAGGCATCCTGGAAGATGGCAATCAGGTCGGGGATGCCACCGCCCTTGACAAATTCGCTGCGCACCGTGTGTCCGGGGGCCTTGGGGGCGATCATGATCACGTCGAGGTCGGCGCGCGGCACGATCTGGTTGTAATGAATGGCAAAGCCGTGGGCGAAGGCCAGGGTGCCGCCCTGCTTCAGGTTGGGCTCGATCTCTTCCTTATAGAGGCTGGATTGGAATTCATCCGGGGTCAGTATCATCACCACATCGGCGCCGGCGACGGCCTCAGGCACATTCTTCACGCTCAGGCCGGCGGCCTCGGCCTTGGCCACGGAAGCAGAACTGGGGCGCAGGCCCACCACCACGTTGACACCGGAGTCCTTCAGGTTGTTGGCGTGGGCGTGGCCCTGCGAACCGTAGCCGATGATGGCCACGTTCTTGCCCTTGATGATGGAGAGGTCGCAGTCCTTGTCGTAATAGATGTTCAAGCTCATGGTATTGCTCCTGTTTCTTTTCTTTGAATTCATTCCGTCCGGGCCAGGGGCTCAGACATGTAAACTTTTCGTGCCACGGGAGATGGCCGACACACCGGAACGCACCGTCTCCAGGATCGGCGCCTTGTCCAGGGCGACGATGAAGGCGTCCAGCTTGTCGGCGTGACCGGTCAGCTCGATGGTGTAGGTGGTGGGCGTGACGTCGATGATATTGCCACGGAAAATCTCCACTAGGCGTATGACCTCTTCGCGCGCACCGGCGCCCGAGGTCTTGACCTTGATCAGCATCATCTCGCGCTCGACGTGCGGACCTTCCGCCAGGTCCACGAGCTTGACCACGTCGATGAGCTTGTTCAGCTGCTTGGTGATCTGCTCGATGATTTCGTCGGAACCGCGCGTCACCAACGTCATGCGTGAGAGCGTGATATCTTCGGTGGGCGCCACGGTGAGCGACTCAATATTGTAACCACGCGCCGAAAACAGGCCCGCCACGCGCGACAACGCCCCCGCCTCGTTTTCCATCAGTATCGAAATGATGTGTCTCATATCAAAATCATCTCATCCAGCCCGGCGCCGGCAGGCACCATGGGGTAAACATTTTCCTCTGGATCCGTGAGGATGTTGAGGAACACCAAGCGGTCCTTCAGCTTGAAGGTCTCCTTAATGGCGCCCTCCATGTCTGCCGGTTTGTCGACCTGAATACCCACATGCCCGTAAGCCTCGGCCAGTTTGACGAAGTCCGGCAGCGAATCCATGTAGGAATGTGAATAGCGGTTGTCGTAGAAGAACTCCTGCCACTGCCGCACCATGCCCAGATAGCCATTGTTCAGACACACGATCTTGATCGGCAGGCAATGCTGCAGACAGGTGGACAGCTCCTGGATATTCATCTGGATACTGCCTTCGCCGGTGATACAGACCACCTGCGCCTTGGGATGCGCCAGCTGCACACCCATCGCCGCCGGCAGACCGAAGCCCATGGTGCCGAGGCCACCGGAATTGATCCAGCGGCGTGGCTTGTCGAAGCCGTAATACTGCGCCGCCCACATCTGGTGCTGGCCCACGTCCGAGGTGACGAAGGCATCGCCCTTGGTAATCTGGTGCACGAGATCCACGGCGTGCTGCGGCTTGATTCGGTCGCCGTCGGTGCTGTACTTGAGGCAGTCCTTGGCGCGCCACTTTTCGATCTGCTCCCACCACTTGCCCAGCACTTCTTCGTTGGGCTGGAAGCCGTCGGCCTTGAGCTGTTTGAGCATGGCCTTGACCACGTTGTTGACGCCACCGACGATGGGCACGTCCACCTTCACGTTCTTGGAGATGGAGGCCGGATCGATGTCGACGTGGATGATCTTCGCCTTGGGCGCAAACTTTTCGATATTGCCGGTCACGCGGTCATCGAAGCGCGCACCGATGGCGATCATCACATCGCAATTGGAGATGGCCATGTTGGCCTCATAGGTGCCGTGCATACCCAGCAGGCCGACGAACTGACGGTCGCTGGCGGGGAAGCCGCCCAGGCCCATGGTAGTGTTGGTCACCGGACAGTTCAGCAGGTGCCCCAGCTCGGTCAAGGCCTTGCTGGCATCGTCGAGGATCACGCCGCCACCGCTATAGATCATCGGGCGCTTGGCACCGACCATCATTTTCACGGCGCGCTTGATCTGGCCGGGATGGCCCTTTACCACCGGGTTGTAGGAACGCATCTCGATCTGCCTGGGATACTTGTATTCGGTCACCTCGGCGGTAATGTCCTTGGGGATATCCACCACCACCGGGCCGGGCCGGCCGGTAGTGGCGATGTAGAAGGCCTTTTTCAACATCATTGCCAGATCCTTGACGTCCTTGACCAGGAAGTTATGCTTCACGCAGGGGCGGGTGATGCCGACGGAATCCACTTCCTGGAAGGCATCGTTGCCGATCAGGCTGGTGGGCACCTGGCCGGTGATCACCACCATGGGAATGGAATCCATGTAGGCGGTGGCGATACCGGTGACGGCATTGGTGGCGCCGGGGCCGGAGGTGACCAGCACCACGCCAGGCTTGCCGGTGGAACGGGCATAGCCGTCCGCCGCATGGGTGGCCGCCTGCTCATGACGCACCAGGATATGTTTCAGTCGATCCTGCCTGTGCAGGGCATCATAGATGTGCAGCACCGCACCACCGGGATAACCGAAGACGTATTCAACGCCCTCATCCGCAAGGAAGCGGGTCAGAATTTCCGCACCAGTCAATTTCACGTCAAGACTCTCTTTCTCTACCGCCCCACCTTTCCCGGAAAAAACCCGAAAAACCTAGGGCCACTACTAAAAAACGCCCGCAAAACGGGCGATTTCCTGAAAACAGGATTAAGAGGTCAAAATTACTGGGAAGCGCCCGTCAGGTCAAGCAGTTTGGGCATTGGCAGGGGGTTCGCAAGCGCTCCTATCGAGGCAGGCCCGATATCTGACAGTCGTGACAGGCGAGATAATCGAAAATTGTTGCAGGGTATCGAAGGGAACTGCGCTATAATCCGCCGCGAAATCTCGCGGGCCTGCTGTAGCGTCATGGCAACAGAATCAAACCCCGCCCCCATCATCGCCAGCGACGACTTTTAGACAGACAATCCATCCAAGCACCGTGAAAAAAATCATCATTGAAGGCGTCACCGAGAGTGGCCGAAAATTCCGTCCCAGCGACTGGGCCGAGCGCATGAGCGGCTCGCTGTCCACCTTTGGCAGCGACCACCGTATCCATTACTCCCCCTTGCTGCATCCGACGACCATCAACGGCATCAAGTGCATCATCATCGACCCACAGCTAAAAGAAGTCGCGCCCGAAACATTTGACTATATTATGAACTGGGCAACCAACAACGAGCTGAAGATCTCGGAAATAGAAGAAAACATGCCATCCACCGGCGAGTAAGCCCAATCCGTCAAAGGAGCTGCCCATGCCACTGCTGAAAATCCACACCAACCAACCCCTGGATGACGCCGCGCAAACCGCGCTGATGCAACTAGCCTCAGTAAAAGTCGCTGAGCTGCTGGGCAAGCCCGAAGGCTATGTGATGATCGCCCTGGACATCGGCCAGCCGATGCTGCTCGCTGGCAGTAACGCGCCACTGGCCTATCTGGAACTCAAGAGCATCGAGCTGCCCGACGGCGCAACCCCCTCCCTCTCCGCCGCCCTGTGCCAGCTAATCAGCAAAGAACTGGATATCGCGCAGGATCGCATCTACATCGAATTTACCAACGCCGAGCGCCACCTGTGGGGCTGGGACGGCCACACCTTCTGAGACCGGCAGACCGCCATGTTCCTGAGCCTGCTCATCGTATTGATCATCGTCCTCGTCGCCGGCGCCTTTTTTCTTGCTCCGGACAGCCCCAACGACGGCAGCCCGGCCCTGCTGCAGGGCCTGTCACAGATTCGCGACATGACCAAAGGACTGGGTGACGACGACAGCAAGACCACCACCGTCTATAAATGGCAGGATGCCGGCGGCGAATGGCACTTCAGTAACACCCCGCCGCCGAAGGGCGTCGCCAGCCAGGTGCAGACCTACCGCGCCGACACCAACGTCATCCAGGCCCCACGGCAACAGCAGAAGCCCATTGCCACCACACCGTCGCCGCCTCCAGTCAGCAACGCCCCGCCGACAGAACCCGCCCCCGGCATCCCCGGCCTACCCTCACCGGCCAAGGCTAAAAAACTCCTGGATGACGCCCGGGCGGTGCAGGATCTCAACAACAACCGCATGGATGTGCTAAATCAACAGATCGATGGCAACCACTAAGAAATCTTTGAGAAATTGATCAGAGATGAGGGAACAACAGCTGGGGGAGCAACGCAATGAGTGACGCCGCTACAAACACGAACAACATCCACATCGAAATATTTTCCGACGTACTCTGTGTCTGGGCCTACAGCGCACAGATCCGCTTCGACCAGCTGAAACAGGACTTCGGCGACCAGCTGCAACTACAGTACCGCTACATTCCCATCTTTGCCGCGGTTGAAAAACGCATCGGCCAGGGCTGGAAAGACAAGGGCGGCTTTGCCGGTTTTAACCAAAACCTGCACAAGACGGCAGCTGGCTGGGAGCACATCCAACTGCACCCGAAAATCTGGCTGCAAAACGTACCGAAATCTTCCACTGTGCCGCACCTGTACCTGAAGGCCATCCAGCTGTTACAAGAGCAGCGCATCATCTCTGAGCAAACACTGGCAGAGCACGACGGCCGCAGCCTGTTCGAGGCCTTTTCCTGGCGTATGCGCTGCGCTTTTTTCCAGGAGACGCAAAATATCGGCGAGATATCCATCCTCGACGGCCTCGCCGAAGAAATGGGCATCCCCGTGGTGCCCGTACATGAAATGCTCGACAACGGCGCCGCCCACGCCGCCCTGCAACTCGACACCGACGCCCGCGACCACTACAGGGTCCCCGGCAGCCCCACCCTGGTTTTCAACGATGGCCGCCAGCGGTTGTATGGCAACGTCGGCTACCGCATCATCGAGGCCAACATCCGCGAGCTGCTGCACAACGGCGCCAGCGGGGAAGCGAGCTGGTGTTAGAGCCAGCGCTATTTTTTTACCGTAGGAGCGGGCCATGCCCGCGATGGTTTCTGCACCGCGACTTCACCAACACACTTGTAGGCGCGACAGTCTTTCATCATTGGGTTGTCGCGCCTAAAGGCGCTCCTACAACACCATAGGCAGGCCATCGCAGGCATGGCCCGCTCCTGCCCACACAATCGATGACTTCCAGGCGAAACGACACCCATGGCAATCCTCTGGCAAAAACAGGTCGGCGACACCCGCTACGAAGTACGCACCGCCGGGCGCTCGCGGCGCCTGTATTCCAACGGCGTGTTTCACAGCCAGTACCATCCGGACCGCCCCCACTCCGGCGGCGTCTGGGACCTGCTCATGCTGCCGGCCTTTTTCCGCTCGCCCACGCGCATCAAACGCATCCTGGTGCTGGGCGTCGGCGGAGGAACGGTAATTCATCTGTTGCGCCGCTTCCTGCAACCGCAAGAAATCATCGGTGTGGAACTGAACCGCGTGCACCTGCAGGTGGCGCGGCAATTTTTTGATATCCGCAAAGACATGGCCAACCTGCATCAGGCCGATGCTGTACAGTGGCTAAACGACTACGATGGCCCCGCCTTCGACATGATCATCGACGACCTGTTCGGCAACGAAGACACCGACCTCGGTCGCGCCGTGCCCGCCGACACGGCGTGGTGCAGCACCCTGCTGCGCAACCTCAGCCGCAACGGCGTGCTGGTAATGAACTTCATTGGAACCAAGGCCCTGCGCCACAGTGCCTGCGTCAGCGAGCCATTCATCGCCCGCCATTTCACCTCCAGCTTCCGGCTCAGCCTACCCGCCTATGAAAACACCATCGGCGCCTTCCTCGGCCACCCGGCCAGCAGCCAGGGCCTGCGCAAGAATCTTGCCCGCGTGCCCGAACTTTCCAGCAAACACATCGATTTTCGCATCCGGAAAATCAATTCGTAGGCGTGTGCCCCCTCAGGCCGCGATACCCGCGCCCTGCAAGGCATCACTTATTCATTCGCGGCCTGAGGGGCCGCTCCTACGAGTGATTGTGGAAGGTGCCAGCCACTCAACCCTGCCGCAACACCACCAGCGGCGGACTGGTCACCACCCGCCGGGTACCCAGCAACCCCGCCAACCCGACCCCCAGCCCACCGCCAACCGGCCCCAGCAGCCATAACCAGGGATTGAGGGTGTACGCCAGCTCCAGCACCTGCGTCGCCAACACGTAGCCCAGCACGCTGGCGAGGGCGGCGGCCAGCAATCCCGCCAGTGCACCGAGGGTCACGAACTCGCTGGCCAGGCTCTGCCACAGGCGGCTGCGGCGCGCACCGAGGGCACGCAGCACGGCATTCTCGCGCAGGCGTTCATCGAGGCTGGACTGAATGGCGGCATACAGCACCGTGAACCCGGCGGCGAGGGTGAACAGGAACACATACTTCACCGCCAGCACTACCCGTTCAATAATGTCGCGAATCTGCTTCATCAGCGCCGACACGTCGATCACCGTAAGATTGGGAAAACGTTTGATCAGCGCATCCAACTGCTCCACATGCTGCGGGGCGAGAAAGAAACTGGTGATGTAACTGGCCGGGTAATCCTGCAGCAGGCCCGGCGGCGACAACACGAAAAAATTGGCGCGAAAGCTGTCCCATTGCACGCTGCGCAGGCTGGTCACCGTCGCCGTCACCGTTTGTCCGGTGATGTCGTAGGTCAGCTGGTCGCCAAGAGTAATACCGAGGGTGCGGGCAATGCCCTCCTCCACGGAAAATTGTGCTACATCAGTGATTTTTCCTTTTGCATCGGCCACCCACCACTGGCCAGCGGTAATGGCATTATCGACTTGCAGCCGGGTCGACCAGGAAAGATTGAACTCCCGCTCAATAAGACTTTGCGCATGCTCGTCCCGGTAGTCATCGGGACTGACCGGCTTGCCATCAATGGCCGTAAGGCGCGCACGCACCATGGGATAGAACGCCGCCTCGGGCAGTCCCGTGTCATGGAAAAAGGCCTGCACATCGGCCAACTGATCAGGCTGAATATTGATCACGAAACGATTTGGCGCATCCGCCGGCAGCCGTCCCGCCCACGCATCCAGCAGGTCATCATGCACCACGCCCAACAGCAGCAATACCATCAGCCCCAGACCGAAGGCCATCACCTGCGCCACGCTGGCTTCGGGCCGGCGGCTCAGATTGGCCAGGCCGAAGCGCCATGCCACCTGCCCCCGGCGCGGCAACCGTCGCAACAGCCGTACCAACAGTGTCGCACCCAGCCACAGCACCAGCGCAGTGCCGGAGATCCCGGCGATCATCGCCAGGGCCAGCGGCCCGTCGCCCGCCTGCCACCCTATTAGCGCGGCGAGAACCGCCAGTCCCAGCAAATAGGAGCCCGCGCTGGCCGGACGCAGACCGCCCAGTTCGCGGCGCAATACGCGCAGAGTCGGCACCGACTTGAGCTGCATCACCGGCGGCAGGGCAAAACCCAGCAGACCACCCAGGGCCACGGCCATCCCCATCAACACCGGCATCAGTGAGGCCGGCGGCAGGCTCACCATAAATAGCGGCCCCAGCAACATCACCAGCACCCCCTGCGCGGCAAAGCCCAGCAGCGAACCGAGCAATCCTGCAAACAGACCAAGAACAGACATCTGCCACAGAAACAGGCGGTTGATCTGCCCCTGCCGCGCACCCAGGCAGCGCAGCACGGCACAGGTGTCGAGGTGGCGACGGGCAAAGCGCCGCGCCGCCATGGCGATGGCCACACAGGCCAGCACCACCCCCACCACGGCGGCCAGGCCGAGAAACTGTTGCGCCCGCTGCAGGGCGTTGCGAACCTCCGGGCGCGCATCGCGCACGCCCTCCATGCGTTCACCTGGTTCGAGGTGATCCGCCATCGCTGTACGAAAACGCGCCACGGCATCGGCATCGCCCGCCAACAGCAGCGTGTACTGCATACGGCTGCCTTCCTGTTCCAGGCCGCTGGCGGGCAAATCGGCGAGATTCATCAACAGACGCGGGGCAATGCTGAACATGGCGCCGCTACGATCCGGCTCATAGCTGAGCACGGCACCGATACGCAACGTGGCATCGCCAACCTCAATACGATCCCCCACCTTGAGTCCGAGCTGCTGCAACAGCAACGGCTCCACCCACACCGCACCGCGCGGCGGCGGCCCCGTGCGGGTCTGGGCGGCCGCAAACGGCGCCGGCGCGGTGCGTAGCTGGCCACGCAGGGGATAACCAGGCCCCGCGGCCTTGATCTCCGCCAGCCGTGCGCCCTCGCCCGCCATCACCATGCTGCGGAAGGCGCGGAATTCGGCATGGCGCAGGCCCAGTGTCCCGGCCCGCGTCCGCCACGCCGGAGGAATCGGGTGATCGGCCAACAGCCGCAGATCGGCACCCAGCAGCTCGCTGGCCTGGCGGCCCAGGGCCTGACCGATGCGATCGGTAAAAAAGGCCACCGCGGTGACGCAGGTGACGGCGATCAGCAGCGCCGCCAGCAACACCCGCAGCTCACCGCTGCGCCAGTCACGCCGCAGCAGGCGCAGCGCCAGCCGCATCATGCGGCGGATACCAGGCGACCGTCATGCAGGTTGAGCACGCGGTCACAGCGGGCCGCCAGCTCGCGGTCGTGGGTCACCAGCACCAGGGTGGTACCCTGCTCGCGATTGAGGTCAAACAACAGTTGGATGACCCGCTCGCCGGTATGTGCATCGAGATTACCCGTCGGCTCGTCCGCCAGCAGCAGCGACGGCCCGACGGCAAAGGCGCGGGCGATGGCAACGCGCTGCTGTTCGCCACCGGAGAGCTGCAGGGGCGTGTGTTGCAGACGTTCGGCCAGCCCCACCCGCGCCAGCACATCCGCGGCCCGGCGCCGGGCGTCATTGCGTCCCGCCAGCTCCAGCGGCAACATGACATTCTCCAGCGCCGTAAGCATGGGCAACAGCTGGAAGGACTGAAACACGAAACCCAACTTCTCGGCGCGCAGGCTGGCGCGGTCATCCTCACCAAGGGCACTGAGATCCACACCATCCAACAGCACCCGTCCACGGCTGGGATCGTCCAGCCCCGCCAGCAGACCCAGCAGGGTGGACTTTCCGGAGCCCGACGGCCCGGTGATGGCCACCGATTCACCGGCGAGAATAGCCAGGTCGATATCGCTCAAAATCGTCAGCCGGCCGTCCTCATCGCCGGTGCTTTCGCCCGCCAACGAAGGCACATCCTTGCCCAGCCCCTCCACTTTCAGCACAACCTCACTTAAGCTCTGCAACATGCGATTCAATATCCTCATGATTTTATTCTGCGCCGGGCTCTTCGCCGGCGCCGCCGCAGCGGCCCCGGTGATCCTGGTGATGGGAGACAGTTTAAGCGCCAGCCACGGCATCGACCAGCACCAAGGCTGGGTAAACCTGCTGGCAACACGTTTGCAACGG
>JAJRWE010000115.1 GCA_024276955.1 Gammaproteobacteria bacterium
CCGCCGGCCAGACCTTTCAGTCAGTCTGCTCGCAATGCCATGCGACGCCCTCGCCCAGCCAGCACACGGCGCGTGAATGGCCACGGGTAGTGCTGCGCATGAAGATCCACATGCGCAATACCGGCAAGGACGTACCGGACGTGGAGACCACGCAACAGGTGGTCAATTATCTGCAAAAGCACGGCAAGCCGGAAAAGCGGCAATCCTGAAGAATGCCGGGCGATGGCCGCCGTATCAGTGCACACTGCCGAAGGACAGATCGACGGTATACGGCGGCAGGGGAATCCCGGCGATCTTGCAGGCCTGATAGACCGCCCCGTGCGGGAACAGTGAATACAGATAGCGCTTGCCACCCTGCTTTTTGTAGCGGCTGCTGAGCTTTTTCAGCACCAGCCGCGCACTGCAGGAAAAGCCGTGTTGTTCACAGCTCTGGCGCAGAAAGTGGATCACGTCCCAGTGCGCCGGCGTCAGGGTGATACCCTCCTCCTCCGCCAGTTCCAGGGCCCGGGTCTCACTCCAGGCTTCCTGCCCCTCTTGCACCGGCTCGTGATTATTTGTCGTGCGTGTCGTTACCGTGGTCATGGTCATCTCTCCTCAAAGGCCGGTTTATTGGCGATGAATGACGGCAGACCTGCAGTGGCGCTCAAGCGGTCCCCCGAGCACATCCCCTGTGAACTTGTGACACCGCTCTGCGGTGTTACACATCCCGTGGCGCTCATCGCCACCTTCACCTCGGTGGATTAAACTGGCTCTCTTGCGCCACACCGCAGAGCGGTGTAGCGAGTCAAACCCTCAATGGCCGGTTTGTTGGCGATGAATGACGGCAGAGCTGCAGTGGCGTTCAAGCGGTCCCCCGAACACATCCCCTGTCATAACCGTAGACCAATCCCCGCGTATTACCATAGCAATTTAGTAAGTTAATATTCCTGGGGTTATTTCCAGCCTGAACCAGGAGCACTGCAGCGGACAGATAAGGAGCGGGAGAGAAAGCGGAAGCGGAAGCGGACAGAGAAGGAAAAGAAAAAGGCCTGCGCAGGCCTTTCTATGGGGTCCACTTCAGAGAGCAGCGGATTACAACCACTCCTGATCGATAGACGTGATCTCAACATCCGTGGCCTCGCCACAAAGTGTTCTTACACGGGCCGTATCCGACTCAAGGTGGCGTTTGTCGTTACCGACAAAGCAGACCGCCACAACGGCACGCTGCCATTTGTCCTGGTATCCCACCTCGGCCACTGAGGCATTGAATCGACTGCGGATACGATCCGTGATTCCCCGTACTGCGCTGCGCTTGTCCTTGAGCGACTGAGCATAGGGGATCACCAGTTCGATCGTCAGCAGGGTAATGAAGAAGGATTGATCGCTCATGGCGTATCACCCGGCTGCCCTGACCTCATTCGCCAACCCCGGACATCCCAGCCTGGCCCAACCCGTTCGTCTTCAGTCTGTAATGCCATCGTGGTTCCTCACATCAGCCCCGGCAGCTGATCACCGCATAATCGTGCCGCCATGGCCACCATGGTATAGGTATCAAGCCTGCAATAATCAAGCAGATCCATTCGCAGAGCCTCGATCTCCCCTACCGTGAGCGCCCCACGGGTCAGGTCAAAATAGGCCTATGGACCAGGACCCTTTCATCTTCGGGTGGTAGTAATTGCGTTTCACGATCGGCAGCAGATCGGCTATCCGCAAATTCAGTGCCAGCAGCCGTTCGCCCAGGTCAGGGACCGCTTCTGCCAGGCCCTTGATGGTGCGAAAAGAGCACTGACCCGAATGCCATTAAAACGATGGTTTTGTAGGTTGGTGGTGAACTTGCGAACCCCAACATTGTTGATTTCGTTGGGGTTCCTGCGTCACCACCAACCTACAACATGAAGTCACGGATTCAGGTTAATGGCATTGGCTCTGCCCCCTTTAACCAACTCCTTTAACCCTGGCGCTTCGACCAGTTCACGGAAAGCGCCATGAAAATAAGGAGTCTGCGTCTCGAGCCCCGTGATTCTGTTTGACGGTCTTGGTCTGTCGGGAAGGATATAGGCCAGAAGACCCTGGATGATCTCTCTGGCTAGCAGACTTGGGCGTTGGAATCAGGGAGTCACTTTATCCTGGCGAATCGATTTCAGGAGATCCACCGAAATCCGATAACCGCAACCCGCCATCTCGATTATCCGATGCTCGGCACTGTCTATCTTTCCCAACCGCTCCGCAAGATCCAGCAGACGGGCCGTGCCAACGATGTTCAGCCCGCGCTTCAAGGCGTATCGCCTCGCCAGCCGGTCATCCATGATCAGCAGTGAATCCTCCGGCTCCAGCAGTGCGAAGCGGATCGAATCGCTCTCGCCAAGCCCCAGACTGGGCGACAAGGGCTGATCCTCCCCGGCGCTGGGCGCAAGCCTCAACCAACCCTCTTCCAGAGCCTCGGAGATTCGGCTGCTGTCATCACCCGGCTTCGCCAAGCACTCGTCTCTCACGGCAGCTGTGATGAATACCTCCCCAAAAAGCGCCCGCAGCACGTCGATGCAAGCCAGCGCAATCAATGGCCCTGCATCGGCGATTACGACACGAGCCATCGACTCAGATCACGCGACTCATGTGCCGTGGTTTCATCAGTACCTGTCACTTCGATGCCCAGTTCGCCAAGGTGCCGCAGGAACGCCTGTATGGGCATTCC
>JAJRWE010000116.1 GCA_024276955.1 Gammaproteobacteria bacterium
GCCTGCACGACCCGGCCCCGCTGCACCACCGTACGTGCACCGCGCAGCAGCGGCGCCATGCTCTGATCAAGGGATGACTCTTCCAGGAGGTCGCTGCCGGTGGGTGTGGAATACCCCATTACCCACCCACCTCCCGCACGGATTCCGCCGCACGGTTCGTTGATGCATCACTACCCACAAGCCCGGCAGGCGCCACGGTCTTCGCTTTTCCGGCCAGCGCCGCCTCCAGGCGCTTGAGTTGGGCATCGAGCCCCGCTATCGTGGTTCCACAAGCGGTATCCAGTATGCAATCAAACGGGTTCAGCGTGTCATCGGCGTGAACTTCCACATGCAGAGGCTTGCCGGAAGGGGCCGTATCCAGACGTGTTCTGACCGCATCCACCACCGATGGATACACCCGCAGTGTCAGCGAGACACCGGGCAACAGATCAGCCGCCGCAGTTTGTACCAGGCCGGCCACCATCTCCGGCGCACCGACCTCACCAGCCAGCTTGCGCACCACCTGGATGGCAAGTCTCGCCACCGAACCCTGCAAGGCCATGCGCTGGCGCTGTGCCTCCACGGCCAGGCTTGTCAGCTCCGCCGCCACGTCGTCTCGGGCCGCGAGCAACCCCGCCGCCTTTCCGGCAGCATAGCCCTTTTCAAAGGCATCCTGCCTGGCCGAAGTAATCGCCTGTTTGGATTGCTCCAGGAGCTGGGTCAAACGGCAGCCCATATCCACGGCACTGGCCAGGGCCTGCACATCCGCCGCCGCCAGCACCTGTTCGTCGGTAGCAAGGCTGATGGATGTATCACGAACCAGAGCGACGAAAGTCATGATGATTCCCCGGAGGTTTCCCTGGCTTGTTCCAGCATCGCCACAAGCACCAGGGCATCCGCTGTGAGTGCCGCCGCAACCGTGTACGGCAATGTGCCGACAGGTGGAGGCAACAGGGCCACCAGGCCGTTCCGCAGGCCGTCATGGCTCAGACTGCCAAGCAGCACGCCGGCGCCCGCTGCCTGCAACAGCTCCCGGATATCCTCCCCGGCGGGTAATTGTGGCGCCGCATGAGGCAACGATTCGTGGGCCATCACCTTGTCGAAGGCATCGGCGCCGATAACGGATTTGGCCGCCGCGATACGCCTGGCTTCAATCCATAAGCGCATCGCAGGGGCAGCGAACAAGGCACCGGCAATCAACACCAGATGCTCGCGGCGCGAAGACGGCCAATGACACCATTCCGGCACCTCGAGGAGCAGGGCCCAGTCGAGCGGTTGTACCGATTCGTCCGCGGCGGGCTTGAGTGTGGCAAGAAGTCCGGCCGCCTGTGTGCGCCGGCTGCGCCGCTGGCGGATTCCGGCAAACCGCTCAGACGCGGGGATCACGAGCCTGCTCCCTGACAGGGGCCGGCAAGCCGCCCCGTTTGTGCCGACGCCACCACCACACGCCACCCCCACCCAGCAGCGCGGTACCACCGACAAACCCCGCAGCAAACTGAGGTGTTGTGATAACAGCCGACTGCGCAACAGTCGCCGGGCGATCCCGCGGCGCAGGCACGGGTTCTGCGGCAAACAGAGCGACGGTCACATTATCGTAAGGCACGCCTTCCACTCCATTCACCACCAAGGCCTTGATCTGGCTGACGCTGTCCAGCAAGTCAAGACCGTGTCGGTGTTTGATGAACACGGAGGCGGAAGAGGGTTTGGCGCTATCGTCCAAGGGATCTCTTTCCGGCACCGCCAGATGCACGCGCGCCATCAATACGCCATCAATACTGGCAATCGTGTTGGCGATCTCTTGCGACAAGGCATAAACCAGACGTGCACGTTCTTCGAGCGGCGAAGAAACGAACCCTTCCTTTTTAAACACGTCACCGAGGTTTTCAAACTGTTCACGCGGATACCCATTGGCGTGCAAAACCCCAATCGCCTGAGAAAAAAACCGGCTGGACGTGGTGACCGCAAAGGCCCCCTTGTCCAGCGTGACCTTCTCTGCGGACAAACCGGCATTCAGCAACATCGCTACCATCTCGTTCGCCTCGCGTTCAGAAAGCTGCGAGTACAACGTCTGCCCACCGCAACCGCTCAAAGTCAACAACAAGATAAAAATGCCTGCGTAACGTTTCATGGCCCGATCCTTTACCCTTTAGCTCTGCTGACGGAACAATTGCTGCAAGCCGTCGGAGGTTCTATTTGCAACATTGGAGGTCAACTGACAATGGAACATAAACTCCTGGCTTCGTACTGTGAGCATGACCAGTTCGCCCGGTGTCATCTCGTTTCCGGACGCCGCAGCCACTTTGGCAAATTGGGAAAGTTCAGCCGCCTCATTATTGATATATTCCAATGGCTTAAACACCGTACGCGCCGCCTCGGACGGCGCACTGACATTTTGCTGCATCTCCACCCGTCCTCCCGCAGCAGCCAGAGACTGCTCAAAGGCGGCCAGATCAGTCAGCGACACCCCATAGCCGGCTTGCAGGGACGGTGGTTCGGCCCCTGAGACAGCCTGGGTGCTCGCAAGGATTGCTGCTGCACTCTCGATCATCGTAATCACCTTTTAATTAAAGAACCCCGCAGCAAGCTGCGGGAAATTGAGCCCATAGAGGTTCAAGGACGTCCCTTCCATCACGTTCCTTACTGTTTACGGGCCATGGTTTCCAATGCAGAACCCACGCTGGAAAGCGAGGTTTGCGAGCTGTTGGCCATGAAACTCATTTTCAGTGACTCGGCGGTCAGCTGGGTAATCGCCGACGGGTTGTCCATGCCATTACCTATCTCCTTGGCCTGGTCTTCGATGCGACCGGCCTGGGCATCGAGGGACTGCCCCCAGGCCTCGGCCATGGCCTCATACCAGCTTGAGCCGTTGGAGGAACCGTTTTTGTTTGCGGCAACCGGGGAAGTCGCCAGAAGATTCAGCGGACTGATCGAATTACTCATTATTACTCTCCTTTATGGGTTAAGATAAAACATTGATAAACATTAAATAGTCACACTAGAAACGCAGTGTGGTCATCACGCCATCCTTATCCAGCAGAACCTGCTGGTCGGAAATGGCGGATATCTTGTGCCCTGTGGGCAACATCGCGCCGACGAAATACCGGGCGCCGTCAGTGGTCACGAGATAAGCCGGATCACCCGGCACAACCGAGGCGATACGCTTACCCGGATCGTCAACCGTCTTCGCCGGCTTGACGGAATCCGGCGGCCTCTCGTTCTCGGCCACCAGGTCGAGCAGGCTGGCGATATCGCGCTTGGCAATAGTCTCCACGCGACGCAGTTTTCCCAGGTCTGCTTCTGCTGTCTTCACATGTACGATACCGGGACCTTGGGGCTGCACGTTGGCGGGGACGCCATTGAGACGATAGATATCATGTACTGTGGCCGCGAGCTGCTCACCCACCTGCACCCGCACCTGTACCTGTACCTGTGAAAAACCGGCCGTCTCAGCCAGCAGGCGAACCAGTCGTTCACGCTGCTCCCGCGTTTCAAGATAACCATAAATGGCAATCTTCCCCGCTGTGGGCTCGACAACCTCCAGGGCACTGAACTCGGTATCTGCCAATATCGCCGCAATATCGGTCACCTCTCCCACCTGCTGCGCGGTCTTCAGTGCGCTCGCGCCGCTGAACCCACCAGCGCCCAGTATGAGGACAAGCACACCCACGCCGACAACACTCAACCACAACTTCCAGCCTTCCCGAACAACGCCTGGCGACGGTTTGTGTGCTTGCTGGTAATGCGGGGAAGGTTCAGCATGCATATTCAGTTGTGCGGATTCATCATGCATCGAATCAACACCAAACCGCTGCAGAGCTGCCCAGCGCGCACTGTTTTTTTCACCATAGGCCAAGGTGGTAGTGCCGATCTTTAGTGGAACGTAGGGCGGCAGTTCGGCGCTGTTGCCTGCAGTGACCCGCAGCCCCAACAACTCGGCATCACCTGCCAGCACATCGAGCTTTGCGCATTCTGTACCAATACTGAGCCGAATATGCTGGCCAGCCATCCGTGGGTCTCTGAGCACGATATCGGTATCAAGATCACCACTGATATCAATACTCGCCCCGGACTGAAGTGGCGCACGCGCACCAGCCTGCTCACCATCGAGAATAAACAACTCCATCGACCGCACGCTCGTCATATGCGCCCCATGCGAAATGTGGACTGCCGTTTGTCCAGGACAAACATCGGTTTCTGACCAGCTATCCAGATCAATTCCATGGCTCGTCCCATCCCCAGACCGACTCCTCGTAGACTGGCGTCGGCGGCGTATCACTTTCACTCCGCCCTGATGATTGTTTTCCGCCCTGGTCGCCCGTCTCTGGCTCTTGCATCTGCTTTATTGCTGGCTCCTCCACTTGATTGGCATGCTGACTTGGAGCAAGCCGCGGCGAAATGAGAAACATGCGCTCGATACGCTGAGTGCGATCTGTCCTGGACTTAAATAACGTACCGAGCAAGGGAATATCGCCCAGCAAAGGGACTTTATCTTCAACCTCAGAGGTCGTTTCGCGCACCATACCGCCGATAAGCAGGCTCTCACCCGCGTTGATCAGTGCCTGGGTGTTGATGGTGGAGCGCTCGACAATCGGGATCGCGTCCGCCGCTTGTTTGGAAAGATTTCCATCTTCCACCGTCACCAGCAGTTTGATCCTGACCTGCCCGTCATCCTTGAACACATGGGGCGTGACACGCAACGAGGTACCCACGGAAACGTCAAACAGATCGGCCTCATAACTGCCCGCAACACGCACATAGAACGTGGAACTGGTATCGAAAATTGCCTCGACATTCGATAGCGTCAGCACCTGGGGCCTGGACACGATGCGCGCGGCGCCCTCGGCTTCCAATGCGTTGATGCGTGCAATAAAAGTTGCATTGTCTCCCAATACCATCGAAATAAACCCACCTCGCCCGGATGGGGTGATGTCGGTATTGCCGCGCAGACGGAGATCCGACGCATCGCCCCGGCCGAAAAGGGCTGCATTGTCAGCGTTGTTCCAGCGCCAGTTGATTCCCAGTTCACGGAGCCGGTCGGTATTGATATCGATGATGGTCGCTTCGATCTCCAGTGACTGGGGCTCCACATCCAATGAGGCGATCAGTTGCTCATAGTGCATCATGCGTTCGGGTGCATCACGGACAATGATCGCGTTCAGTCGCGGATCCGCCTCGATCCGTACTTGATCCCGGCTGCCGGAAGACAACATGGATGCATTGGCTTTCGGCACATGTTGCGCTGTCGCATCGCCATTGGCGTAATCCGCCGGCGCCACGCCAGGCCGGGCGTAGCGATCCACGGCATCCGGGATTCCCAACCTGCCCAGGTCATCGCCCGTTCCGGCCAAACCCTTGCCGCGCAGCCCGGGCCGGCTTGGGCGCAGAAGGCGATCCTGTGCAATCATCTGGGCATGACTCTGCGGCGAAGAGGTGAACAGGGAACGCAAGATGCTCGCCACTCCCGGCACCACCAATTGCCGTCCCGAGAAGGTGACCGTGACATCCTGCGCCCATGCGTA
>JAJRWE010000117.1 GCA_024276955.1 Gammaproteobacteria bacterium
ACCTATGGCCGGGCCTTGATCGGCAGCCTGATCCTGGCGCGCAAGTTTCGCCGCATCGATGACGGCTATGTGGGCGTGATGATTCCCACCTCGGCCGGTTGCATGCTCACGGTGCTGGCGCTGGTGATGTGCGGCAAGGTGCCCGTGATGATCAACTATTCCACCGGCGCCGCAGATAATATCCGCTATGCCCGCACGCGCTGTGGCTTCAAGACAGTGATCACCTCACGCGGGGTGCTGGAAAAGGTTGGCTGTCCGGAGATGGATGACATGCTGTTCGTCGATGACCTGATGAAGGAAGTGACCGGCCTCGACAAGCTGCGTGCCGCGCTGCAGGCCGCACTGCCCACTTCGCTGCTGTTGAGCACCCTGCACCAGGGCCACGAGGACGACACGCTGGTGATCCTGTTCACCAGTGGCAGCGAAAAGGCGCCCAAGGGTGTCGAGCTGACACACCGCAACATCGGCAGCAATGTGCAGGCCATCCAGGAGGCCATCGAGATCAAGGGCAGCGACATCTTTCTCGCCATCCTGCCGCTGTTCCACGTTTTCGGCCAGACCGCCAACTTTTGGTTACCCCTGTGCAGTGGTTCTACGGCCGTCACCTACGGCAATCCGCTGGAATTCAAGACCGTGGCGGGCATCATCCGTGACGAAAAGCCCACCATCGCCATTGCCACGCCGTTCTTTCTCAGCAGTTACCTGCGCGCCGCCAAGCCCGGTGATTTCAGCTCCCTGCGCATCGTCGTGGTGGGCGCCGACAAGATGCCTGACAGGTTGCGTGAAGGCTACGAGAGCCAGCACGGCGTCGCCACCTTCGAGGGCTACGGCACCACCGAGACCAGTCCGGTGATCTCCGTCAACCTGCCTGGACGCAACAAACCCGGCAGCATTGGTCTGCCCCTGCCGGGCGTGCAAGTCCGCATCGTCGATGTCGACAGCGGTGAAGAGCTGCCGGCTGGCGGAGAGGGCAAGATTCTGGTCAAGGGTGAAATGGTGATGAAGGGCTATTTCGATGATCTGGAAGAGACCATTCTGCACATCAACAACGGCTGGTACGAAACCGGCGACATGGGCGTGCTCGATGAAGACGGCTACCTGTGGCACCGCGGCCGCCTGAAACGCTTCGTCAAGATCGGTGGTGAAATGGTCTCGCTGGTGCGTGTGGAAATGGAGCTGGAAGAGCTGTTGTCAGAGGGGGTGGAGTGCTGTGTGGTCGAGCTGCCGGATGTCCGCAAGGGCGCCGTGCTGGCCGTCGCCGTGTCTGAGGAGGTGGACGAAAAATCCCTGCTGAAGGCGCTGGGCAAACGTCTGCCGCCCATTGCCATGCCCAAGAAATTCGTGGTGCTCGACGAACTGCCGAAGATGGGCAGCGGCAAGGTGGATTTCCGCACCACCACCACATTGGTGCAGGAACGGTTGAAGGCCTAGCCATGTAGGGTGGGCACGTTTTTTGTGCCCACGCGGTTGGCGCATATTCCACGTGGGCATGAAAAGCCTGCCCACCCTACCCGGTTTTTGTGGGGAGCCGTCAGGTGCCGACCCGTATCCGGACTTTCGGCCATGTAGGGTGGGCACGTTTTTTGTGCCCACGCGGTTGGCTGAGAGATTTCCAAATCAAAGAAACAAGGCCGGACAGGGATCGCCCCATGACACTTTCATCCCGTAATGAAGCACAGAAACGCGCGGACCGCATCAGGGCCTTTGACGAAGAGCTGGCCGCGCTGGATGAGGCCGGTGTGCTTGCCCTGGACGAGGCCCAGCGCCGGGCCATCGACGATTATCACAAGGCGCTGCTGAGCAATTTCAGCGACGACTTCGATATCGACCATGATACGCGTGCCAAGCAGCTGTCGCTGGGCATGCGCGTCACCTCCTTCCTCGGCGCCCTGGCCCTGGCTGCCAGCGTGTTTTTCCTCTTCTACCAGTTCTGGGGCCAGTTCTCCACGACGCTCCAGGTGGGCATCCTGATGGTCGCCTCCCTGCTCAGTTTTGTCGTCACCCTGATCCTTGCCGAGCGTGAGCGCACGGGCTATTTCGCCAAGCTGGCGGCGCTGGTGGGGCTGGTCTGTTTTGCCCTTAACATCGGCCTGCTGGGGCAGGTGTTCAATCTCTATCCATCGCAGAATGTGCTCCTGCTGTGGGCCGCTTACGCCTTGTTGCTGGCCTATGCCTGCGACATCCGCCTATTGCTGGGCGCCGGCATTCTTTGCTTCACGGCCTGGCTGTCGGCACAAACCGGCACCTGGGGCGGGGTGTACTGGCTCGGCTTTGGCCAACGCCCGGAGAACTTCTTCCCGGCCGCGCTGCTGCTGTTTTTCCTGCCTCAGTGGCTGCAACACCGGCGCCACCCCGATTTTGCGCCGGTGTACCGCGTGTTTGGTCTGTTGTGTCTGCTGTTACCGATACTGGTCCTTTCCAATGCGGGCTTTATCAGCTATCTGCCCTTTGCGTCGGACACCATCGAGGGCGGCTATCAGCTGGCCGGATTCCTGTTCAGCGCCGCGGCCATCTGGCTGGGCATCCGCCGGCACTGGAATGGCACCTTCAACACCGGCAACGTGTTCTTCGTCATCTTCCTCTACACCAAGTTCTTCGACTGGTGGTGGGACAGCCTGCCCAAGTACCTGTTCTTCTTCCTGCTCGGGTTGATGGCGGTGGGCTTGTTGCTGGTGTTCAAGCGTCTGCGGGCGCAGACGGCGGCGGAGGGTGTGGCATGAAGGGACTGAAACAGCGACGCATACTGTTGGCGGGCCTCGCCCTGATCCTCATCAGCAATGCCGTGGTGTTGGCGATGGCGGCCTACAACCGCCTGGGCGAGCCCGACAGTCGGGTGCAGCTTACGGAGCGCGAGCTGCGGTTGCCGCCGGTGCGTGGTTTCGACAAGGAAAACAGCGGCATCACGTTGATGCTGCGCTATCGCGTCAAGGGGGCGCGGGATGCGCCCTATTTCAATGGCAGGGACAGGGACGTGCAGGAGCCCTGGCTGGATCGAGACAAGCTCACGACGTTGGGTTTCGATCTCGGTTCACTGTCGTCCGCCGATGACACGCGCGCACGATATACAGCCTGGGCAACCCGCCGCGAGGCAATTTTGGTGTTGGAATATGACGGCGACGCCTATCGTGAGGCGGTGGCCCGATTGGAACGGCAACTGGCCGAGGCAGAGGCGGCGTCGCCACAGGCCGACGCCCCTGAATCCCGCCCCCCGTCGCTCCGCAAACAGCTTCATGTGCGGCTCAATACGCTGCGCACGAGCGGGACGCGCCTGTATATCATCGACGCCGGTCTGGACCGCGCAGCCCTGCGCCGGCGTTATACCGATGGTTCTCGCTACCTGCTGATGAAGGGCACGGTCGGCTTGTCACTGAACAGCATCGATGGCAAAGAGCATGCGTTGCAGGGTGTGATTCACGGTCTGGTGCTGAGTAGCGTGCATGTGCCTTCAGCATTCCGCGTGCAGTTGCAGCCTTTCTTGGACAAAAAACACAGCGGGCAGCTGGACGGGCCGCCGCGTTATGCCGTGGAATTCAATCTGGGCCAGCGACTGGAGCCGTGGGTAAGTGGCGTCATGGCCTTGTCTGGCGGAGGCGACTGAGACGCTATTCGGGATGGGGCAGGGCGCTGTCCCCAAATCGTTGTGCCGGCTTCAGGCGACGCACGACCCGCCCGGCCAGCGGCCCGAGGCGTGCGCCCAGCACGGCCTCAAAGTGGGCGTCCCAGTCGAAGTCCAGGGCATCCAGCATGTTCTTGATGTAGAGGCCGGTCTCGGTCTCACCCTCCAGTATCAGGCGGCGATGGAAAAACAGGGTGTCCGGGTCCTCGCTGCGGGTGACCAGCAGCCAGAAATCGTCCAGGCGGCCGGCGATGCGCACGTCCCAGGCGGCCGATGAATGCCCTTTCGGCAGGCGTTCGAAGCGCTGCCCGCGAATCACGAATAACAGCTCGCTGCGGCTATCGGTGATGGACAGACACAGCCGCTTGCCTTCCAGGTCGCCCAACTGCCCGGCCATGTATTGTCCCTTGAGCAGATGGTTAAACAGACGCGAGAAGACCTCGCTGTGTACCGTGTCCGGCACCGTGCGTAGCAGCAGGTGCAGGGGTGGGCGAACGATTTTAAACGGCATGGCAGGGAGCATAAAGGGAACCTTGGGCAAGACCCGCTGGAAGTCGGTAGTCTGAGCCGAGTATATGCCGCCGGTGGTGGGCCGCCAACCGGCATAGTATTACAGACCGCTTTTTCGCTATTATGGCGTCTTTCCCGCAGTGTGAGACAGGTAATGGATCTGAGTATTTTTCAGGGCGAGAACCAGTGGATCGGTGAGCTTTTCCTGGTGGTGTTTCTGGTGTTGCTGGCCGATTTTCTCCAGCGGCGCATCCTCAACCGCCTGGCGAAGCGTCTGCAAAAGACGGCCAATCCCTGGGATGATGCGCTGCTGGCGGCCACACGGCGTCCGCTCAGCCTGCTGATCTGGGTGCTGGGTCTGAGCTACGCCGCCGAGCTGACGGCCCGGCAGACCACGGCCAGCATGTTCGAACTCATCGAGCCGGCGCGCGAGGTTTTGGTGATCGTCATCCTGGCCTGGTTTCTGGTGCGCTTCATTCGCCAGGTCGAGGTCAATATCATCGAGCTGCGCAAGACGCGCGACGAACCGGTGGATGTCACCACCCTGGACGCCATCGCCAAGCTGCTGCGTCTGTCGGTGCTGATTACCGCCGCGCTGGTGATCCTGCAGACCCTGGGTTTCAGCATCGCCGGTGTACTGGCCTTCGGTGGCGTGGGTGGCATCGCGGTGGGTTTCGCCGCGCGCGATCTGCTGGCCAATTTCTTCGGCGGCCTGATCATCTACCTTGATCGGCCCTTTTCCGTGGGTGACTGGATTCGTTCGCCGGACCGTGAAATCGAAGGCACGGTGGAACAGATCGGCTGGCGGCAGACGCGCATTCGCACCTTTGACAAGCGCCCCCTGTACATTCCCAATTCCATCTTCGCCACCATTGCGGTGGAAAACCCCTCGCGCATGACCAACCGGCGTATCTATGAAACCTTCGGCATTCGCTACGACGACATCGCCCACATGGCCGACATCGTGCGCGAGGTGGAGGCCATACTGAAGGCGCACCCGGCCATTGACACGGAACAGACCCTGATGGTGAATTTCGTCAGCTTCGCGCCGTCGTCGGTGGACTTCTTCGTCTATACCTTTACCAAGACCACCAGCTGGACGGAGTTCCACGAGATCAAGCAGGACGTGCTACTGAAGATCGCCGATATCATCGCACAGCACGGTGCGGAGATGGCCTTCCCGACGTCGACGGTGCATGTGCCGGCCGGCATCGCGATCAATCCCGCCGTAGGAGCGGAGCCCCGGACCGCGATCAAATAGGTGGGGAATTCATCGCGGCCCAGGGGGCTGTGGCAGGTTAAATAACAGGATTAAAAATGGCTGATAAGCTTTTGATCGTTTTAATGAATACCGACCCCTCCAACCCCTCGGAGCTGGGCACGCCCTTTCTCCAGGCGAGTGTCGCGGCGGCCATGGAATACGATGTGGAGATGCTCTTTACCGGCCGTGCCGGTGAGCTGGCCATGCCCGGTGTCGCCGAGGCCCTGCACTTTCAGCAGGGCAACGACAAGACGGTGCTGGATCTGATTCGTGATGCCGTCGAGGCCGGCGTCAAGCTGAAAGTCTGTACCTCAAATCTGGAGCTGTGGGGCGATGAACAGATCCCGGAAATCGTTGAGGTTGTGGGCGCGGCCTATATCATCAGCGAAGCCATGGACGAAGACACCGTGACTTTCACCTACTGATTCTTGCCAATAACTTCCTGCCAATAACTTCCGGCCAAAAAAGATAATGACATCCCCCGATACCGAAGAACTGCTGGTGGAGGTGCGCCGGGTGCGCACCGAGGCCGACTGCCTGTTCACCACTGAACAGGTGGACGCGGCGCTGGACCGGCTGTCGGCCGAGATCACGGCACGCTACGAAAATCGCAATCCGCTGGTGGTGTGTGTCATGAATGGTGGCCTGATGACCACCGCCGGTTTGCTGCAGCGTATGGACTTCCCACTGCAAAGCGATTACCTGCACGCCACCCGCTATCGCGGTGAGACCCAGGGTGGTGAGTTGCACTGGTTGCACGAACCCAGGCACGCGCTACAAGACCGCGCGGTGATTGTTGTCGACGACATTCTTGACGAGGGCTACACCCTGGCGGCCATTGTCGAACACTGCCGCGCACGGGGCGCCGCCAGCGTGGAGAGTGTCGCCCTGGTGGAAAAGCGGCACACACGCAAGCAAGGCATCGAGGCCGATTACGTCGGACTGGTGGTCGAGGACCGCTATGTGTTCGGCTACGGTATGGATTACAAGGACTATCTGCGCAATGCACCGGGTATCTTTGCCGTGAAAGGTCTGTAACAAACAAAGGTTCTGCGAGGAGAATCGAATGACACAACTGGCCATTATCGGCGGCACCGGCTTGGCTTCACCCGAGCGGTTGCAGGTCCATGCGCAGGAAAATATACGCACGCCCTATGGTGAGCCCTCCGGCCCCATCACCCGCGGTACGCTATTCGGCCAGGAGGTGCTGTTCCTGCCACGCCACGGTTATGGCCACCACCTGCCGCCGCACCGGGTCAATTACCGCGCCAATATCTGGGCCCTGCACGAACTCGGCGCACGTGAGGTCATCGCCGTCGCCGCCGTCGGCGGCATTACCGCAGCCATGGGGCCGGGAGTGCTGGCGGTGCCGGATCAGATCATCGATTACACCTGGGGCCGGACCAGCACCTTTTTCGTCGACGATCTGGACCACGTCACCCACATCGACTTCACCGAGCCCTATTGCGAGACGCTACGCCAGCGTCTGTTGCAGGCCGCAGCGCGCGCCGGTGTCGAGATGGTCGATGGCGGCACCTATGGCGCCACCCAGGGGCCACGGTTGGAGAGTCGCGCCGAGATCCAGCGCATGCAGCGCGACGGCTGCGACCTGGTGGGCATGACCGGTATGCCCGAGGCCGCACTGGCTCGCGAGCAGTCACTCTGCTATGCCAGCTGTGCGGTGGTGGCCAACTGGGCCGCCGGTAAGGCCGAGGGAGAGATCACCATGACCGAGATCGAGACCCATCTGAAGGCTGGCATGGCGGATCTCGGGCGGGTGTTGGTGGCCTTGTAACGTGATTGAAATAGCGACTCTACGGAGTTTATGGGATTTGGCCGTATGATTTTTTACCGGATGAGTACCCGGAAACGGTCCCAAGGGAGTGATGGATAATGGACGATTCGACGCAAACAACGGTGCCAGACGCAAACCCTCTGCTGCAGAGAATCCTCACGGATTCCTTCGAGGAAATCTATGTCTTTGACGCTGGCACGCTGAAGTTCATCCAGGTTTCACACGGTGCATTGGACAACCTTGGCTACAGCATGGAGGAGATGCGTTCGCTCACCGCCAAGGATATCAAGCCGGATCTGAGCAATGAGACATTCACCCGGCTGATCCAGCCATTGCAAACGGGCGAAAAGGATTTGCTGGTGTTCGAAACCCGCCACCGACGCAAGGATGGCAGCGTCTATCCGGTGGAAGTACGTCTGCAGCTGGCCCGCGATATCACTCCCCCCGTATTTATTGCCTTTATCCTCGATCAGACGGCGTCCCGGCGGGCGCTGCTGAATCTGCGCGAGAGCGAGGCCCGCCTGTCCGAGGCCCAGCGCATCGCCCGTCTGGGCAGCTGGCAGTTAGACCTGCGCAGTAATGAGCTGCAGTGGTCGGACGAGATATTCCGTATCTTCGAGATCGATCCGCAACAGTTCGGCGCCTCCTACGAGGCCTTCCTCGATACCATTCATCCCGATGATCGCGAGCGGGTCAATGCCGCCTATTTGAGTTCGCTGGAGGACCGTCTTCCTTACGAAATCGAGCACCGTCTGCTGATGAAAGACGGCCGGCTGAAGTACGTCCAGGAACGTTGTGAAACGGATTTCGATGCCGACGGAACACCCCGGCGTTCCATGGGCACGGTGCAGGACATCAGTGACCACAAACGTGCGGAAATGGCGGCGCGGGAAAACGAGCAGCGTTTTCATATTCTAGCGCAGATTTCGCCGGTCGGCATTTTTCGCAGCGATGCGCGGGGGCTGTGTATCTATGTCAATGAACGCTGGCTGGACATGGCCGGTATGGAGGGGCCGGAGCCCTTGGGTGAGGGCTGGGTGGCGGCAATCCATACCGATGACCGCGAGCGGGTGTTTCAGGAATGGTCACAGGCTGTGCGCATGCAAACGTCTTTTTATACCGAGTTTCGCCTGCAACGGCCGGATGCACCCGACGGCGGCAAGGGAAGGATTACCTGGGTGCTGGCCCAGGCCA
>JAJRWE010000118.1 GCA_024276955.1 Gammaproteobacteria bacterium
GGCGTGGTGGGCGGTGAGGGCGCGGCCGGATTCGGTAATGATGTGCGGCTGCGGCAGGCCCTCGGCGCGGCACACCTCCCACAGGGTGTGCACGACGTTATTGGCGTATTCCTGCAGGCTGTAATTCATCGAGCAATAGCTGCGCGAGCGGGTGCCCTCGTAGTCCACGCCGAGGCCGCCGCCGACATCGACATTGCGGATGTTCACCCCCAGGCGGTGCAGTTCGGCGTAATAGCGCGCGCACTCGCGCAGGCCCTGCTGGATGTCGCGGATGTTGGCCAGCTGTGAGCCCATGTGGCAGTGCAGCAGTGCCAGTGAGTCGAGCATGTTGGCCTCGCGCAGTTGTGCCACCGCCGCCAGCACCTGCTGCGCGGAGAGGCCGAACTTGGCCTTCTCGCCACCGGTGTTCTGCCAGTTGCCGCGGCCAATAGAGGCCAGCCGTACGCGTACGCCGAGGCGTGGCGTCACGCCCAGTGTGCGTGCCTCGCGGAGGATCAGCGCCAGCTCCGAGGGCTGCTCCAGCACCAGGGTGACGTGGTGGCCCAGCAGCTGCCCGATCAGCGCCAGGCGGATGTATTCGCGGTCCTTGTAGCCATTGCAGATGATGCGCCCGCCGCGGGCATCGGAGAGGGCCAGCACCGCCATCAGCTCCGGCTTGCTGCCGGCCTCGAGGCCGACACGGATCTGCTTTTCATCGTTGGGACCGTCGGCCGCATCCAGCAGCTCGCGCACCACGCTCTGCTGCTGATTCACCTTGATGGGATAGACCGCCGTATAGCCGCCGCCGTAGTTGTGTGTCTGCATGGCCTCGGCGAAGGCGCCGCACAGGCGCGCCACGCGGTCGTGCAGGATGCCGCTGAAACGCACCAGCACTGGCAGTGCCAGCCCTACGTCGCGGATTGCCCGGGTCAGGGCATGCAGGTCGATGCCATGGCCGCTACGTGCCGGGAAGGCGCAGAGGTGGCCGCTGTCGCCAATGTCGAAATAACCATTGCCCCAGTGGGCGAGATTATAGATATTGCGGGCTTTTTGGATGTTGTTCATGGCGGGGCGCTATTTGCCTTAGAGGCACGGAGGGCAGTGAGAATAAGAATTGGTCACAGGATTACTCAGTGAATCGTCGTCGTGGGCCAGACTTTATACCGTTTTTCTGCAACGCTTCACAATATAAAATCGCTGTGTCCTCCGTGTCTCTGTGGCAAATCAGGAGACTGCCGTTGGTCTACCCGACAGATTTGCAACGCCGAATTAAACACGGATAATCCCGCTACCTGAATTCCGCCATCGAAGAGGACATCCCCGTGAGCACACTCGACGCCAACTGGTTCACTGAAATCCACGCGGATGCCGGCTCGGCCTTTTCCTTGCGTGTCCGCAAGAAGCTGGCCGACGAGCAGACGCCCTACCAGCGTATCGAGGTGTTCGAGACCACCGACTTCGGCAATTTCATGGTCATCGACGGCTGCACCATGGTGTCGGCGCGGGAGAACTTCATCTATCACGAAATGATGACCCACCCGGTGCTCTACACCCACGCCGCGCCGAACAACGTCGTCATCATCGGTGGCGGCGATTGCGGTACCCTGCGCGAGGTGTTGCGCCACCCCGAGGTGGAGTCGGTCGTGCAGGTGGAAATCGACGAATGCGTTACGCGCCTTGCCGAGCAGTATTTCCCCGAGCTATGTGAACTCAACAGTGATCCACGTGCCACCCTTATCTTTGGCGACGGCATCCAGTGGATAAAAGACGCTGCGCCGCAAAGCCTCGATGTGGTCATCATCGACAGCACCGACCCCATCGGCCCGGCCGAGGGCCTGTTCTCCCGGCCCTTCTATGAGAACTGCCTGCGCGCCCTGCGTCCCGCCGGCATGATCGTGCAGCAGAGCGAATCCCCGCTGTTGCATCTGCACATCCTGCGCGCCATGCATACCGCCATGCGCAGCGCCGGCTATGCCGACGTGAAGAGCCTGCAATTTCCGCAGATGATCTATCCGTCGGGCTGGTGGTCCGCCACTATCGCGCGCAAGGGAGAGAAAATAGGGGGCCTGCGTGAGGGTGATGTGGCCGCTAGGCCCTTCGAGACGAAATACTATAATGCGGATATTCACCGCGCGGCGTTTGTGTTGCCGCCCTTTGTACAACAAGCAGTGGTTTGAAGGTCGGCTGTGGGTGGCAGGCGTACAGACAAAGAACCCTGCCACGAGTGGCAGGGTTCTTTGCTACAAGCTTACTGATAACTCAGTGAATCAGGCTTGCCTGGCATTGCGGGAGCGATAGCCAAGGCCGAGCAGACCGAGACCCAGCAGGGCCAGGGTAGCCGGTTCAGGGACCGACGTGGTCGGCATACAGTTACCATTGGTGCCGCCAACGCCCGAGCCGCCACTGCCGTTCAAGCCGGAGCAGGCGGTTCCTACAAAGTTGAAGGCGGCGTCAAGTGCCGCAGTGGCGCTGCCATCGACAAATAGGGAAACCATGCCGACATTGCCGAAATCGATCCCGGCGAAGTCAGAGAACAGAATATCCGCGAAAGAAGGCGTTGCAAGGCCATTGGCCAACAGAACGGCTGTGCTGTCCAGGCCGAAGGAAACGCCGTCGACAATCAGACCGAAAACGCCGTTCAGGTCAATGGACTCAAGCCCGATACGGAAGGCATTCTGGGTGTTGCCTTCCGTCAGGTCGATGCCGCCAAGATCCCAGTTGAGCTGGGAGGTACCAAAAACTCCGGAGTCCTGGCTATGTGAATACAGGCCCGTGCTTGCGCCGCTGTTGATCGCGATGGTGGTGGCCGATGCCGTGCTTGTAGCGTCCACTGTACGGGCATAACCATTGCTTGAAGAGCCTGCCGCTGCTCCCGATAAAGCAGCGGCACCGGTAAAGGCATCCCCACTAAAATTATCGATAACAAGCGCACTGGCGTTGCCCATTCCAAGCATGAATGAGCCGGCAAGGGCGACTGTAAGCAGTTGTTTTTTCATTTTATTGTCCTTAATGAAGTTCTGTATCAATAGTTAGTGTGTGCATTTTCAAATTCTGGATAAATGAAAACGACACGCGCTTACTAGCATTTGTCGTGCCATTTCTTCAAGATGTTGATTTTAAAGTAAAAAATATTGATTTTGTGGCGCGGCAGCGAGTTTCTCCTAGGCGGTGTAGGATTTTTCTTGCAGGTGTAAAATTTTTCGACACTTCGGGGTGGAGGCGGAGGCAGAGAAGGGCGATTTCTGTGTTTCTCGTGCTAGAAGCTGGCCGTGTCTGGCAGATAGGTCAGGTGTAGTTTTTATTTTGTCAGTCTTTTCATGAAAAGTGAGGCTTTTTTGGGTTGTTGTACGATTTAGTGATTTGAATATCAGGATTTTATGGGGGCGACAGACGGTAACTGTGTAAAGTTTTTCGACAGGTTTGGTGGCTTGGCGCCCTCTGAAGTTGCGGATCCCGTTGGGCTTTCATCAAGGTTCGTCAGTTGCTGCACCACTTATCCACTTCCTTCTGTGCTGCTTCCAGGCGCTGCTGGATGTCGCTATCGCTGAGATAGCTGCGTTCGCCCTGTTCGTCCACTTCGTAGATGCGGCCGCCGATCCGGTAGCCGGCCAGCTTGCGCTTGGAGCGTGAACAGTTGGCTTCGAGGGCCTTGCGTTCTTTTTCGGCGGTGGCCTTTTTCTCGGCCTTTTGCTGGCGTTCCTTCTGCAGGGTCTCGAGTAGCTTATTGGTCTCTTGCAGGGAGTTTCCCGCAGGGGCTGTGTTGCGGCTCGAGGGCGGGGCCTTGGGGATGTCGATTTCCCGGGCCTGGCTGGTGGGCGGTCTTTCGCCGTAGTGGATATTGCCTTCGCTATCGGTCCATTTGTAAACCTTTCCGGCAAGGGCGCCGCTGGCGGCGCAAAACAGGCTGAGGGTGATGACGGCGATAATTTTTTTCATGAGGGTCTCGGGAGCGGGGTTGATAAAAGCATAGCCTGCCGGATGGACAAAAAAAAGCGGGCGCCTGGGACGCCCGCGGAAGTGTGTCACACAGTGTGCAGTTTCGACCGTTCGTTGCGGTGAATCCTGCAATCTTGCACGGTGCTTGTACTTATTTGTTGGTGAACTCCGGATAGGCCTCCATCCCGCACTCGGAGAGGTCGACACCGGCGTATTCGTCTTCTTCGCTGACGCGCACACCCATGATGGCCTTGATGGCGAACCAGGTCACGAGGCTGACGCCGAACACCCAGACGAAGATGGTGACCGCACCCACGATCTGACCGAGGAAGCTGGCGTCGCCATTGGTCAGCGGCACGGCCAGCAGGCCCCACAGGCCGGCCACACCGTGCACGGAGATGGCGCCAACCGGGTCGTCGATCTTCAGCTTGTCCATGCCGACGATGGAGAACACCACCAGGGTGCCGCCGACAGCGCCGATGAGGGTGGCCATCAGTGGGGTGGGGGTGTCAGGGCCGGCGGTGATGGCGACCAGACCGGCCAGGGCGCCGTTGAGGGCCATGGTCAGGTCGGCCTTGCCGAACATCAGGCGGGCCACGATGAGGGCGGCGATGACGCCACCGGCGGCGGCGGCGTTGGTGTTGAGGAACACCATGGCCACGGCGTTGGCGCTGGCCATGTCGCCCAGCTTGAGCACGGAACCGCCGTTGAAGCCGAACCAGCCCATCCACAGGATGAAGGTGCCGAGGGTGGCCAACGGCAGATTGGCACCCGGAATGGGGTGAACCGAACCATCGGCGCCGTACTTACCCTTGCGGGCGCCGAGTACCAGGACGCCGGCCAGGGCGGCAGCCGCACCGGCCATGTGCACGATGCCGGAACCGGCAAAGTCGAGGAAGCCGAAGTCATCACCGAGGCTGAACAGGCCGAACACGGAGCCACCGCCCCAGGTCCAGTAACCTTCCATCGGATAGATGAAACCGGTCATCACCACCGCGAACAGCATGAAGGACCACAGTTTCATGCGTTCCGCCACGGCGCCGGAGACAATGGACATGGCGGTCGCCACGAACACCACCTGGAAGAAAAAGTCCGAGGCGTTGGAGTAGACCGAACTGCCGGCGAAACCGGCTTCGGCAGACTCCTTCAGTGCCGTTGCGGTCAATGCGTCGGCAGTGGCGGCACCATCCAGTGCGATGCCTTCGAGGAAGATGCCACCGTCGTACATGATGTCGTAGCCGACAATCATGTACATGGTGCAGGCGATGGCGAACAGCGCCACGTTCTTGGTGAGAATTTCGGTGGTATTTTTAGAGCGTACCAAGCCTGCTTCCAGCATGGAGAAACCGGCCGCCATCCACATCACCAGGGCGCCCATTACCAGGAAGTAAAAGGTGTCCATGGCGTACTGCAATTGAAAAATCTGATTTTCCATTGTGACTATCCCCAGGAGTGATTACAGCGCTTCGGAGCCCGTTTCGCCAGTGCGAATACGGACCACCTGTTCCAGCGCGGAGCCAAAAATCTTTCCGTCACCGATCTTGCCGGTGTTGGCGGCCTTGCTGATGGACTCGATTACCTGGTCAGTGATGTCATCATCAATGGCCAGCTCGATTTTTACCTTGGGCAGGAAATCCACCACGTATTCTGCGCCGCGATAGAGTTCGGTGTGACCCTTTTGGCGACCGAAGCCCTTGACCTCGGTAACCGTGATGCCCTGTACGCCGATCTCCGACAATACTTAACGCACGTCGTCCAGCTTGAAGGGCTTGATGATTGCTACAACCATTTTCATGGTTTCTCTCCCTAACGGTTTATAATGGCCCACTGCGCGTTGCCGTGGGCGTAGACTGCAGTCTGAGGTTTGCTGCTTTGGAGGGGGCTTCTATTTATTCTGGGCGTTTCAGATTGACCGCCAGATTCGTCCCATCAAGGCGCAAACCGCACGTAATAGCCAGCTACTGCGAAGGTTTGCAACGCCGAAGGGGCGGATCTGGCGGGCAAGATGTTCGTCCACGAATAAATAGAAGCCCCCTAAAGCACACTGCTCGGCCCTGATCTGCATGCCTTGTGCCAAGTTTGTTGAAGTGTGGAATATCAACAATTTATGAATAGTTTTGAGGGACGAAAAAGCAAAAATGCACAATAATGGCCCCGGCCTGGTGAGGGTGCACCATATTGGTGCTCTGCGCCTGCCCGGGGAGTTTGACGGGCGCTCATGAGGGATGCTGGTCAAGCCTTGTCGCTTGTGGTTAGACTGCGTGCCATTCGCACACCGTCCGGGAGGGCTACCATGTTTGACGCCAAACAACTCGATGAACTGACCCGTAATGTACTCAAGATCCTGCCCGCCGGGGTGGGGAATGTGCAGCGCGACATAGAGAAAAACCTGCACTCGGTACTGCAGAGCGCGCTGGCCAAACTGGACCTGGTCACGCGCGAAGAGTTCGAGGTGCAGTCTGCGGTGCTGGCGCGTACCCGGCAGAAGCTGGAAGATCTGGAAAAACGTGTCGCGGCGTTGGAGGCGGAGTAGCTCGGTGAACGTATTTGTAGGAGCGGGCCATGCCCGCGATCATTTGCCTCGCGGGAGGAGAATCTATCGCGCTATCGCGGGCATGGCCCGCTCCTACGGGGATAGTCCGTAGGGTGATGGGCACCGCCCACCCTACCAAATCCGGCCCTCTTTAACGAACCACCGGCAAGGAATGCTATGTCTCTCGCTATTATCTACAGTCGCGCCCTGGTCGGTATTGACGCCCCGCTGGTGACTGTGGAGGTGCATCTTTCCAACGGCCTGCCCAGTCTGTCCATCGTCGGCCTGCCCGAGGCGGCGGTGAAGGAGAGCAAGGACCGTGTGCGCGGCGCCCTGTTGACCGCCGGCTTCGAGTTTCCCGCCCGTCGCATCACCATCAACCTGGCCCCCGCCGACCTGCCCAAGGAGGGCGGTCGCTTCGACCTGCCTATCGCACTGGGCATCCTCTCCGCCTCCGGGCAGATCGTCAGCAGCGACCTCGCGCGCTTTGAGTTCCTCGGTGAACTGGCCCTCAGCGGCGAACTGCGCCCGGTGCGCGGCGTGTTGCCGGTGGCGATTCAGGCCCGCGAGGCCGGCCGCACCCTGCTGGTGCCGATGGCCAACAGCGCCGAGGCCGGACTGGTGGAGGGTATTGAGGTACTGGTGGCCGATCATCTGCTGGATGTGTGTGCGCACTTCAATGGCACCCGTCCGCTGCAGGCCGCACAGCACTGTGATGGAAGTGAAATGCCTGCCACACAGGATGACCTTGCCGATGTGCGCGGCCAGCAACACGCCAAGCGCGCCCTGGAAGTGGCCGCCGCCGGTGGTCACAGCCTACTCATGTGCGGCCCGCCGGGCACCGGCAAGACCCTGCTTGCCAGCCGCCTGCCGGGCATCCTGCCGCTGATGAGCGAAGCCGAGGCGCTGGAGGCCGCCGCCGTCGCCTCCATCAGCAACCAGCCCTTCGATGCCGCCCGCTGGCGCCAGCGGGCCTTTCGGCATCCACATCACACTTCTTCGGGGGTGGCGCTGGTGGGCGGCGGCAGCACCCCGCGTCCGGGGGAAATTTCCCTCGCCCATCATGGCGTGCTGTTTCTCGACGAACTGCCGGAGTTCGATCGCCATGTGCTGGAGGTGCTGCGAGAGCCACTGGAGTCCGGCCGCATCAGCATCTCCCGCGCCGCGCGGCAGGCCGAATTCCCCGCCCGTTTCCAGCTGGTGGCGGCGATGAACCCCTGTCCCTGCGGTTACTTCGGCCACCCCAACGGTCGCTGCCACTGTACCGGCGAGCAGGTCAACCGCTACCGCGCGCGCATCTCCGGGCCGCTGCTGGATCGCATCGACATGCAAATCGAGGTGCCGCCGGTGGCGCGCGAGCTGCTGCGCGGTGAGGTCGACCCAGCGGCGGAAGACTCCGCCTGCGTGCGCGAACGCGTGGTTGCCGCCCGTGATCGGCAGCTGCGGCGCAGCGGCATCCCCAATGCCAACCTGCACAACCGCGAAGTTGACGCTCACTGTCGCCTCAGCGACGCCGATGCCGCCCTGCTGGAGCAGGCCATCGAACGACTTGGCCTCTCCGCTCGTGCCTATCACCGCATCCTCAAGGTCGCCCGCACCATCGCCGATCTGGCCGGCGCGGCGGAGATTCATACCGTCCACCTCAGCGAGGCTATTGCCTATCGTCGCCTGGATCGTCCGCTCAATCCTTAGGGCTGGCGGCAAAATTAATTCACATTTCTGAATGCCGATGCATCTCGCCTGACTGCGTTGCAACAACTTGAAAGATAACCCATATTTCTGCGTTATTGCGCCTTGCCAGGCGAGCGCCTCGATGCCCATTAATGTAAATTAATTTTGACGCCAACCCTTAGGCTTCCGAGGGTGACAGCCGGCCCGTCGGATGTGGTACATTCGGTGCCATTTCCCGACTCTTCTTCACAGGCTTCACTGACATGAAACACCCTCTCCCTATCTTGCTCTTCGCTGGCCTGCTGTTGCTCCTGCTCAGCGCCTGTGGCGAAAAGGGCAACCCCAATGCCGACAGCAATCCGCGGGTGACCGAGAAGGCCGTCGCCATCTTCAAGGCCCTGCAGGCCGAGGATTATGACGCTGCGCTGGCCCAGTACGACGAAGGTTTTTTCAAGGCGCAGTCGCCGCAGGTCTGGCGCGACAAGCTGGAAGCCTTGCAGGCCGAGCGCGGTCCGCTGCGCGAATGGCACCTGCGCCGTAGCCAGGCCGACACGCGCTTTTCCGGCAAGTTCTTCCTCTACGAATACACCACCGTGCACGACGGCAACAAGCGCCTGCACCATCTGATGACCTTCATCTGGCCCGTCAACGATGACCAAATCCGCCTGCTGGGGCACAAGATTACGCCTTGGCAGGTGGGCGAGGAGGACTAGGCATGCCAGGGCTGCCTGCCATTCGCCGTTGCGCGCTAGCCCTGCTGCTGGCCGCTCTGGCGCCGGCGGTGCCGGCTGAAGACTATGCGATGCCAGTGCGCGTGGCCGAGGCGGTGCGGGTCACGCTGGCGCCGCAGCAGTGGCTGGCGGCCACCGTAGTGAGCCGCCATGAGGCCGAGATCGCCGCCGAGGCGGGTGGCCGCTTGTTGTCGGTCGCAGAGATTGGCACACGGGTGAAACGAGGGGAGGTGCTGGCGCGTATCGATGACACTTTCAGCAAATTAAAGATTGATGAACTCACCGCCGCCGTGGCGCGTGAGGAGGCCACGCTGCAATTCCTGCACGGTGAGATGCGCCGCCTGACCCGCCTGGCCAAACAGAACAATACGGCGCAGACCCAGCTCGATGAAGTGGCGTCCAGGCAGCAGGCTGCTGTCAGCGAGCTAAGCATCGCCCGCACCCGTTTGGCAGAGGCGCAGGAGCAGTTGCGCCGCCACCAGCTGCGCGCGCCCTTCGCCGGGATGGTGGTCGAGCGGCGCAAACGCGGCGGCGAGTGGGTCGGCATTGGCGACACGCTGCTGCGGCTGGTCGATACCCGGGCATTGGAGGCGCAGGCCTCGGCGCCCCTGGCGGCACGGCGTTTCGTGCGCCCCGGTGATCGTTTGACCGTGACATCTGAGGATGGCACTGCCAGCGGCCGGGTGCGCACCCTGGTGCCGGCGGCGGATGCCCGCTCGCACCGACTCGACCTGCGCGTGACCCTGTCGGGTGAAGACTGGAGCATAGGTCAGACCCTGCGCGTGGCGATCCCCCGTGCGCTGGCGCGCGAAGTGCTGGCGGTGCCGCGCGATGCCTTGCTGCTGCGCAGTCAGGGTGCGGCAGTATTTCGCATTAATGCGGAAGGCCAGACCGAGCGCGTGGCGGTGACACCGGGCATGGCCAGTGGCGATATGATCGCCGTCAGCGGAGACCTCCAGCCCGGCGACCGGGTGGTGATTCGCGGCGGCGAACGCCTGCGCCCGGGGATGGCGGTGCAGATTCTCAGCGACGGGAAATAGGCCGTGACCCTCACCCGGCTCGGCCTTGGCAACCCGGTGGCGGTGGTGGTGGGCGTGCTGCTGGCGATCCTCTTCGGCCTCATCAGCCTCGACCGCCTGCCGGTGCAGCTCACCCCTGAGGTAGAGCGGCCGCAGATCACCATTACCACCCTGTGGCGCGCCGCCGCGCCGCAGGAGGTGGAGTCGGAGATCATCGAGCCGCAGGAGGACGTGCTGCGCGGCCTGCCGGGGATGACCGAGATCCTCGCCCGCGCCCAGCGCGGCCGCGCGCAGATCGTCATCACCTTCCAGGTGGGTACCGACCTGCGTCGCGCCCTGCTGGAGATCCTCTCTCGCCTCAACCGTGTGCCGCGCTACCCCGAGGATGCCCAGCAGCCCACCCTCAGCGCCATCGGTGGCAACTCGCGCGCCATTGCCTGGTTCATTCTGAAACCGGTGGGCGACAATGATCGCGACATCGCCAGCTATCAGGACTACGTGGAAGAGGTGGTGCAGACCCGCTTCGAGCGTGTGCCGGGGGTGGCCTTGTCCGAGGTGCGCGGCGGGCGCGAGCGCGAGGTGCGCATCACCTTCGACCCGTACAAGGCCGCCAGCCTAGGCGTGCAGTTGCCCGAAGTGGCGCGGCTGGCGGGCGGGGCCAAGGACATCACCGGCGGCTACGGCCATGTCGGCAAGCGCCGCTACACCTTGCGTTTTGCCGGCCAGTACGCCCTGGCCGATTTGGGCGAGATGGTGCTGGACTGGCGCGACGGCAATCCCGTCTACCTGCGCGACGTGGCCGATGTCGAGGTGCGTATGGTGGATCGCACCGGCTTCGTGATCCAGAACGGCGGGCCGGCGATGGCGGTCAATGCCCACCGTGAGACCGGTGTTAACGTGTTGCAGGTCATGGCGGGGCTCAAGCAGGCGGCGGAGGAGCTGCGCGAGGGGCCACTCAAGCGCGCCGGTCTGAGCCTCGAACAGGTCTACGACGAGACCCTGTATATCGACCGCTCCATCGATATGGTGCAGACCAACCTCGGCCTCGGCATGCTGCTGGCGGTGGGTGTGCTGTGGTGGTTCTTCCGTCGCCTGCGCGCCACCCTGATGGTGGCGGTGGCGATCCCCGTCTGTGTGGTGTCGTCCTTTGTCGTGCTGGACGCCGCCGGGCGTACCCTCAATGTCATTTCCCTGGCGGGTCTGGCCTTTGCCGTGGGCATGGTGCTGGATGCCGCTATCGTGGTGCTGGAGAGCGTGGTGCGCCTGCGCGAGCGCGGCATGGGCGCGGCCGAGGCCGCCGAGGAGGGCACGCGCCGGGTGTGGGGGGCGCTGCTGGCCTCCACCGCCACCACGGTGGCCATCTTCCTGCCAGTGGTGTTTCTCAAGGACGAGGCCGGGCAGCTGTTCGCCGACCTGGCGCTGACCATCGCCGTGGCGGTCAGCGTGTCCCTGCTGGTGGCGGTCGTTGTGTTGCCTGTGGCCTCGGCCAACTGGCTGGGTCGGACGGCGATGCGTGATCCCCATGCCCATTGGTGGGCGGCCGGCAGCCGTCTGATTATGCGGCTTACGGATACGCCGCTGCGGCGCAATCTGTGGATCATCGGCCTGATCACACTGCCGCTGGCCCTGGCCTGGCAGCTCAAACCCGAGGCGGACTATCTGCCCGAGGGCAACCGCAACCTGGTCTTCGCCTTCATCCTGCCGCCCCCCGGCGCCAATATCGATACTCTGGAAAAGGAACTGGGTCGCGTGGTCGCCCAGCGCATGCAGCCGCATATCGATGGCACGGCCGAGCCGGCGGTCAACAATTATTTCTTCGTCGCCTTCGCGCGCGGCGTGTTCATGGGCGCGCGCACCATGGACCCGGATCGGACCGACGAGTTGGTGCCGCTGATCAACCGTATCGTCGGCGGTTTTCCGGACACCATCGCCTTTGCGCGGCGTGCCTCCCTGTTCGGTGGCTTTGGCGGCGGGCGCACCATCGACATGGACATCCAGGGTTCCGATATCGAGTCGTTGCTGGCGGCGGCGCAGGCCGGCTATGTCGCCCTGCAGGAGGCCATGCCCGGACATGAACCCCGCCCGCGCCCGGGGCTGGATCTGGCCGAGCCGGAGCTGCGCTTGGTGCCGGACGAGCGGCGCATCAGCGAGGCGGGTTGGAGCCGTACGGAGGTGGCGCAGATTATCCGCGCCCTGGGCAGTGGCCTGTTGGTGGGCGATTACTTCGACGGCCAGCAGCGCCTCGACGTGATCCTGCGTGGCCCGGACTGGCACAGTCCCGAGGCCCTCGCCGACACGCCCCTGGCCACCCCCGACGCGGGTGTGCAGTCCCTCGGTGAGCTGACCCGGGTGGTGCGCACCGCCGGCCCGGATGAGATCCGCCGCATCGACCGCCGTCGCACCATTACCCTGGAAGTGCAGGCGCCCGATGACATGTCCCTGGAGCGCACCATGGCGCTGCTGAAGCAAACGGTGAACCCCAAGGTCGAGCCGCTGCTGCCCGCGGACGGCGAGATTCACTACGGCGGTACCGCCGACAAGCTGCAGCAGGCGCTGAAGAGCATGGGCAGTAGCTTCTGGCTGGCCATCGCCCTGCTGTATCTGCTGATGAGCGCGCTGTTCCGTTCCTTCCTCGACAGCCTGTTGGTGATCCTCGCCATTCCGCTGGCCACCGTGGGTGGCGTGATCGCCCTGCGTCTGACCAATCTGGTGACCTTCCAATCCATGGATCTGCTCACCATGATCGGTTTTATCATCCTGCTCGGCCTGGTGGTCAACAACGCCATCCTGCTGGTGCACCAGACCCGCGAGGCTGAGCGTCGTGGCCTGGCGCGTCGCGATGCGGTGGCCGAGGCGGTGCAGCTGCGCCTGCGACCGATCCTCATGAGCACCCTCACCAGCATCTTCGGCATGCTGCCGTTGCTGCTGATGCCGGGTGCGGGCAGTGAGCTGTACCGGGGCCTGGCGGCGGTGATCGTCGGCGGCATGAGCGTCAGCACCGTGTTTACGCTGATCCTGCTGCCCAGCCTGCTGCGTCTGGGTGAGGGCAGGGAACACAAGGAGGTCATGCCGTGAGCTGGGCACAGTCGTTTGCCGATTTCCTCATCCGCATGCGCAACATCCGCGCCTGGGGCGCGGCCATTGGCCTCGCTGGCCTGCTGCTGTGGGCTTGGTGGCAATGGCCGGCGGAGCGGGTTTCGCAGGAGGAGATCGCCGCCGAGGTGGTGTCGCTGTCACCGCCACCGGCCCCACAGAGCAAGGCGTTGATGGTGATGGTCGTGCGTCTGCCCGATGGCCGCCAGTGGCGCCTGATCGTTGGTGACAACACCCGTCCGGCCCCGGGCTCGCGGGTGCCGCTGATCCATGAACGCTACGCCGATGGCAGTGAGAGCATTGTCTTTGACCGCCAGCGCTGGCGGGTGGAGGGCAGCCCGTGAGCCGCGCGGCCAAGATCCTTCTCTAACGCCTGTTTCCCGCCGGGCTAGAGGATCTGCGTAGCCGTGTAGAGGAGGTTCTCCTTCCGGCGAGGCAGGCGGTGTTCCGCCGTGGCGACCCCTGCCGCAATTATCTGCTGGTGGTACAGGGCTCGGTGCGGGTGCAGGTGCTGGCCGCCAATGGCCGTGAGATCACTTTATACCGCGTGCGTGACGGGCAGTCCTGCGTAATCACCACTTCCTGTTTGATCAGCGTCGAGGCCTATCCCGCCGAAGGCGTGACCGAGGTGGAGACCAGCGCCCTGGTGGTGCCGCAGCCGGTCTTCGATCAGGCGCTGGGTGACTCGGCCGAGTTCCGCCGTTTTGTTTTCGCCAACCAGGGCCAGCGTCTCGGCGACCTGATTCAGCGTGTGGAAGATGTCGTCTTCGGCCGCATCGACGTGCGTCTGGCGCGTCTGTTGATGACGCTGAGCGAGCACGGTACGCAATCCATTGCTATGACCCACCAGCAACTGGCCAGTGAGTTGGGGTCGGCGCGTGAAGTGATCAGCCGTCAGTTGAAGAAATTTGCCGGGCGGGGCTGGGTCGGCATCGGCCGGGGTGCGATCGAAGTGAAGGCGCCGGCGGCGCTGGATGCGCTTGCCCGGCAGAGCAATTGAGCCAGTATCCACCGATTTTTCGTTAGGTGGGACGACCCAGGAAAATATCAACCAGAGCTTCTATAAATCAGGTGCCTATGTGACATTGTCACTGCGCCTTGCCGGTAAGGGGTGCAGGATGCAGCTATCTTAAACCAAGTGCGAAGGAGAGATGTCATGGCGAATGTAGGTGGAGCCGATCGGGCGATCCGTATCATTGTGGGTGCTGCGCTGGTGGGCGCGACGGCCGTGGGCCCCTGGTCCGATGTCTTGTCGCCCTGGGGTTATATCGGCATCGTGCCGCTGTTGACGGGGCTGTTCAAAGTCTGCCCGGGATACTCGTTGATTGGCGTGAGCACAAACAAACATAGCTACAAGAGTACCGGCTAGGGGAATTACAAACCCCGGCACCCCATGTCCGACCGGGTCTGGGGGGCAGACTGGGTGCCGGGGAACTGGGGGCCAGAACCCTCCAACTGCCCGAGGTCTGCAAGCCATTTTGAGGCGTGTCCTTTATAGCTGCCAACCAATCATGAAGCTTAGCCAGCCTTCGCCTTCATGCTCCCAGGTTTTGTCTCCTATCCGGTCCTGGCCGTAGATCAGGCCGATGTTCATGTTCGACCAATCTGTAATCAGAAAGCCAGCGGCCCAGGTGGCCGAGGTCTTGTTTTCCGTGCCTGTGCCGCTCGTATCTGTGACGGACACCTGGGAAAGGCCGGCCGACAACAGCGGCGTAATGCGAAAGCACCAGCTCTCCGTAAGGCAACCGGGCTCGAAGGTTATGCCCGCGTAAAAGCCGATGGTGGCATCCCCCGACAATGAATCCGTGTCCAAACGATATTTGAAGGGAACCACTAGCGGCCCCGATGACAGGCCGGTTATTGATGATTTGCTGATGGCGTCGACGGGTATCATGCCATTGATTTTCGATGCTAAAATATAGGCATCGCCATACGAGACATAGTTTTTGTCGGCATATCTGTTGGCTTTTGATGGGTATATCCTGTCGAAGCGAACGACGTAACCGCCCTTATCAAGTTTCGAAATGACAAAAAATTTGCTGTTCTTCTCGGCTGTGTACCTTGCCTTATCTTTATTCCCGACTGCTTTCAGGTCTGTGACGGTAATGCCTAGCCGGTAGGTGCCGCCCACCTCTAGTTCGCCGGCAAAGGCCGGAGAAGCGCAAAGCAATAATACGGCTAATATGGCCACTGTGCGAGTTTTCATTCAGGTTCCCTCCCGTTGGGACCAGTTAGAGTGTGGCCGATATCGTCAAGGATACAAGCCCATGCCGCGTTTACTTTTTTCTGCTATTGCCGTGATGTTGCTGGCCGCCAGTGTTGCCCTGGCGGCGGATCTGTCCGGCAAGGTCACGGACGAGGGTGAGCCGTTGCCGATGGTGGAGGTGTTGCTGATCAATGCCGACAGCAGTGTCTTGCTGGGCAGTCTGTTTTCCGCTGTGGACGGCGGCTTCCATTTCCGTGTGCCGGTCGGGCGTTATCATCTGAGCGCTGCCCGGAAGGGCTATGCCGACGGCTGGGTGCGGGATATCGATGTTAGCAAGGCCGACGTGGTGCAGGATATCGAGCTGTTGCCCGAGGCCTTTGCGGAGTCGGAGACGGTGTCAACGGACAGCGATGGTTGCGACTGAATACGGCCCGGCGTCAGTGCCTTTTTAGTTCAATGAGGATATAACCCATGGCCTCGTAGTTGTGAATCTCTGTCGGCCCGGCGGGGGTTACATCGACATAATCCGGAAAGTCATCGGCATCCTTGCCGCGCCATGAGGCATGGGTGCCACAGACGTGCACGGTGATATCATCGGCCACCAGTGACTGCACCACTTGGTGTATTTCGGCGTTGTCCGCCTGCTGGCTTTTCATCAGGGCGAATTCCTCCCGGCCGTGCGAGACTACCGCCAGGCCGATATCCGGGAAGCGTGTGCGCAGTTGCCGCACGTAACGATTAATGGCGGGAATGGCCCATTGCAGGGCGTCCACATCGCGTTCGACGATTTCAAATACCACGCCGAAGGGGGCCTCATCCTGCGCCAGTAATTGTTCGATGGTTTCCTGATTGCCGGCCTGTGCAGCCGGTCCGGTCAGCAGCAGGCCAACGAGGAATAGGTGGATCAGGCGGTATTTTCGGCGGAGTTGGTGCATAGTGACCTCTTTGTTTTCGTGACGCGCTCAGGTAGATTGGGTTCCCAGCCGCTAATTCGTTATGTCATCGACAGGCGGAAGCCCGTTGGCAGGGCCTCTATTTTATTACAGTATGCGTTGAAACCATGATAGACCGTATTCGCCAATTCTTTGAAACACACCTCAGTCCCGACAGTACCAGTGGAGAGAGTCAGGAGCATCGTCTGCGGCTGGCCTGTGCGGCATTACTGATCGAGGTGTCGCGTGCCGACTATGAGGTCACCGCAGAGGAGATGACGGCGGTTTCCCGGGCGGTTCGCAAGACCTTTGGCCTGTCGGTAGCGGAGACCATGGAGCTGATTCAGCTCGCCGAGGAGGAGGTCGAAGGCGCCACCAGCTACCACGAGTTCACCTCGCTGATTAATGACAGTTACAGCAGGGAACAGAAGATCCAGCTGCTGGAGCGGCTCTGGGAGGTGGTTTTTGCCGATGCGGAAATGGAAAAATACGAGGAGCACCTGGTGCGCAAGCTGGCCGATCTGTTATATGTCCCGCACAGCCAGTTCATTGCCACCAAGCTGCGTGCTCAGGCACGCCTTCAGGGCGGCGCATGAGGCTGTCGTGTATTTTACAGTTTGGGTAAACTTCCGGACATGTGGACTGACGGTACCGGAAACCAGGAGGAATCCTATGTGGCTGATGTAATACAGGCTTCAGCAGCGGAAACGCTTGCGGAGGGTGCCACCCGTTTTAGCATTCTGATTGCCGATGATATCGAAACCAATCGTGATCTCCTCTGTCGGCGTCTGGGCAAAATGGGCTTTCGGCTGCGCACGGCAAATAATGGCCTTGAGGTGCTGGAGTCGCTCGCACAGGGCCCCGTCGACCTGGTTTTGCTGGATCTCATGATGCCGCTCATGGACGGCATCGAAGTCCTGCAATGCATGCGTCAGGATGTGCGCTATCGTGATATCCCGGTCATTATGATTACCGCCAATGACGATGTGGAGAACGCCGTGCGCTGTATCGACATGGGTGCCGAGGACTATCTCGTCAAGCCCTTCAACCACACCATGCTGCGGGCCCGGGTCAATGCCTGCCTGGAACGCAAGCGCCTGCGGGATCAGGAGGTACGCTATCGCGGTCGCATCAAGCGTCAGAACGATGAGCTGGAAGAGCGCGTGAACCGCCAGGTACGGGAGATATCCGAGTCACAATTGGCGACTATTTTTGCCATGTCCAAGCTGGCGGAATCCCGTGACCCGGAGACCGGTAAACACCTGGAGCGTATGCGTGAGTATTGCAGGCTGTTATCCCGGCAGCTGGGGCGCACAGCGGCCTATTATGCGGAGATCGACGAAGCCTTCGTGGAAAATATCTACGCGGCCAGCCCCCTGCATGATATCGGCAAGGTGGGGGTGGATGATGCCGTGTTACTGAAACCGGGAAAGCTTACGGAGGAAGAGTGGGTCTTGATGCGGCGTCATCCTATACTCGGTGCGGATACCTTGCGTGAGGTTGACCGCCAGCACCCGGGCAACAGTTTTATCCGTATCGGTATCGATATTGCCGAGAGCCATCATGAAAAATGGGATGGCAGTGGCTATCCTTACGGTAAACGGAAAAAAGCAATCCCCCTGGTAGGGCGGATTTTGGCCTTGGGGGATGTATATGACGCCCTGACTTCCCAGCGTTGTTACAAAAAGGCCTTCAGTCATGAGAAGAGTCGGTCGATCATTGAGGAGGGCGAGGGCCGGCACTTTGATCCGGATGTCGTGCAGGCCTTCCGGGAAGTTGAGACAGAGTTTTTGCGTGTCCGCCAGGCTTTTCAGGATGCGGATGACTGAATGATCTGAACTTCAGGGCACAATCTATTATTAGAAGTGCCCTTCAATCACTGGAGCGGGGGTGGAGCCACGCTCACTGATGGTAATGAGAGAGGAAGCACAGATGCCAAAAGTACTCTTGGTGGAAGACAACGAAATGAACCGCGACATGCTGTCCCGGCGTCTGCAGCGCAAAGGGTATGACGTTGTCTTCGCGGTGGACGGTAATGCGGCGGTCAGCATGGCCCGTATCGAAAAGCCGGCCCTGATCCTCATGGATATGAGCCTGCCCGTCATGGATGGCTGGGAGGCCACCCGGCAGATCAAGTCAAATCCCGATACGCAGACCATCCCGGTGATTGCCCTCACCGCACACGCCATGGCCGGTGATCAGGAAAAGGCGCTGGCGGCGGGTTGTGAGGACTACGACACCAAGCCGGTGGACTTTCCCCGCCTGCTGGGCAAGATGGAAGAATTGATCAGCGCCTAACACTCTCTTCACCCTGACCATTGGGGCGACGGGCCCACCTTTTCCGGGTGTTTTCTCCTCAACCCGCATAGTCTTTCTTTTTTCCTTGCGAAGTGTTCCTTGCGAAGTGTAGTGTTTACACACAAAAGCCGGGATTGCTAAGATGCCCGGAAGCCCATGCCGGGTCACTTGCCAGGTTGCAGAAAAAAGGATCAACATGCTGTCAGAAAATCAGCTTAAAACGCCGGAACGCCGGGCTCGTTCCCATCAGGAGATTCACCACCTGGTCGAGTCCCGTACCGATGCCCTGTCATTGTACAGTGAACTGGCGGCCAAACAGCCCTTCAAGCCGGATCACGATCTGCAGGCTCTGCTGCAGAGCTTCTGCGAATCCCTGGTCGATTACACCGCCAGCGCCCATTTTCAGCTCTATCGCCATATCGATGAAGAGCGTGAACGCCGCACCGCCGTGCTGCAGGTCGCCGACGAAATCTATCCCTTCATTGCCGAGATCACCCAGCTGATCCTCGATTTCAACGACAAGTATGACTGCGAAGACCATTGCTCCGATCTGAGTGAACTGGCCGATGACCTGTCGCAGCTGGGTGAACGGCTGGCCGACCGCATCGAGCTGGAAGACCGCCTGATCGCAGTGCTGGCGGCCAAGCGCCAGGCGAACTGATTAATCTAGGATTATCAAACCTGACGGGCCCCGGTGAACAATCCTCGCCGCGGCCTGTCCCATGCCTTCGTAGCGTCCCCTCTTAATTGGCTCCCCTAACGCAGGTATCATCGTATGTCCCGCCCATTGTTGATACGGTCTATTCTGAAAGCACGCCGATGCTGGCTGTTACTCCTGCTGGCCTTGACGTTGTGTGGCGCGGGCTCTGCCGCAGCGGCTTCCCCGCTGACCCTGATCTATTCCGGCAACCTCGACGGTGAGCTGGAGCCCTGTGGTTGCAGCGAGGCGGGCAATTTCGGTGGCCTCAAACGCCGCGCCACCCTGCTGGATCAGTTGCGCGCGAAAGATCCGCAGCTGGTGGTGATTTCCTCCGGTGGGCTGCTGTATGTGGAAGGCGCCGGTGACCGACTCAAGAGCGAGTACATTCTTTCCGGCTTTAAGCGGCTGGGTTATGACGCCATCGGCGTGCAGTGGCGCGATCTGGCCCTCGGCCCGGAGCTGGTGCTGGCGGCCGGTCTGCCCTGGGTGGCCAGCAACTGGCACGATGA
>JAJRWE010000119.1 GCA_024276955.1 Gammaproteobacteria bacterium
CAATGTGCCATCGTCAATGGGGGGAGATGCCGGTCCTATCCCGAGTGGTCCTGGAATTCTGCTGCTCGCCATGGTTAGCTCCTGCTTTATGCTTGTCGTTGTGAAAACAACCCGTCCAAGATAGTCACATACTGCCATTATCGGTGGCAAGCGTGGCTGAGTTCGTTGCCCAACCTGGTTGTCCATATTTGTGCGCACGGCGCACGCTACAGGCAGGTGTAGTGTGCGCCATGCGCACGATGCCTCTTGATTGATTAAGATACGGAAACTGCCCGATGACGGGAAAACAGAGCTTGACTGAGCTATTCCAGGCCAAGAATAAAATCCCAGTCCGCCTCTGCCACCGGCATCACCGATAACCGGTTGCCCTTGCGCACCAGGGGCATATCCGCCAGTTCCGGGTGCTCTTTCAGTTCCTGCAGGCTGATGGTGCGTTTGAGGCGACGCTTGAATGTCAGGTCCACCATGTACCAACGGGGCTTGTCAGGATCGGACTTGGGGTCGTAGTAATTGGCCTCGGGGTCGAAGGCGGTATGGTCAGGGTAGCCCTCGCGCACCACTTCGGCGATGCCGACGATGCCCGGCACCTTGCAATTGGAATGATAGAAGAAGACCCGGTCGCCTACCTTCATCCGGTCACGCATCATGTTGCGTGCCTGGTAATTACGCACACCGTCCCAGGGTTCCTGTGCCACGGCCTCGAGGTCGTCGAGGGAAAAGGCATCGGGTTCGGACTTCATCAGCCAGTAGTTCACGGGTTCTCCAGTGCCGACAATCCGGCGGTTTTGGGCGTTTTCATCTCAGCATTCACGCTGCTCAGGGACAGATTCTGCACATTTTGTGATCACTTTCACAGTGTTTGACTCGGTTTTTCCGGAGGATGAGGGCTGTCCGGACTAGACTTACTGATTACAGGCCCGGGCGAATAATGCCGCAAAATACAGGCACAGCGAACGGGGGACGGAGGGATAACTACCAAATATCAGGAAACGGACAACCGGCTTTTACTGAGGGTTCTCAGGGAATTCTCCAGAATCAATAACTTATAACGATATCGCGCTGACAGAGCGAAGCCAATCTGTCTATAATGCGGGCCCTGTCCAAAAATCCGCGGGCACAGGCAGACAAACACATTAAGGAATTGGGACATGCGTGACTCACGACATTCAGCAAACACCGCTCAAACCGTTTTCAGCGGCGCACTGGTGATCTTCCTCGCCCTGGGCATGGCCGCCGATGCCAGCGCCGGATCGGACCGCGATCAGGCCAAGCGAATCCATGACCGGCTGGTGGGCACGCCACCCAGCATCGCCTGTCTGGATCAGCTGGAGGCCCTCCTGCAGAACAAAGGTGCCAAGGCTGTCGCGCTGGACGCCATCGACAAGGATCCTGAGGATGCCACGGACCAGTGCACCGACCCGGGCTTCTACAACGTCACGCTGAAGAACTTCATCACCCCCTGGACCAACGAAGAGCAGAGCGTGTTCGCGCCGCTGAATGATTACACGGCCACTGTCATCGGCATCATCCGCGACAACGTGGATTTCCGCACAATTCTTTACGGCGACATTCTCTATACTGGCAGCAACGACATATCCCCCCCTTATGCCAACAACAGCAATGCCCACTACGAAGCCATGGAAGAACAGGGCGCCAATCTGGCCGACGACACTCAGCTGATCCCCCACAAGCAATCCACCGTTACCCAGTCCGCCGGTACCGGCCTGCCGGACACCGCCACCGCCGGCATCATCACCACCCGCGCCGCGGCCCGCGCCTTCTTTATTGACGGCACCAATCGCGCCATGTTCCGCTTCACCCTGCTCAACCACCTGTGCACCGATCTGGAGCAGATCAAGGATCCCACCCGTACCCACGACCGCATCCCCCAGGACGTGGCACGCAGCCCCGGTGGCGACTCACGCATCTTCATGAATGCCTGCGTCGGCTGCCATGCCGGCATGGATCCCCTGCATCAGGCCCTTGCCTATTACGACTTTGAGTACCCCGACGGCAATCCCGACGGCGGCCGGCTGGTCTACAACACGAGCGCCGTCGAGACTGACAATGAGGGCGAGTTCACCCGCGTGCAAAGAAAATACCTCATCAACGCCAACAACTTCGAATTCGGTTATGTGGTTACCGACGACCAGTGGGAAAACTACTGGCGCAAGGGCCCCAACAGCGTATTGGGCTGGAATCCTACCCCGATGAGCAATGATGGCAAGGGCGCCGGCGCCAAGTCCTTCGGCATGGAATTCGCCTACAGCGAGGCCTTCGCCCGCTGCCAGGTGGAAAAGGCCTTCAAGGCCGTGTGCTTCCGCCCACCGAATGACGGCCAGACCAACACGCTGCTCACCACTTTCAAGGGCGAGTACAACCTGAAAGATGTCTTCGCGGAAAGTGCCGCCTATTGCAGGGGCGACTAGTGCACAAAAATAATGACGGCATCATGTGGCTGCCCACGGCACGGAAACGGCAACCACGAGCAAACAGTGACGGCACTTACGGAGAGTCGAAATGAATTTTTTCAGCAATAAACACATTCTGCGCAGTTTCATTGTCCTGGCGGCAGTTCTGCTGCTCAGCGCCTGCGACGCAGTGCCTACCACGGTAAATAACGATCTGAACAACCAAAACACGGAATACAGCGGCCCCGCCTGCCTTGCTAACGCCGGCGATCCGGACGATGCCTGTAGTTTCCAGCGGTACTTCTGGGCCCCTATGATCGCAAATTACGGCTGCGAGAATTGCCATAACAGCAGCGCCCCCGAATCACTCCAATTCCTGCACGAAGGAAATGTTAACACCGCCTACAACGCGACCAAAAAATCAGCCTTGGTAAACCTCGCTTCCCCTGAGGTCTCCAAGATAATCGACACAATAAAAACCGGACACAAGGCTAGTTGCGATCCTGCATCCACATGCAGCGCGATGGCAGATAACATTGTCACTTTCATCAAAAACTGGAGCAACGGCGGCACCAACACAGGTGGTGGCAATGGTGGCGGCAACACCCTCGTGCTGGAGGCCCCGGAGCAGAAGAATGCCGGCACCAGCAAGACCCTGCCCAACCCGCCTGACCTGGACAATTTTTCCTCTCTGCACCAACTACTCAACGATAACTGCGCTAGCTGCCATGTCAGCTCGCCCTCCAATTCCGTCGTCCCGCCGCAGTCACCGTACTTCGCCGAAAGCGATGCTGCCGATGCCTATGCGGCCCTGCTCAGCAACCCCCAGGTCATCAATCTCGACAATCCCGCCAACTCGAGCCTCGTGCGACGCCTGACTGAGGGCCACAACTGCTGGGATCTGTCTGCGGCTGACGAGGTCACGGA
>JAJRWE010000120.1 GCA_024276955.1 Gammaproteobacteria bacterium
CCAGGCCTCGGGGTCGTCGTTGCCGCTGTTGAGGATAAGTACGGTCTTGCCGTCCATGATGGCATCGTGCAGGGTTTCAATGTGCTCTTCGGGGATGCCCATACGCCGCAGGGCGATGGTGACGTGGGTGATGGCGGCGCCGCTGGTCATCAGGCCGGCACCGGCAATGGCGCCGGCGATGGCATCGACGATGGGGCCGGCAATCAGCAACGGCCCGACGCCCGGCAGCAGCACCAGTCCGGCGGTGCCGACCAGCAGGCCGCCCAACGCACCCCAGAGCGCGCCCTGAGTGCCCCAGACCTTGAAGCGCTCCTTTTCATCGGCGTAGGCAATACCGAGCACGTCATCACCCTGCCCACCGGCGCGGTGCAGCACCGACACCTGATCCATGGGAAAGTCGTGTTCGATCATCTCCTCCACCACAGTGAAGGCACGATCCTCGTTGTCGAAGACACCGGCAACGAAATGATGTTTGTGTTTAGTCATGGCAATACCTCTTGAATATCTTTGATCATAGAAAGCCCGGCCTCAGGCAAATCCCTCCCGCCGCAGCATGCGATATGTCCTCACCTTCACGGCATCATTGATAAGGAACCAACCCAGCGCATAGGCCCAGATCCACAGTGCATACTCCCAGCCAATGGGGGTGATGAAAATGCCGTAGACAGCAATCAGAGTGCCAAAAATCTCAGTACCGAAGGTGGCCCAGAACAGCAGCGGCGAAGGCCAGGGGCGCTGCCAGAACCAGCCCTCCGCGCGCGTAATGTACAGCGTGCTGTGTCCCGCAATGATGAGCTTGAGGAACAACAGGGTGCGGATCACCTCTTCGTCCACGCCCTTTTCCTGCAGGATGAAAAACAGGATGAAGGACGACACCACGCCGGTGATGCCCAGTACGCTGGAGACGGTCAGCAGCTCGCGCATGTTCCAGCGCACCGGCGTTTGGTGAATCTTCGTGTTGTCGTAGGCGATGGCCAGGATCGGGATATCGTTGAGCAGCGCCAGCAGGATGATCATCAGCGCGGTGATGGGATAGAAATCAAACACGATGATGGACAGGGTCATGAAGAGGATGATGCGAATGGTCTCCGCGATGCGGAAGGTGGCGTAGCTCTTCATGCGCGCGAAGGTGATGCGCGCCTGTTTCACCGCGCTGTTGATGACCGACAGGCCGGGCGCGGTGAGAATAATATCGGCCGCGGCACGCGCGGCATCGGTGGCATTGGAGACGGCAAAGCCGCAGTCGGCCTTTTTCAGTGCCGGTGCATCGTTGACGCCATCGCCGGTCATGGCGACGATATGATCGCCCTTTTGCAGGGTGTCAACGATACGGTATTTGTCCTCCGGCACCACCTCGGCAAAGATGTCCACCTCCTCGATCATGGCGATGATCGCCGACTCGTGGGTATGCACGAATTCCCGTTCCAGCAGGCGCGTGTCATACAGCGACTGCACCTCCGACATCACTTCACGGGCAAACCTTTTTGCCTCTTTGGTGGTGACCGTTTCACCCTTCAGGCGCCGGTAGATGGCGGCGGCCAGCGCCTCCGACAGGGCCAGCAACTCATTGGATGTGGTGCCGGACAATTGCACCGAGCGAATGGTGCGCTGCTCCAGCCCCAGCAATCGACCGACCTCCTTGGCAATGGCAACGTTGTCACCGGTGACCATCTTCACCCGCACGCCATAGCGCTTCATTTCCTCGATGACCTGACGTGAGTCTTCACGCGGCGGATCGTAGAGGGGAATCAGGCCGACCAGTTGCAGTTTCTGGCCATCGTTGTCACGGTGACCGACGGCCAGGGTGCGATAGCCCTTGGAGGCCAGCAGGTCGACGGTCTTGTTCAGATCGAAGGCCACCGTCTCATCCAGCTCGGCCATTTCGATGAGTACCTGCGCCGCTCCCTTGACGACCTGGAACTGTCTTTCACCCTGCGCAATAGTGGCCTCGGTACGCTTGCGGATCGGATCGAAGGGCACAAACTCCCGTTGCCGATAGTCCTGTAATGGCAGCTGTGGAAAGTGTTCATCGATGTAGTGAAACAGCGGCAGTTCGATGGGGTCGTTGTTCTCCAGTCGCGAGGCCAGCACGGCGAAGGTAAACAATTCTTCCTCGCTGTGACCGTGCAATACCACCGGCTCGGCCACGCGCATCTCGTTCTTGGTCAGGGTGCCGGTCTTGTCGCTGCAGAAGATATCGACACCGGCCAGTTCCTCGATGGCGGTGAGCCGCGAGACAATGGCCTGCTTGCGGGCCAAGTTCATGGCGCCGACAGCCATGGTCAGAGAAAGCACGGCGGGCAGAGCGACGGGAATCGCCGCCACCGTCAGCACCAGGGCAAAGCGGGCGATCTCCAGAAACGGCTCGTGGCGAAACAGCGACACCAGCACAATGAGCATCACCAGAACCAAGGTCAACAGGATGAGGAAATTGCCGATCTGGATCACCATTTTCTGGAAATGGCTGCGCTCCTCGAGCTGCGCCTTGGCCACCAGCGAGGCGACGCTGGAGAAATTGGTGCGCATGCCGGTATTGACCGCCACCGCCAGCATCTCACCCTGCTTGGCGATGGTGTTGGCATAGGCGACCTCGTTGAGCTTCTTGCTCACTGGCAGAGATTCGCCGGTGAGGGCCGACTGATCGACCAGCAGGTAGTCCCCCTTCAGCAACTGCACGTCGGCGGGAATGATGTCGCCTATTTTCAGTTTGATGATGTCGCCGGGCACCAGCTCGCGCGCCGGCCGGGTGGCGAATTTTCCATCGCGCAGCACAATGGCCTCGATGGCCAGGCGTTGCTTGAGGGCCTTGAGGGCATTCATTGCGCGGTGTTCCTGGAAGAAATCCAGAGACGCATTGACCAACAGCATAACGCTGATGATGGCGAAGTCTTCCCACTTCTGCACAATGGCGGACAACAGCGCCGCCACCTCGATCATCCACGGAATCGGCCCCCAGAAACGACGAAAGATACGATGCCAGAGGGGTTCCTCGCGTTCCTCAATTTCGTTGTAGCCATACTGCGCCAAGCGCACCCTGACCTCGGCGGCGCTCAGGCCGTGCTCGGCATCCGCCTGCAGCTGACTCAACGTCTCTGCGGCGACCTGTTGCGCATAGTCGTCCGTCGGCTTGTCGAACTTCATGGCTCACCCCTGCCAGCAAACAGCCAGCGCCGCTGACTGAAAAGGATCTCGGCCATCACCACCACCGCATAGATAACCAGCAGTGCATAAAAGACAGCGGGCCGGGACTGCCACAGATAGACCAACAGCACCAGCAGCGAAAGCAACGACAGGATCAGCCCCGCCATGGGCGCGGAGGCGCGGATGCCGATGGTCTTGCGCAGCCGCCAGGCGGAGAGATTGATGGCGGCGAAGATGAGCAGAAAGGTGGCGCTGGCGAAAGAAGAAATCATCGTCAGGTCGCTGGTGTTAACGAACACCAGGGTCACGGCCGTAACGATGACCAGGCTCGCCCAGGGGATGCCGTTCTGCTGGCGGCGAAAACCAAACACCCTCGGCAGGGCCTTGCTGCGGGCCATTTCACTGCCCAGGCGGGCGGTACCGAACAGGGTGGCATTGATCGCCGAGGCGGTGGAAAACAGCGCCGCCAGGCCGATAAGCAGAAAACCGGCCTGCCCCAGAAAAGGTCGGGCGGCCTCGGCCAGTGCATATTCCTTGTAACGGATGACCTCTTCCGGCAGCAGATTGCCCACGGCCACCAGCGACACGGTGATATAGATGAACGTCGTGATGACGATGGACCACATGATGCCGCGCGCGAGATTGCGCTGCGGGTCCTGCATTTCGTTGACGGCATTGGGAATCAACTCAAAGCCCTCATAGGCAACGAAGATCAGCGCCGCGCCCATCAATACGCCACCGATGCCCTGATTGAACACCGGCAGCACATAGTCCTCCTTGATGTAGATCAGCCCGATGGCGGCGAACAACAACAGGATCAGCACCTTGGCGGTGACGATAATCAGCTCGGTATTGCCGGTCTCGCGCACGCCATAGAGATTGATACCGAGAAACAACAACAGCACGAAGGACGCCAGCAGGTGCTGCATGGCGGGATTGGCGGTGCTACCCAGCATCGCGGAACCGTAGATACCGAAGGTAAAGGCATACAGCCCCATGGTGCCGATGTAGCCCGCCAACAACAGCCAGCCGCCGATACCGGCGACGGTGGGGTGGCTGAAGGCCTGCTCCAGATAAGTAAAACTACCGCCATCCGAACGATAGGTCAGTCCCAGCCGTGCATAAGACCAGCCGGTCAGCAACGCAATCACCCCACCCAGGGCGAAGGCGATGGGTGCGGCGTGTCCCGCCTGCACCATGGCCAGGCCGAGCACGGAAAAGATACCGCCGCCCACCATACCGCCCACGCCCATGGCGATGACCTGCTTGAGGTCCAGTTTACCGTTCGCTTCGGTAGACATGTCGTGCAGGCCCTGTTGTTGTTTTTGATCTCTCCGGATTGGATTTTCCGCAGCTCACCCGAAGCACCGGCTATCTTTGTAGAAGCAGCATTTGTAGGAGCGGCCACTTAGGCCGCGATGGGCAGCCCAAAACTATCGCGGCCTGAGGGGCCGCTCCTACAATGCAATACCCCACGCTAACGAGCGATGTCGATACGCCGTGTCTGATAGGCTTTGGCGATGGGCAGCGTAACGGTCAGCACACCACGACGGTACTTGGCCTTGGCATGGCCGTCATCCACCGGCGTGGGCAGGGGGATGGCACGCTGGAACTCGCCATAGGCACATTCCAGAAGATGGTAGCGACCCTCCGTATCACTGCGCTGCCAGTGCTTTTCACCATGCACCAGCAGGGTGTCGTCGATGACCTGAATATCAAAATCGTCCGCCTCCATACCCGGCACCTCAAGACGTACTACAATCTCCCTGCCGGTCTCCTTGACCTCGGCACCGAGCACACCCCAGCCGGGTGTCGCCGGCAGCCACTCACCGCCCTGCTCTTGCAAACCATCCTCACGCTTCTTCGGCGTAAAGCGGGTCACTGCATTGCGGGCCTTGTCCCACAACCGGCTCCAGCCCTCCGCCACATTGTCGAGGACGTTCGCAGCACGTTGTTTGATCGGGTTCAGTATGGCCATCATCCACCTCCTGTTTTGCAGATTCTCGATTGAGGGAAAACCGCACCCTCATTGCCAGTGACTATCCTGATAGTTGGGGTTGGCCAGTGGAATATCAATCCGCCGGGGGCGGTTATGCGTAGGGTGGGCACTGTCCATCATCATGGTGTGGGATTGGGCGAAATCGGTGGGCGGTGCTCACCCTACACACACCGGACTTCTCCGTAATTGTTGATTTTTAACTCCGAAACTTGAGTTAATATGTAGCCTGGATGAAGCGCAGCGGAATCCGGGAGGTGATTGGGCTAAACTTCCCGGATTCCGCTGCGCTTCATCCAGGCTACTTGCCATAGCGTTTTAAAAGAAAATATGTGCATACCTCAACATTTTGCAATAAACGACAAAAAACAAATATTAGCCTTTATCAAAGCCAATGCTTTTGGCCAGCTAATATCCTTAGTCAAGGGCCGGCTCTTTTCTTCGCACATCCCTTTCATGCTGGCTGATGACGGCCAGTCACTCATTTACCACATTGCCAAATGCAATTATTGGCATCGAAATAAAAATGACCGATCTGCAATGTAAATACAAACTGAGTCAAAATCGCTCGGAGGAAGACCGCAAACAGGCAATCGAACAATTACAGAAAAAAGGATCAAAGCAACTATCTCAGGCAATAAAGACTCAACAATAGGCGCTGGACACGGATTCTACACCCTAACAAATCGCGACCAACCCCAGACCTCCCAAAAGACCAAAAAGAGCCCAAATTCATGACCAAAGAAAAGAACACCGCACGTATCAGTCCCTACGGGCATCTGGACATCCTCTCTCAGGCAGAGGTGAATCAGCTGGTCAAGGCCAGTGGCGCCGATGGCTGCTATGACATCTTCCGCCGCTGTTCCCTGGCTGTGCTCAATGTAGGCAGCGACCTGGATGACACCAAGGAGGTGCTGGAGAAGTACCGTGACTTCGACATCCAGGTCATCTCACGGGAACGTGGCGTCAAGCTGGAGGTGGAGAACGCCCCGGCCAGCGCCTTTGTCGATGGCGAAATGATTACCGGTATCCGTGAACACCTGTTCGCGGTGTTGCGCGACATCGTCTATGCACGCAACGAGATTGAACTCAGCGGCCGCTTTGATCTAGAGAATTCCTGCGGCATCACCAATGCCGTGTTTCACATCCTGCGTAATGCCAGCATCATCGAGCCGCAGAGCGAACCGGATCTGGTGATCTGCTGGGGTGGCCATTCCATCAGCCGTGAGGAATACGAATACACCAAAGAAGTGGGCCACGAGTTGGGCCTGCGTGGCTTGAACATCGGCACCGGCTGCGGGCCGGGAGCCATGAAGGGGCCAATGAAGGGAGCCACCATCGGTCATTCCAAACAGCGTATCTACGCTGGCCGCTATGTCGGCATCACCGAACCGGGCATCATTGCCGCAGAATCGCCTAACCCCATCGTCAACGAGCTGGTGATCCTGCCCGATATCGAAAAACGCCTGGAGGCCTTTGTGCGCACGGGGCATGGCTTGATCGTATTTCCCGGCGGTGCCGGCACGGCGGAGGAGATCCTCTATCTGCTGGGCATCCTGCTGCACCCGGATAACGCGGAGATCCCCTTCCCACTGGTGTTTACCGGGCCGAAGAGCTGCGAGGACTATTTCCGCCAGATCCATCACTTTATCGAGCAGACCCTGGGCTTCGAGGCGCAGCAGAAATACAAGATCATCATCGACGACCCGGCCCTGGTGGCGCGGGAGATGCTACAGGGGATGGAGGTGGTACGGCAGTTCCGTCGTGCTAACAGCGATGCCTTTCATTACAACTGGATTCTGCACATCGACAATGAATTCCAGAAGCCCTTCGAGCCCACCCACGAAAACATGGCGCGGCTGGAGCTGCATCGGAACCAGGAAAACCATCGCCTGGCGGCGAATCTGCGGCGCGCCTTTTCCGGTATCGTCGCCGGCAACGTCAAGGAAGATGGCATCCGCGCCATCGAGGAAAACGGACATTTCGAGATCCGCGGAGATGCAGAGATCCTGCAGCCGCTGGACGAACTGCTCGAATCCTTCGTCCAGCAGCAGCGTATGAAGCTGCCGGGCAAGCAGTATGTGCCCTGCTACAAGATCATCCGCTGAGGACGCGCCCGGCGATCAGGCCTGCGTCTGGGCGCGTTGCTCATCCAGATACCAGTCATAGGAGCAGTCCAGCTGGATGCGCACGCGGGTGATGCCATCGAGGCCGTCGTCAATCATAGTGGCCAGCGGGGTACGGCCATTGAGGCGCCGGTTGCGCCGGTGTAGCCACATGACGGCGGCCCGCTCGTTGAGCGGATTGGCCAGGCTCAATGCCTGCGAGATACCGAGCAGATGCTCGACGCGGGTTACCACGTTCTCGTCATTGGGCAGGGCCTTGCCGTGGTGGAAGCCCTGTAGCGAACGCGGCTTGGTGGCGGCGGGAAGCCCCAGCAGGTTGATCTTTTCGTGATCGCCGACGCCCCAGTGGTCGAGCAGGGAAATCATCATACTGGCCAGTACAGCCGGTTCATCCGGCTTCTCAGTTGTCATGCGTTCCACCCCCGTGAGGCCCGGTGCCCCCGTCTGTGTGCATTTATAAACCATTAGATAATGAACCAAGCCTAGCATAATTTCATACTATTTCACTAGGTTATGACTGACGGCTCAGCGGATCCTGGCGATAATAGGCGCTCAGCTGCTCATAAACCTCTGCACAATAGTGCTGCAACACGTTGGGAGACATAAAGAAATACTCGCTGATCACGGCAAAGAATTCAGCGGGATTGGTGGCGGCATAGTCGTCTATGCAGGCGGCCTCATCGTGGAAGACCTGATCCTGAAGACGGGTAAAGGCCTGACTCAGCACGGCGGTCCAGCGTTGCAGGTCCATCTCCGGGTGCAGGGGCGGAAAGCCGTTGGCGCGGCCGTTCAGCATATCCAGCTTGTGCGAAAACTCATGCAGGACAAGATTGCGCCCTGCCCTGCCGCCCGCCAGTTCCTGCTCGATGCTGGCCCATGACAGGATCACCGGCCCACGCTGCCAGGACTCGCCGTCGAGGGCCTGCTCTTCTTCATCGACCACACCATTGTCGTCCGGGATCTCCCGTGGCACGCGGAAGGCACCGGGATAGACCACCACCTCGACCCAGCCATCGAACTGATCCAGGCCCAGATTGAGGATCAGTACGCAGGCCTGGGCGGCAATGATCACTTCCATTTCACGGTTCAGCACCAGCCCCTGTACGCCATTGATGTGCTTTTCGTGCAGAAACAACGTCGTCAGCAGGCGCAGACGCGCGCGTTCCGGGGCCGTCAGCCGGCGCAGTAGTTCAACCCGCCGGCAGGCTTGGAGCCAAAGATCAAAGGGTATCTTTTGAGTATGGATGGTTCGTGCCCGGTGATGTCGGGCGAGTGCACGCAACATGTCATCATACCTGCCGCTGTTGCTGTATTCTTCAGCAGACAGCGGGCAATTTGATTATATTGGATTGCACTTTAGCACGGAGGCGGCCCCACCCCCGCGAAGGTATCTTATGTCGTCCCACCGAATTGATGAACTTCTGCACAAACTGCAACAACTGCAGGGCGAGGTGGAAGCCGAGGTCGAAACACTGCTGACCGAGAAACAGGCGGAGTTTCGCTATAAGGGCTTGCGAAACAATAACTTTCCGGATTTGGGGCGTTGAGGCGCCCGTCTGGCAAGGCGCGAAAACGCAGGAATATTGGTTATCTTTCAAGTTTTTGCAACGCAGCCAGGCGGGATGGAGCGACGTCCCAAAACGGAAAGTTATTGTTTCGCGAGCCCTAAGCTGGAACGCGGCAAGGTCCGCTTCGCAGAGGATGTAAAGACCCTGCACAAGCGTTACCGCGAGAATCTATTGCCATATTTGCTGCACGCGCGGCTGGCTCATGTGCTCACGGCCCCGATCATCTACAGTGTGATCTTTCCGCTGTTGCTGCTGGACCTCATGATCACCTTCTACCAGCATATCTGTTTCCGCGTCTACGGCATCCCAAGGGTGAAACGCAGTGATTTCATCGTCATCGACCGCCATCACCTCGCCTATCTCAATGCCATCGAGAAAGTAAACTGTGTGTACTGCGGCTATGGTAACGGTCTGGTGGGATATGCACGGGAAATCATCGCTCGTACGGAGCAGTACTGGTGCCCCATCAAGCACGCCCGCCACAGCCGTAGCACCCATGAGCGAGCGAAGCAGTTCGTCGACTACGGTGACGCAGAGAATTACCGTCAGCGGCTGAAGGAGTTACGTCGGGAATTTCACCGCTCGAAACAATGAATGGGTAGGATGTGGTGAGCGGTAGTGAACCGCATCGGTCGGGATCGGCAACCACCTCAATAGCCGATGCTCAACACGCAATCGATGCGGTTCGCTATTGCGCACTGGCATCCTACAAAAAAAGGGGCTGCACCCCGCCGGAAAATTTCCGGATGAGGTACAGCCCCTACTTTGCGCCGTCTGTCTAGTTAGGCAGAGAGGTTACGCGGCACAAAACTCAGGCTATTGAAGGTACTCTTATACTTGGATTCGCCCAGTTTTTTCACCTTGGCGATACCAAGCTTGTAGTTGTAGTTGCCGGTGATGATGTCCACCACCGCCCCCTGCAGCGCATTGGTGGGTTGCCACATGTTGAGGAAGTTGGTGAACAGTACACCCTTCTTGATCGCGGGTGTCACCAGCGCCACCGCGGTGACCGCGCCCTTGCCAAGCTCGATGTGCCCTTCTTTCATCAGGGTGTCGAATTGCAGATGGTTTTTGTAGACACCCAGGATCGTGTCCTTGAAGTTCGGTACACGTTCGTTATACATCATCACCAGATCACCCGACTCGATACCGCGTGCCGCTGCATCATCCGGATGGATCTCCATGAACTGGGTATCCGCCGGCCAGCGTTGGGCGATATAGGCCCGGCGCTCCGTGTCATCAAAGCCCGACTGCCAGATTTCATTGATGCGGCCATTGGTGTGCCATAGCTCACCATCTTTTGGTTGCAACCAGTACCAGTAATCGGAGATCAACGACCAGGGATGCTTCTGCAGGTTAACCTTGCCGGTCTGGCTGTTGAAGTGGGTATACTTCTTGCTGTGGAAGTTGGCGCCTCTCGGCCCGTCCACGCCCCACTTCTTCTCCATGTCGGCCTTGGTCAGGGTGGTGTCATGCAGGCGCTTGGTGCCATGCAGTTCGCCGGTTTCGTAGTTGTAGAAAGTGGGTCCCTGTATACCATCGGTGCCCAGGGAACGCAGCTTTTCGTGCAGGGTGGTGCCCTCGCGATGCGCCGCGACCTTGATCATGTGATAGGCCTTGCGGCTCTTGCGCGAGAAGCGTGACATCTCTTCCGCCACATCACTGGAGTTCTTCCAGTCATAGCCGTCGTAGCCCATGCGCTTGGCCATCTGGGCGATAATCCACCAGTCGGGTTTGGCGTTGCCCGGGGCATCATAGAATTTCGAGTACAGGCGCATGCGGCGTTCGCCATTGCCGCGCATGAAGTCTTCCTCACCCCAGGTGGCGGCGGGGAAAACGATATCGGCAAAACGGCTGCCGATAGGGTCGCGCAGATAGATATCGTGATTCCACACCACCATGCCGCCAGAGTCGGCACGCTTCTTCAGGGTGTCGATGATCTCTTGCTTGTCGTGTGAACGCACCTGGTGAGGGTTATTGGTCACCATCTGCTCGAAGGCCTGTTGCAGCGACACGGTGCCGGCCATGGCCTGCATCCAGGTAGTACCGATGACGTGCGCCAAACGGGTATGCCCGGACTTCAGCCAACGGTCGGTGTCCAAAGGACGCCGGCGTCTGCCCGGTACCTTCTCGGGTGATTTGTTGCGCGGATAGCTGCCGCCATTCTGACCGCCACGCTGATGACCACCGAAGCGTCCCACTACCTGACCCGGCCGGCCACCGGCGCCGCAAGTCGTTCCCAGGGAGGCGACGGCATTGGTGTTGGATGTACCGGCGGACCAATAAGCACCCTTTTCAATACCGAAGGAAGCCTTGACCCGCGTGCCATCGGCCTTGGGTTTGGCCAGCCACTCGGCCGCCAGACGTATCTTGGCGGCGTCGACGCCGCTGATGCGGGCGGCATTCTCCAGCTTGTATTCCTCCTGCGACATCAGCCATTTCTTGTAGCCCTCAAAGCCTCCGGTCTGGAACTTGCCCCAGGTCGTACGCCACTGCCAGGGGGTATTACGGGTACCCTGGCCGAAACCGGAATTGGTTTCCCATTTGTTGTTGACCCATTTTTTGATCCACTCATCATCCTGCCAGCCGTTCTCGATAATGATACGGGTGATCGCACCCAGCAGCGGCGTATCGGTGCCCGGATAGAGGTCAAGGTGCAGACCAACGCCCATTTTATTGGCGTGAGTCATGCCCCCCGTCTCGCGAGGATTGATAAAGATGACCTTCATGCCGCGGGCAATCGCCGGCATGATCCACTGGGTAAAGATAATGGTCTTGGTTTCGTAGGGATCGGTGCCACTGATCAACAGGGTGTCCGCCGCACCCCAGTCTTCATACGACGGGGCAAAATTATCGAAGCCCGCATCGCGATAGCCCGGTGTGGAAGTGGCCTTGGAGGGCGTATCGTGCCAGGTCCAGGCCGCGGTATTGACATCGCGGAAGGAGAAACGGGTAATGGCGTACATGTTTTCCAGAAACTGGTAGCCAAAGGTCTTAACGGAATAGGCGTTGGCGCCGTGGTTCTTGATAATGTGCTTGCCCACCTCGGCGGCGATATCCAGGGCGAAATCCCAGGTCACCGGTTGCAGCATGCCATTGATGCGTACCAGGGGGTGTTTGAGCCTGTCCCGTGTCGGCTTGTCGGGATTGTAAACCTTCTGCGCGATACACCCACCGCGGATACTGGCGTCACCCATGTTAACGTACTGAGTGTTCTTGTCGGGCGTAATCACCACATGATGGGGACTCCCCTTGTGCATCACCACATTGTGCTGGGTTGGCGCCACCCAGTCTTCCAGGGCGGACGAGGGGAAGTCGATGCCAAAGGCGTTTTCTGCCGCCTTGGGGCCACCGCTGGGGGTGCTCAGCGGCCAGCGATAGACCTTGTAACCGCAGGCCACGATGCAATAATCGCAGGCGGTGGTCAGCACGTCACAATTCCTTGGTGGCAACGGTGTATTGTCTTCAGGGATATAATACTCGGTAGTCATAATGACACCCTCCGGTGATTCTTTTTAGCGTCTTACGAAATCATTTCCGCACATTTTGCAGAAATGACTTCGTGAAGACACTGATCCAATTTATCGGGGTTACGATTCCAGCAGATTCTTGTGACGGCCAAAGATCAGCCCCAGCATGCCCACGGCGTAGATGTTGTCGCCATCCAGTTCCAGCAGTACCTGGGGCAGGCTTTCGAAAGCCTGTCCCGAGACCACGATGCCATGCCGTCTCAGGTCATAGGTCGACAGATGAAGCGGACACTGGCCCAGTATGCGGTGTGGGCCTTCGGCCACATAGCTGCCCTGTAATGGGCCGCCCTGGTGGGAACAGATATAGTTGAAGGCAACCACATCCCGCTTCGGGCCGATGCCGCCACCGGCCTGTGCACCGCCCATCTTGACCACCATGGCGGAGGAGTTGGCCAGTTCATCCGGATAACTGAAATCCACCGGTACGTTGTCTTTCAGCTCGCTGAGCTTGGCGATGAGTTTGCGGGGATAACCCACCACCCGTGCATCTGCCGCCTGTGCACTGCCCGGAAATAGCGAGATGCTGATGGTGCTTGCCGCTACTGCCGTGCTGCCACTGTAAAGAAGGAACTGGCGTCGGGTCAGCATAACCTTGTTATGCACCTCGGCTGAACGTTCCTGCTTCTGCTTGTTCCTCACTGTGCTTGTATCAGTACTCATTTTCTTGCCTCCGATTTCCGTTAGGAACGGTTATTTCGCAGCCTGTGCCGCCTCGAGTTCAGCCAATGTGAACAGCGGCTTGTAGCCCGGAAGCCTGGGTTTGACTACCGTGATTTCTTCACCCGTGAAGGCTTCCAGAAAGGCCAGCAGGTCTTCTTTTTCTTCGTCACTCAAATTGAGCTTGGTGATCAACGGGGTCTTGGTCTTTGGATAACTGGTCGTGTTACCTTCCTCATCGAAACCGCCACGATCATAGAAGTCGATAACTTCCTCAAGGGTGTAGAACTGGCCCTGCCGCATATAGGGTTCCGTGAAACCGATATAACGCAAACTGGGAACCCGGAACTTGCCTTTGTCCCACTTGTTTTTATTGCGGAAATACAGACCGACATCGTCTTTGACCGTGCGATACAGTTCCTCGGTGGAGCCCTTGGAATAGTATTGGAAACGGAAGGTGATCTGTGCCAGCCCGTCTTCCAACCACCGCTCTGCGCGGGGGACGCCGATGTTGTAGTAGTTTTCATTGCTGGCAAGGGCGCCATTGTGACAGAGGATACAACGCGCCTTTCCTTCGAACACCGCCTTGCCCCGCACCTGCTGCTCCGTCAGCGCGGAACTGTCACCGAGAAGATACTTGTCCAGCGGTGTATCACGTTGCACCAGGGTGCGCTCATAGGCGGCGAGGGCCTTCCAGGCATTGCCGATGGAGGGCCAAGGCTCCCCGAAGACCTCATTAAAGCGCTCGACATATCCCGGAATCAGGCGCAGCCGGGCCTCCATGAGGTCATTCTCACCATTACCGGCAACGCCACCCTTGGCGGCAGCGGGCGCCTGTGCCTCCAGGGAGGGAACCGAACCTGCCCAGAATAACTTTTTGTAATAGGCCGCATTGATGATGGTCTGGTTGCCACGCCAGTGCACGGTGCCGGGATAGCCGCGAGAGATATCCTCTGCCCAGGACCAGCCCTGCTCCGGTTCATGACAGGTAGCACAGCTCACCGAGGCGTCACCACCCAGGCGGGGATCAAAGAACAGCAATTTCCCCAGCTCTACCTTGGCCTCTGACATGGGGTTGTCGAGCGGAATGGGCGGAGGGCCCAAGGGGGCCAGGGGCGGAATCGCCGCGTCCGGGGCCTTGGCAAATGTACCGGCCATGGCGGGGGTCGGCTGTACTTGAGACACCCCGTTGCTGACTGAAGCTGGCGGCTTGTCACCCATGGCTGCTGCCGATACCGACAGAGCCGCTGCGACTGCCGTTGCCATCATCAGAATGGGCGTTTTCTTTAACGAACTCATGGCTCTCTACTAGCGATCAGTTGGGGACGTCCAGCCAATTGGCAATCACTTCGTATTCTTTCGGATACGCTTCAGTCCACACGTGCCGACTGCTGGTCAGCGGTTTACCGGATAGCGCGAGCAGGAAGGCCACCAGGTCTTTTTGCTCCTGCGAACTCAAATCCAGGGGTTTTATTCTGGCGTCCTTGTTGCGGTCGTTATCACCACCGCGGTTATAAAAGGCCACGACCTCCGGCAATGTCTTGATCATGCCGTTGTGCATGTAGGGCGCGGTGTATTTCAGCTCACGCAGACTGGGGGTAATGAACGTACCCATGCCAGTTCCATCCGCCTTGTGCTTCTGGATATAGGCACCCGGATCACGCTTCAGGTTCATGTAATTCCCAATTCCCATAAAGTCGGCATAAGCAATAAAGGTCTGATGACGCGCAGGGTCGAGAAACACATCAAAGTTTTCCTTGACGCCCGTATTATGTGCCTGGCCGTCGGTAAACATCGGGCCACTGTGGCAGGCGATGCAACCCCCCTTCCCCTTGAACAGCTGCAAGCCGCGTTTTGCATCAGCCGACATCTTGCCGCTGTCAAAAGGCGCACCTTCCGAGTTCAGGGTTTTCAGGTATTCAGGGATGGCCTTGCGGGCACCACCGTTGGACGGCTCACCCAGTCCGGCAGCCTCGAACATCTTCACATACAGAGAATCCTGTTTAAGGCGCTCCTGCATGATGCGCATGTCCATGTTCATGATGTAATCCTCGGTAATCATGCCGCGGGTCACATCATTGAGGTTGGTGCCGATACGCCCGTCATGCATCCATACCGTTTTATGGGCGGCATTGATCACGCTGGGCGCATTGCGGAAATGCTTGTTACCGGGATAACCCTCGGACAGGGCATCCGGATTGGCAAAACCATGTTCCGGCTTGTGACAGGTGCCACAGGAGATGGCGACATCTCCCGACAGACGCTTGTCAAAGAACAGACGCTTACCCAGCTCCGCTCTGGCCTTGTTGACTTTGAGCGTCGCTAGCGGGCCAATATCATCGCCTGCGACGGCGATAGGATTCGCCAGTATCAAACCCATACCCAGGGCCGTTACGAGGAAACCCCTTTTGGTTAAAAATGGTCTTGTGGTCATCATGCCAGCCATTACCTATTCCTCCTCAATGGATTGCGAGTCTCGCCCATGCCCTCAGGGCGAGGACACGTCATAAACCGATTAAATTCCCTATCTGAACAGGGGGATTGCACAATACGGGCCAAACTGGCCATATTGCATATTTCTTCTCTAATACAGCAACTTACAAAGAAAAAGTCGAATGTTTCACAGGCCGATTTATGAACACTTTGTTCTATGGAGCCAACCGTAGAGGCGACTTTATTCACCCCATCGCGAAACATTCGGGATAGCGGCCGGGCTGTCCGCACCGTATCGGCTGCGGCAAGACACTGGCGGCAGCTCCCACAGGTGACGCCCGAACAGATCGCCTCAGCGGCAGGATACACTGCCGTGAGTTTCCCCGGCAGAAGACCCAGTGGGAGATAGCCTGCCGCTTGTTGGAAGATTGTCATTGTGTCTCTGCCCGCCTACCACCGCTCAGGCAACTGCCTTTCTTTGCCGGCGAACCAGCAGCAGACCCATCAGGAACACACCACCGGCAATACCCAGCGGCAGACCATAGACCTTCACGGGATCGGCCTCGGCGGGCAATACCAGCCAATACCAGGTGGTCAGGGTATGTTTCGACCCGACCTCACCATTGCTGCCATCCCAGTCAGCGAAGGATACCGGGATGAACTCACCCTCGGTAAAGCTCACATCGCCACTGTCACCGCCGTTGCGAGGACGCTTCATCAGCACGCTCCACTGGCCATTGTCCCAGCGGCTCTGTACCGAAAGACTGTCATCCCCCTCACGAGGTACTATCTTCTGGTTGGGCCCCGTGGCATCCAGCAGAACACCCCGGGAGTCCACTGCGGGTTCCACGCTGCCCGCATTCCAATACCACATAGTCGTGGGATGGGTGCCATCGCCATGGCGGTACAGGGGTTTGACCACCACGGGCTTGGTCTTGAATGAATCCTGCTTGGGAAACTGGATCGCAAGGGCATCGGGATACAGGGTCAACTTACTGTCCTGTATCTGTGTCGACACCGCTTCCCCCGGACGGCTGTCCGTACGGTCATCCACTTTCATTAAGAAGGCGATCTCGTCCGCGTTATACAACACCTGCACCGTAATCGAATCATTCAGTGGCGTAAACAGCCGGTCTTCCTTAATGATATTCGGTACCAGGGGCACGGTCACCGCTGGCACCGTGTCCCACACCGCGTCGGTCAAACTGTCCGGCAAGGCGCCCTCGATCTTTGCCGCGCGTAATACCGGCTCATCGCTGGGGGCAACGGACTTGTTGCGCAGGCTATAGACATAATTTGCAATGTGCCAGCGGTCTTCCAGGGAAACGGGATCTTTGTTGCCCTCCTCCGTTGCCCGATGTGCCGGCATGGGTGTGCCCGGCAGGCCGATAGACAGGCGTGTGTAGATGTTTTTAATGGTCTGTTCGCGGCTCTTCTCATCCTCGCCAGACACATTGGTGACGCGCCAGGTCCAGGGTTTGGTGAGGTTACGCGGCCAGAGCCGGTCACCCCAGTCATCTTTCAGCTTTTTGCCGGAAGTGATATTGCCGCGACCAGTGATACCGTGGCACTTGCCACAGACCTTTTCAAAAACGGGTTTACCCTTGGCCACGGATTCCTCGCTGAAAGGAATCTGCGATGCAAGGGGTTCCGTGTTAGTGATCTTTTTATGATCCGTTTTCAGATAGCGGCCTTCATCATCGAAGAACTCATCATCGGCATCTTCCGGTGCCCAGGCCGCCGTGATATCAAAACCCTTGATCACGGGAATCAGGCTGCGAATCTGCTTGTCACTCAACCGCGTGCTCCACGCCGGCATCGCCGTCCCGTTCAGGCCGTGTTTAATGACGTTAAACAAATCGTCATCGCTTGGCAGCTCGGTGCCCGGAGAGGTCTTGTACTTGAACAGTGAGAGGGTAAAGTCGCGCGGCTTGGGATACATGAGATCGGTGGCAACACCATCTCCCGCCCCCTGCTCGCCATGGCACACCTGGCAGCGTTGCACATAAACCTCGACACCCATTTGTTGCTTACGACGCACACGGACCTTGGACGCCATACCACTCACTACCTTGGAAATTTCCGCATCCCACATGCGTGGCACCTGGCCAACATAGTCATAAAGAAAGGTAATCACTTCCCAAGTCTCATTCTCGTCCAACATCTCGTGCCACACGGGCATGGCGGAATTCCACGGCGTACCCTCCTTGGGCAGGCCCGGACCACCGGTCGAGATGCGCCAGAACAGATAGGCCTCCTGCAACTGGGCAATGGTGCCGACATCCTGGAAGTTGGCCGGCTGGGGACTGAAACCCAGGGCATAATGACCCTTACCGTCCAACAGATCGCCATGACAGAAGAAACAGTTTTTGTAATAGACATCACGCCCCGCCTCGACGACCTCTTCATAGGCCTCCCAGCCTTTGTCTTCATCCTCGGCCATGGTTTTCAGGATCTGTTCGCGCAGCGGATTTTCCAACTTGGACAAATTGTAGCTTTTGCCGAAGACACGTAATGAGCCTGGCGGTGCGGGATGTACCTGACGCAGTTCTACCGGCGCATCCATGGAGGGCTTAACGAAGCCATAGGTGGTGTAACCAACGATGGCGGGGATAGCGATCAGGAAACCCCAGCGGACAACGGCCAACCTGGGTTCCCTAAGCACGGCCAGGATGGGCGAATTGAACTCTTTCCAACGCGTCTCATCAAAGGAAAAATACAACAGCACACTGGCAATGGTGATGATCATGTACTGCGCCATCAGTGAACTGGGCAGCAAGGGTGGGAAGGCATTATCAAAGATCAGATAGGCGACAATGACAACCAACACGGCCTGCCAGAATGCGGGAATTTTAATGCCTTTCATCATTCACCCCGTACCAATAAAATCGGTTGATAGTTTTTTTCACTCAGAAGGCCTACGTTTATCAAGATACCCATTATTTGCGCTCCAGCAGAAAAACCACCAATGCATCCAATTGCTCCTCACTCATTTGTTCGGAATAATTGGGTGGCATCACCCCCGAGGAAAAGCCTTTGGCGATGACGGCATTGGGATCAATAATGCTCTGACGAATCTGTTCGGCGTTCAGCCGTGCGCCGATATCATCCAGGCCGGGGCCAAGCTTGCCGCCGCTCCCTGATATGACGTGACAGGCCTGACAGCCAAAATTACTGATTACTGCTTCTACACGGCTGTCTGCATTGTCGTCTGAAGGCTTGGCAGTCGGGGGTACCGCAGAAAATTCTCCACCGCCCGCCAGATAATCCACCAAGATGCCCAACTCTTTCACCGTCATCTGTTCGGCGAGATCCTGCGGCATAACACCCGGCGGGAAGCCCTCGGCAATCACCGCATCCGGGGCGATAATTCCCTGGCGGATTTCTTCGCGGGTGAAGCGACCGGCCACCTGCTCCAGAGCGGGGCCAAGATCACCACCACTGCCCAATATCACATGGCAGGCCTGGCAACTGTATTTGGCAACCACCGCCTCAATCGTATCAGCGGATTCCGCCACTTCCGGGCTGGCGGCTTCCGCCACCGGTTCCTCCGTCGGCAGCGACACCGTCACATCGTGCCCATCCTTGGCCTGCATAAAGGCGATGATGGCGTTGATTTCTATTTCCGAAAGTTCGATCGGTGACTTGTCAACGGCCGGCATGGGCGAGATGGTATCGTTACTCCCCTTCTTGCCATAGTCCTTCACCACATACATACCAGGGTCGACCAAGGACTCATGCAGGTAGGATTCAGCATCCGTGGCCGAGCCCTTGTAGCGCTCATCCTGTAAGTGTTGGTTAGCCACCTCCACCATGTTGAGCGCCAGGATATCCGGGGCGCGGCCGAGATCGTTATGGCACAGGGAGCAGGTCCCCTTGCCTGAAAAGAGGGTCTCACCCAAGGCAACATAAGATTCCATTGTCAATGCCCCCAGATCCACTTTCTGATCGACAGGGGCTTCACCTTCCACCTGTGGCAACAGATTGGCGACCAGGGTGAATAACAGCGCCAGCGCCAGGCTGAAGCCCATGCTTTTTACCAACACACCACGAGGGGCTTTTATCTCATTATTCATGCGGCCTCTCCTGCCTTTTTAGTCACGGGCAATGGTGGCGCCTGTTTGGTATTACTGAGACTGGCGATCCAGAAGATAAACAGAACAAAGAGCACAAACATGACCGTAACAATTGTCATCATGTTTCCCGCATAACCAATAGTGGGAATAAAATTATCCGGCGAATTATCTTTCATCACGGTGTACACATGCCAGTGGGTACGTACCGAGGAGCGCACATAACCCATCAGTGCCATCAACCAGGTGAAGGCGATGGGCAGTGCAAACAAGGCATACTGAGAGCGGTTACTGACCTGCCCCCAGAAGGATGGCAGGGTCTTGGCCTTGCGGTACATAAAGGCATCGATCACAACCCCACTGATAATGACCACCAGGGTGGACACCACCTGCGTGACACTCGCCCCGACCTTGTAGACGGTGTTGGTGAAGTAACCGTAATAGACACCGGCAAAGATGATATTGGCGATAGCCACGACATAGATCGCCACCATCAGGGCATTACCGGCCTTTTCCCACGAGACCGTGGCAACCTTGTCCGAACGCCGATAAATCTGAAAGGACAAAAAGGTGAAGATAAGCATCAGATTCACGGCGATGTTCTTGGCCGGCATGATGCCCAGCGGCCCCAGCAAGTGGTGATGACTACCCCCCAAGGCGGCAATTTCACCCGAGGTAAGAATCAGGGTATGCGGTGTCACCCAGATCAGAAAACAAATGACCAATACCACGGCGATATATTTGATCATCCCCTGGTAACGCTTTGATCCTTCAGTGCGTGACATGCCAGACCACAAATAGTAGTTACCCGCCATGAGGATGGTGCCGATCAATACCGCCTGAACGATAAACAACCAGGCCAGAATACCGCCCATGGCGGTAATACCCATCTGTTGCGAATAGGCATAGATCTCGGCCATCAGCCAATAACCGGCGAAGGGCAGGGGCAGGAAGGCGAGAATGGCGATGAAATTGGAGGTGTAGCCCATCCAGTCATAATGGGCGCGATCCTCGGCGGTTCGGGCGGCCAGACACTTGTAGGCGGCATAGGCCCCCACCACCGCACCACCAAAGGCGATATTGGCGATAAACCGGTGCAGATTGATGGGATTCCACAATGGCCCCTTCATCACCTCCCAGATGTTGCCAATAACCGCACCGACTTCATTGACCCCCGAGGGCGCCATCATGAAGGTGGCCCAGGAGTTGGCCATCACCATCAAAGTGGCGCCGACACCATTCAATAACAGACCCAGGGAGATATGTACCCACTTGGCATTGCCATAGCGCAGCGCATCCCAGCCGTAGTAATAGATGTAAAGCAAAATGCTTTCCATGAAAAACAACATGGCGTAGACCAGCATTTGTGCGCCGAAGGCCTGCATCAGATAGGCCATTAAATCGGGATATAACAGGAATAGCGCCAATGCCAGGGTGCCGCCGAACAGGGCCGTGATGGAATAGGCGGTAATACTGATCTTCATGAATTCATGGGCCATGTCGTCATAACGCGCATCGCCGGTGGACTTGCCCAGTAGTTCAATCACCAGCACAAAAAGCGGCACCGCCAGCACCAGGGCGCCGAAAAACAGATGCATTTGCGCGATGATCCAGACAATGGAGCGACTACTGGTACCGACGTCGGGATAATCCTCCCGGCTAGGCCTGGGGGCCGGTCTCAGCTTCAGTTCCTGCGCAGCATCGGCACCTTCCGCCGTGGCCACCTCTTCGGCCGCAACCTCACTTGCAACGGCCTCGGGCAACCAGTGAGTCGGCGCCATGTCTCCCGACCATAAAAAGCCCAGTACGGCAATCATCAGTAGTGATAGCAGTATTGGTGACGAGAAATTTCTTGTTTCCTTCATGCCCCTATCTCCACAATCTTGAATCGGGTGTTGAATACAGCGTCCGGGCGTAGCGGCCCCGCACGTTGAGCTCTTTGCATATATGCATGCTGAAGCAAAGTTTTTGTCATCACGATTTACTGTGACGGTGTTAAATCAATATTCAGAGGCAAGCCCTGCATATTCATAACCAAATGATCCAACCCATAGAAAAAGATCAGCACAACGGCGAAGGCAACTAACCAGACTTGTAGATTCTTTCCCATTTTCTTCTCTTGATCTTTACGCGTGAAATAGTCCGTTCGCCATGGCATGGCATGGTGAACACGAATCCTGCCCTTAAGGGCTCGCGAAACAATAACTTACCGTTTTGGGACGTCGATCCATCCCGCCTGGCGGCGTTGCAAAAACTTGAAAGATAACCAATATTCCCGCGTTTTCGCGCCTTCCCAGACGGGCGCCTCAACGCCCCAAATCCGGAAAGTTATTGTTTCGCAAGCCCTAACCACTCTCAATCATGATCAACCGTGCTGTATTTCAACGCCGCCGGAATAAATCAGCAGCCACCAGAAAAATACCAGCATCAGAACCAGGATGGTCCAGAATAGTTTGGGCCCCCAGGTGGAGCCATCTTGAGACCCAGTAGTCTGGACCTTGTCGTCTTGTTTCCCCGATGCAGTCATGTCATCTCCACTCGTCGTCGCTATTGAAACCCGCCGTATTGCCGGAAAAATCCGCTCGTCAATATTTTCGGCAGGACCACATCACCGGTGATCCATCTGCCCTAGCCCAAGCCATAGCAACATCCAGGCCATCCCTCTCAAAACGGTTGAAAAGGCATAGCTAATGCGGCTTTACTGTTCATTGCCCCGATCAACAGGCACAGGCCCGTGAGCCTGAAACCGGCCAAAAAATGAATACTATGTTCATTAGCGAGAGATAATCGGAACAAAATGATGCATGGGGTACAGTGGGTGGTATATTGAACGAATCATTCACTATTGGTTCGATATACCCTGCGAATGAAACGTTACGTACAACCCCGCGGCCTGTGCGCATGTCACAATGGTCCACAAGCCGGCCGAAGGCCCATACAAGACGGGAATGGGGTCAGATTTTTAGGGGTATTCAGAACTTGGTACGGCTTCTGCTAACCATCAAGCTAACGTGATGCAGAACAGAGCCCAGAAACCGGAACACACACCATTTTATCTTCATGGGATATCAACGTGACCAGCCTTCAAAAAACGACGGATTCAAAACGAGATATGACCGACAAACGAGACGTGGAGCAAGCCCTGCGGAGGCTGCTCAACAAGGGTGATGAACTTGATCGTTGTTGCGCCTGCCGCTCCCTCGGCGTACTGGGGAGCAGTGATGCCGTACAGACACTGGTCAAACATCTGCGCGATGACGACATCGATGTATGCATTGATGCCGCTGAATCTCTGGGGCTGCTGGGTAACCCGGCCGCCGTGGCGCCCTTGATCGAATCCCTGCACAATGACCCCGATGGTGAAATCAGGGTCTCCGTCGTTGAAGCGCTGGGCCGCCTGGGCGGAGAACAGGCCATTTCAGCGCTGTTGTCACTGCTGACGTCGGTGCCGGAAGATACCGACTGGGATGATGACGATGCCTGGGACAGCAACTGGGACGCCCAGCGCAAGGCCGTGCAGGCATTCGGTTACCAGCGTGTCACCAAGGCCGTTGGCCCCCTCGCTACGCTGCTGGACGACGAAGACGCCCAGGTCGACGAAACCGACACCCTGCTGGCCCTGGCGCGGATTGGTGGCGCAGGTGAAGAGCTTGTCATCCAACGCCTGCAGAACGGCACAACACGTGAACGCCGGCGTGCGGCCCATGCATTGGGCCAGCCCTGCTCCACCACTGGCGCCCGTGCCCTGGGTCGTGCCTTGCGAGACCCGGAGCCGGAGGTCCGTGCCGTCGCCGCCGAGGCTCTCGCCAATAACGGCCAGGGCCGCTATCTGGGCGCCCTGCTCCTGCTGTTGCGTGACCCTGCGGACGAGGTGCGCGAAATCGCCCTGAAGATGGCCAGCAAGCTCAGTTCGCATGTCAATGCCGAACTCGATGTGCAACAGTTGTTGCCTCTGTTGAGCGATCCCAGCGCCAGGGTGCGTGCCGCCGTGCTGCACGCCTTGCTAGGCCACTTGCCTGACCCGCTTGATGCCGAGACCCAGGCACGCCTGGTCGGCTTGCTGACAGATTCCGAGCCGATGGTTGCCGCTGCCGCCCTCCCGCACGCCTCCCGCCTGGAGGATCCGGACGTCGACGGTATCCTGCTCGACCTGCTGGCCGATGAACAACGCGATCCCGCCGTTCGCCAGCAGGCCGCACTGGCCCTGGGCAATCGTCCACAAACCTCAGCGGAAATACTCACGGCCCTGGACTGCGCGATCAATGATCATGAATCCGTCGTGCGCTGGGCGGCGTTGCAGGCCATGATGGCCTGCCATAAGAAACAGCCCGATACGAGCACTTCCGGTGCAGCCCCTGACACAGCGCTTGATACAGCTCTCGATACAGTTTCTGATACAGAGGCGCCAGCTGAAGCAGAAGACGAGCCCGCCGCCCCGCTGGCCCGCATTCTCGCCGCGTTGCATGGCGAAGCGGGCATGGTCACCACAACGGTTGCATCTGCCGAAAGCAGCAGCGGAGACGATCCAATCCCCGAGTCAACGGACGAGACTTCCGTCGACGCTTCTGGCGCCCGAGAAGAAACCGAGGCATCAAGCAGCAACGAGACCGCACCTGCATCGACCCTCGACGCCATCCTGCTGGCCAATACAGAATACGAGCAACTCGACGAAAAGAAAAAAACCATCACCACGGATGAACTGCCCGAACTGCCAGCCGGGGAAGACGAAGCCTTCCAGGACTTCTATGACATCCTCGCCCGGCAGCGGCATAACAAGAAAAAATTCTACCGTGGCAAGAATATCGATATCGAGGCCGATATCCGCCTGCTCAGCGCCCGCGTCCTCGGCGAATGCAGCCAGCCCGAGGTAGTCGAGGTACTGAGAAAAACCATGCTTGAGGACAATCCCGAACTCCAGCAAGAGGCCATTGACGCCCTGGCACGCCTGACACCGGGTACCCCAGGGTTGACGGAAACCCTGGGGCCACTGAACAGTCTTCTGCATATGGGAACATCCGAACTACGGGTCGCCAGCGCACGCACACTGGGCGCCCTTGGCAATCTGGCCTGCCTGCCGAATCTGCAAGAAAGCCTGGCGGATGAAAGCCCCCTGGTACGCAGTCAATCGGTCATGGCCATGGCGCAGATACTGGAACGACACACTGACAAGCTTTTATGGGAACAGCACGCCGACACGCCTGCCGCCATCCCTGTCGCCAGCGCACGGGCACAAGATGAGGCCGACACCATCGAGCAGGCATTGCACGTCATGTCCGAACATCTGGCCGACAGCGATGTTGGCGTCAGCAAGGCCGCCGCCCTGTCCCTGGCAAAACTGAACCGGCTGCTGTCCGCTGGCAAGAACCGTGATGACATCATCGAGCGTCTCATTACCGCTGGCTTTGCCGGTGAAGGACGGCAGGCGCGGGAGATGGGCCTGGCGTTACGCGCCCTTGGCCCCGGCGCGGCCAGCGACACACTGATACACCACCTGGATACATTACCATCGAGCATGGAACGACGGTTTGTGCTGGAAATGCTGGAAGAGGTCTTCCGTCCATCACAGGCCGCATAGCAACTCAAGACCTTTAACCCTGAAAAACTAACCCATGAATCAATAGCAAACCCCTCAACAACCCTGAAACAAAGCAAGCTGAAAGGAGCCAAACATGAATAAGGCACTCACGGTATTTACCCTATTTGCAGCGGCCAGTCTGCCGTTAACAGCCGCAGCCTACAAGGTCGTGGATGTCGCCAATGGCGGCACCATCACTGGCAAAGTGAATTTTTCGGGAACCGACCCGGCGCCAAAAATCTACGCCATCACCAAGGACACCGAAGCCTGCGGCACGGGTGATCGTGAAATTGATTTTGTCCGTGTCACCAATGGCGCCCTCAATGACACCGTGGTCTATCTGAAAAAGGTGAAATCCGGCAAAGACTTTTCGGCCGACATCAATAACCTCGAGATCGACCAGAAGAAATGCGGCTTCCATCCCTTCCTCTCAGTAATGAAAAACAAGGACAAGTTCGCGGTGCACAACTCGGATCCGGTGCTGCATAACATCCATACCTACGAACTCATCGGCAAGGCAAGAAAGACCGTCTTCAACATCAGTCAGCCACCGGAACTCACCGTCATCAACAAGACCGTCAAGCTCAAGCGTGGCACCGTCATGAAACTGGAGTGCGATGCCCACGACTTCATGCACGGTTTTGTCTTCGTGGCCAAAAACCCCTACTTTGCCGTCGTTAAAGAGGACGGCAGCTTCGTCATCGATAACGTCCCCCCCGGTAACTACAAGATTGTCGCCTGGCACGGTTTACTGGGCGAGAAAAAGGGCAAGGTCACCGTGGATGCTGGTGGCAAGACCTCTATCGATTTCAACTATAGCGGCAAATAACCCTTGAAATCTCTGAATGGATCTTGACGGGCCAGGCGGCATGCTCACGATCCATTCAGAGCCTCTCAATAGCACCAAGCACAGTAACACATTGATATTTCAAGAGGAAAATGAATCTCATGGCAAGCTACCGACTTCCCTTTCTGGGCCGGCGTCAGGCCACCGGTTTTGACTATCTGGCGCTGGTCGGTTTCTCAATCAACATGGTCGTGGTCGCAGTAATTGTCGCCCACTGGCTGTTAAGCCCATGAAAACCACCCCTCATTTCACCGTTTTGGCGGGCACAATTTGCCCTCAAAAGCGCTTTTTCACCGCCAAAATGGATCTATGTCAAAGAAAAACAGCACAGCGCAATAGAAAATGGTGCCGATGCAAGTAATGAAAAACCAATAATGACCTTCATCAAGAGCCCGTTGCACGGCCGGATTTGACATTAATTCACACAGGGCAAGATGGATGAATACGATGAATGCACAACTGCAAACCCGCTTTAAACCCAGCACAGAAGAACAGGAACCACTGTCACTTCCCGAATACCACCACATTCTGCTGGCGGTGGATTCATCGGATCACTCCAACCGCAGCCTGCAGGATGCCGTGCAACTGGCCGGCCTGTGGGATGCCGATATCACCGGCGCCCACGTCTACGCCGCCAAGCTGCACGATGTACGCTTCCGCCAAATGGAAGGCGGGCTGCCCGAACAGTTCCGCGAAGAAGATGAACTGGAAAGACAGCGCGATGTGCACGATGACCTCATCACCCGCGGGCTGTCCATTATTACCGACTCTTACCTGGATCATTCCGAACGACAATGCCAGGCGGCAAACCTGACCTTCAAACGTTGCAGCCTGGAAGGCAAGAATTACCGGGAACTGGCGGGTGAAACCAATAATGGCCAATACGATCTATTGGTGCTGGGCGCACTGGGACTGGGTGCTGTACAGGGCAGCCGCGTGGGAACCGTGTGCCAGCGCGTGGTGCGTCGCAGCAATATCGACACCCTGGTCATCAAGGAGCCCGGCCGTTCCATCACTGACGGGCCGATCGTGGTGGCTGTTGATGGCTCCACC
>JAJRWE010000121.1 GCA_024276955.1 Gammaproteobacteria bacterium
CGGCGGCCTCTTCATCGAGGTTGACACCAGAGACGGCACTGTTGGCTTCTATAGCATTGTCCAGCAGCGCCTGTTGCGCCTCGCTGTTGACCCTGGCCTCGCGGGTCTTGACCCCCACATCGGCCAGCACCTTGCCGTAGGACGACTGGTAGGTTTCGCTGCCATTACCCAGCAGTTTTTGCGTCTGCAGACCCGCCAGGGCCAGGGCATTGCTGTTGTCACCACTGGCGTTACCGCTGGCGGCGGCGGCAAACTCGGCCCCCGAGGCGAGGGCGACATTCATGTCACGGGCGCCATAGCGCACCGGGCGGATCAGGAAGCTGTCGCCGGTGGCGACGGTGCCGCTCAGATCAAGGGTAATCCCCTCGCCGGCCACCGTGCGCGGCAGCCCCCCCGTGCCGAAACCGCTGTCCACCACCGTGTTGTCGGACAGGCGCAGCAGGGAGAAATTCGCGCCGTCATAGTTCAGGCGATACTCCGAGGCCTTGAGCTGACCGGCGTCATTGATGGTCACTGCCACCGTGCCGCTGGCGGCATTATTATTGACGTTGGCAAAGACGGTCGGACTGGTGGTGTTGATGGCATCGAAGAACAGGCCACCGGGGTTGCCGTTCAGGTCATCACCCAGCTGGTGCTGGGCATTAATGCTATCGGCCATGCCGATGGCGATACGGCCCAGGCCGTCCTGTGCCGGATCCAGCACGTTGCGCCGAAAGTCCATCAAGCCACCCAGTTGCCCGCCATTCAGCTGACTGCCGATGGGAATGCTGGTGGTGCGGCTGGTGAAGACAATCTCCCGCTGGCTGGGATCAAAGCTGCCACGGGTGGTGCTCAAGGTAGCGGCTTGGCTGCCCAGCACCAGCGCCTGGCCGCTGCCGATAAAAATATTGGTCGAACCATCATCCGCCTCGACCCGGTTGACCGACACCAGTTCGGCGAGACGATTGATCTGTTGATCACGCTGATCCAACAGGTCATTCGGTGGCTGCCCGGAGGCGCTGGCGCGGGCAATGGCAATGTCTTGATTCAGTTCCGCAATCGAGCCGGCAATGCTGTTGACCTTTGAGGTAAACACCTCCATCTGTGTGTTGACCTGGTCACGCAGACCATCAAATTCCCGGTTCAGCGACTGAAAACGAGAGGCCAGCGTAGAGGCCTCTGAAACCATGACTTCACGGCCGGGAACGGAGGTCGGGTTGTTGGAGACATCCTGCACCGCATTGAAAAAGGCCTGAATCGCCGTGCTCAGGCTGGAGGATTCGCCGGCCAGTGAATTATCGATCCGCGTCGCCAGGTTATACAGGGTGTCCATCTGCTCAAAGGAAGAGGTGCGACTGGTCACCTGGTTGCCCAAAAACTGGTCATAGATGCGGCGCACGGTGCTGATTTCGACACCGTTGCCCACAAATCCCGAACCATTAGGCGTGGGCGCGCGTGACACCAGTTCGGCGCTCTGCCGGCTATAGCCTTCAGTGTTGACGTTGGTGATATTGTTGCCGACCACCGCCAGGTTGCGCTGGTAGGCCGTGAGACCGGAAATTGCTGTACTGAGTAAGTCTGCCATGGTTACACTCCGCGCCCCGCCCGGCCACTGTGGCCAGCGCTGGAGGCGCTGACAGGCGGTCCTAAAAAGGGGACGCCCGTGATTGATTTAGCGACCGCCGTCACAAATTCTTTAAAAATCGTTAAAGGGATCCCGCTCCGCCGCGACGGCCGACAGGGAACGCGCCATGGGCTCGCCCTCGATGATGCCGATGATCTTATTGGCATATTCCGGGTCCGTCGCATAACCGGCCCGCGCCAGCTCGCTGACGAAGCGGTGGCCATCTGGGGCCGAAGCCAGCGCCGGGCGATAGCGCGTGCTGTTCTGCAGGAAATTTACATAATCGTCGAAACTCTCGGCGAAGGAATCATAGGCACGAAATTGCGCCTGCTCACGGCCAAAGGCGCCATTGCGAAATTCCTGCGTAACAACGCTGACCCGCTCTCCGTCCCAACGGGCATCCGCCTTGATGTTGAACAGGTTATGACTGCTGCGGCCATCGGCATGCCGGGACACAGAGCGTCCCCAGCCGGTTTCCAGCGCCGCCTGCGCCAGCAGCACCGAGGGGTCCACGCCCAGCTTGTCGGCCGCCTGACGGGCCTGCGGCCAGAGTGTTTTAACGAAGTCTTGCGGCGTATCCAACACGATTTTCTGCACGACCGGCTCAGGGGCCAGTATTGGTGATACGGCCGCGACTTGGGTTGTCGATGGCAGGCGGGCATCCAGATAGTCACGCAGTGTGCGAATACGATCCACCACCGCGGCCTGCGCGGAGACGCCCTCTGTGTCCTTGCCTGGCCCCTGGTCCTGTCGCAGCTGCTGCACCAGCAGCTCGGCGATACCAATGCCCTGCCCCTGGGCCAGATTGATGGCCATCTGCTTGTCGTGCAGGTCCTGATAGAAATCACCCTGTTCACTGTCGAACAGGCCGTCATCCAGCTTGGCATCGCGTGCGCTCTTCAGCATCATCTGCAGGAACAGCGCCTCAAACTGCTGGGCGGCAAAACGCAGGGTTTCCTCTGGATGACTGTCTGCACGGCGGCGTACAGCCTCCAGGCTCTGTAGGTCGGTATACA
>JAJRWE010000122.1 GCA_024276955.1 Gammaproteobacteria bacterium
AGCACCTCGACACGCGTTCCGCCATTGATGAGTCGTCCGATACCCGTCCAGCGATAGCCTAGCGCCTGCGAAACAGCCCGGGATATATCGTGAAAGACATGCCGGGAAGAGGCCGTCACGGTCAGTGACTCCAGGGCCCTGTTAATCCGCCGCCGTTCACTGATGTCACGCACAATGGCAATACACTGACCATGGTCCGGGCCTTGCGGAAAATACTGCAGGAAAATTTCCACCGGTATGCGCTTACCGGATTTGGCCACGTGCGTGGCCTCCAGGGTCACGTGATCTCGCTCCCCCCCGATCAGCGGGGCCATCGTTTCACGAAACCGGGATTCGTCAAATTCAGGCTTGATATCCAGCGGGGTCATCGCCAGTAGTTCGGGCTCTGTATAACCCACCTGCTCCACCGCCCCCAGATTGACGTACATAAATCTGAGCGTACGCGAATCAAACAGGAATACGCAGTCCAGCGTCTGGTCGAGGATATGCTTGAAATGCGCCAGCCCTCTTTGTGCACGAATGCGCGCACTGACGTCGGTGCGGATCGAAATATACTGCTCAGGTTTCCCCTGCTCACTGAGCAGCGGCATGATCGTGGTCTGCACCCAGTAGGAAGCACCCTCCCTGGTACGGTTCTCGATCATCCCCTGCCAGGTGCCGCCATTGGCAATGACACGCCACAGGTCGCGAAAGAAACCGTCGGAATGGGCTGTCGATTTCACAATGCGATGATTGCGCCCCAGCAGCTCCTCTCTACGGTATCCCGAAATATCACAGAACTTGTCATTGACGTAGGTAATCTTTCCATTGACGTCGGTGATGGAAACCACGGCATGCTCATCCAGCACCGCCTGCAGGCCCTGCAATTGTGCGATCGACAAGGCCTTTTTTTCGTACCGCGTCGGAGAGTTACTACTTGCTACCATCATCACTCCAGGTCAGGGCGCCGGTGCGGAGGATATTCTCGAATATTTCCGTTCCCATATCGGCCTCGGACGAGGCGGGCATGCGCAGGTCCTCCGGACGGTCTTGCAGAATATCGCGAAAAACCCGCATCAGCTCAGGGTCACGCCAGCCCTTCTCCGTCTCCTCCTCCAGAATGGTGAGGATCTTTTCATCGGAAAAGGCCTTTTTGTAGGGCCGCTCATTGGCCAGGGCATCGTAAATATCGGCAAACTGGAAGATACGCGCCAACAGAGGAATTTCCTTGCCTTTCAGACCGTCCGGGTAACCGCCACCATCCCAGCGTTCATGATGATTCCTCACCACCGGCAAGGTCAGATCCATACTCTTCAGCCCCTGCAACAGCTCGGCGCCAATAACGGTGTGCTGGCGCATGACGACCCATTCCTCATCGGACAGCGGCCCATTCTTGAGCAGAATGCTGTCGGGAATGCCGAGCTTGCCGATATCGTGCAGCACACCGCCGCGCCGCAGGGCGGTCAGCTCTTCTTCGCTCAGCCCCAGCGCCTCGCCGATAACCACCGAGGTGTGCGCCAGACGGGAACAGTGGTCGCCGGTATGCTCATCGCGCGCCTCCACCATGCGCGCCAGGGCGAATAGCAGGGTCTCGGCGTCTTCCAGTTGGTCGGTCAGGCGCTTGTAGCTGGCAAAGTTCTCGGTGCGGGCAATCAGCTCCAGTGGGCTATAAGGCTTGCGAATGAAGTCATTGGCGCCGGCGCGCATGCTCTTGAGCAGCTCTTCACGGGTATTAGTGCCGGTCACCATGATCACGGGCAGTAAATCCAGCCCCAGCTCACCACGAATGCGCCGGCACAGCTCATCGCCATCCATACCCGGCATACGCTTGTCGAGCAGCACCACGTCGAACTCCTGCTTGCGCAGCAGTATCAGTGCCTCCTCGCCATTGCTGGCCTCGCTGATAGCGTACTGGGGGCCATCCAGCACTTCCTTCTCCAGGGTGCGATGGATCTCCTCATCATCGACGAGCAGGATTCGATAGGGTTTCTGGCTATCGGACTGATTCACGGCACATCAACACTCTTGGGCAGTAGCAATTTCTGAATATCCACCAAGGATTATCGACATAGCCGCCATAATCTTGATGCCCAATGGCAACGCTGCATGACAAAAAATCAGCGTGCCGTCAGCGCCACATACAGCGCCTCCTCCTGCGCCGTGGCGCCGCGCCGTTCGCACAGGGCCGAGGCGAAGGCGATGGCCTGATCCAGCACCTGCTGCGGCGGGTGTCCTCGCATCAGCCCGGCGATAAGCACGGCGGAAAAGCCGTCGCCGGCGCCCACCGTATCCACCAGGTTCTGCGTCGGCACAGGCACACCGTTGAGGATGCCTTCGGGCAGCACCATGAAAGCGCCCTGCGCGCCGCAGGTAACCACCAGCATTTGTAGCTCACACTGCACAAACAGTTCGCGCGCCGCCTGCTGTTGCGTCTCCAGGGTGTCAAACTGCCCGCGCATGGCGCTGTTCAGTTCATCGCTGTTGAGCTTGACCCAGGTGGCGCCACGCAGCAGAGGCACGGTATGGGCGGGATCCCACCACGGATCACGAATATTGAGATCGAGAAAAATGGGCAGTCCGCTCTCTGCCTGCAAGCGCAGCAAGGCCGCCCGTGATGTGGCGTTGCGCAAGATCAGGCTGCCGTGATAGATCAGCCCGGCCGGCGTCTGCTGCACGGCAGCCAGCGCCGCCTCGGCATCGATAGCGTCATAGGCCTGATCGGGCAGGATATGGTAGCTGGGTTCGCCACCCGTTACCTGCACGGCCACCACCCCGGTGGGGTTTTCGGGGTCCACCTGCACCGCATTCACCGGCAGCCCCCACTCTTGCATCAGATGCAGCACCACCTTGCCGCGCTCATCGCTGCCGACGCAGGAAATCAGCAGCGGCGTCACGCCCAGCCCCTGTAGATGCCAGGCAACATTGAACGGTGCGCCACCGAGGACGATATTACCGTCCGCAAAGCAGTCGAACAGCACTTCGCCGAACAGAATGGGTTGGCCTTCGATCATCGCTTGCGAGGATTCCTTCGCGGTAATTAGGAAACTAATCAGTAGCCGCGTAAAAAAATGTAACGGTTGCCATATTGCCTCACCAGAAGTGTAAACGGGCGTCAACAGGTTCAACCTGGGTTCAAAATACCGGCGTGGGAGTCGCCTCCGGCAGCGGCTCCTCACCGATCCACACCCGTGTCCCCACCTCAACCCGGTCGAACAGCGCCGCCACCTCGCGGTTGCGCATCTTCACGCAGCCGTGAGAGCCGGGCAGGCCCAGTACATCGTCATCGGGACAGCCGTGAATATAGACATAGCGGCGCAGGGTATCCACCGTGCCGAGGCGGTTGCGGCCTCGCTCCAGCCCGGACAGCCAGAGGATGCGGGTCAGTACCCAGTCGCGCCGTGGATGCTGCGCGCGCAACGCCGGGGTATAGATTTCACCACTGGGACGGCGGCCGACGAACACCGTGCCGAGCGGCGTATCGGCGCCGATCCTGGCGCGAATCCGGTGCCAGCCGCGCGGCGTGCACTCGCTGCCATGCTGTTCGCCACAGCCATTGGCCGCCGTGGACACCGCCACGTCCATCAACACATGGTCGCCTTCACGCAGCTGCAGGCGCTGTTCGGCAATGCTTATCAGGATCAATTTTTCCACTATTTTAGTGCCCTGCAACTATTTTGTAGGAGCGGGCCATGCCCGCGATGGTTCTTCCCTTCACCACAGAGTTTGTCGCTTTAGACATTGTGGGAGCGGCTTCAGCCGCGAATAGAGCCAGCCAGTATTCGCGGCTGAAGCCGCTCCCACATAACACCCATATTTGTCATCAGAAAAAATCGCGGGCATGGCCCGCTCCTACCCACATTGATAACCCTATTTACGCCGCACCGATATCAACCCATCATAGTTGCCGTCCAGGCTTAGGGCATAGCCCACTATACCCTCGCGCGCAGCGAGTACATGGTCTTCGTACCACAGCGGCACATAGGGCAGCAACTCCAGCAGGCGTGCCTGCAGCTGACGATACAACTTCGCCTGTGCCTCCAGCGTTGATGCCGCAGTCGCCTGTTCTATCAATGCATCGGTGCGGGCGTCACGAAAGCGGCCACGATTGGCGCCACGGGGCGGCACCGCGTCGCTGTGAAACACATAATGAAAGATGTCCGGCGTCTTGATGCCCACCCAGGACAGACTGAACATCTGGAAATTGCCGGCCTTGATATCACCGTAAAAGGTGCCCCAGTCATAGCTGAGTAGATCCACCTCGATGCCCACTTCGCGCAGCTGGCTTTGCAGCACGGTGGCGAGGCGCACTCGGAACGGGTCCGTGGAGGTCTTGTAGTGCAGGCGCAGGGGGTTGTCCGGTGTGAAGCCGGCGGCGCGCAGGGCCGCCCGGGCAGCCTGTGGGTCGTAGGCGATCAGCGGTAGATCAGCATTGCCGGCCCAGTGATCCGGCGGCAGCAGGGCGCTGGCCAGCCGCGCCGATCCGTCCATCAGGTAGTGTACGATGGCTTCGCGGTCGATAGCCTGAGCGATGGCGCGGCGCACAGCGGGGTCGGCCAGCTGCGGGTCATCGAGATTGAAACCGAGATAGGTGAAATTGGAGCCGCGCGCGCGCCGCACAGTGATGCCCTCCCCCTCCTTATTTTGCTTATTTTGCAGATAGTGCACCAGTTCCGGTGACAGATCGTTCTGCAACAGATCCACTTCACCGCGCAGCAGCTTCAGCACCCTCACGGTGGGATCGGAGACGCGCACGAAGGTCAACGCCTGACCGTCGCGAAGACGCACCAGCTGCAGGTGGCCGTCATCGGGCCAGGCACGGAAGCGGAACGGCCCGCTGCCCAGCGGATCGCGGCTGAAGGCATGTCCGGTAGCCATCTGCTGCACCGGCAGGATGCCGATGACCAGATAGGCGGGGAACAGCACGTCGGCGCGGGAAAGGTGAAAATCGAGGGTATCGCCGTCGATGACCTCGATGCGCTCGATCAGGGTCAGCGAGGCACGGTGCGGTGAGGCATTGGCCGGGTCGAGGATGAAGTCGTAGGTGGCCTTGACGTCACGCGCGGTGAGCCGGCTGCCGTCGTGAAAGTCCCGCCCCGTGTTGCCGAGGCGGAAACGGTAGTGGGTGGGCGACAATCGTTGCCAATCCGCCAGTGCCGGGGTCGGCATCAGCCGCTCATCGAAATCCACCAGCCGCGCATACAGCAGGCGGTTGATGCGCGTGGAGGTGGCATCGGTGGCGAAGCGTGGGTCCAGGGTCACCGGGGCGCTGGCGAGGCCGAAGCGCAACACCTCATCGGGTGCCCGCGTACAGCTGCTAAGCAGCAGCGCGGCCAGCAGCAGAGGAAAAACGAAGGAGCTACCAGTCTTTATAGGGATGCGTGACCAGGCAGACGTTGTAATAGCGCTTGTCGTGTGACACCTCTTCGCCCAGCCAGGGTGGCCGCTTGAAGGCCTCATCGGCGCTGCCGAGCTCAATCTCGGCCACCACCAGGCCCGCGTTGTCGCCGCTGAAAACATCGATCTCCCAGGTGTGTTCGCCATGGCGCACATGATAACGGGTTTTCTCGATCAGCGGCTGCTCGCAGAGGGTATCGAGCAGCTCTTCGGCATCGGCAAGGGGGATCTCGACCTCATACTCCTGACGCTCCACGCCGAGGGTGGCGCTCTTGATGTTGAGGTGGGCGCACGCGCCGCTGACACGCACCCGCACCGAGGCCCGTTTGGCGCCAATGAGGTAGCCCTGACACATCGGCGTGCCGGCATCGGCATGGGCACGCCAACTGTCGTCGCAGAGGAGGAATTTACGTTCGATCTCGGTGGCCATATTTTTTTACTCTCTGTGGAAGAGAAAAACCATCGCGGGCATGGCCCGCTCCTACACCCCCTTTTGAAGACGTGTTGGTCAGGGATTCTTAGACAGGATGATTAACGTGTGACACCGCTCTGCGCAGTGTCACACATCCTGTGGTGCTGAGCGCCACGCAGCTCAGCTAGGGTCATTTACTTTCCACGCGGCGGCCCGATGCCGACGATGACTACGGAGATATTGTCCCGCCCACCGTGCTGATTGGCCAGATCCACCAGCCGCTGGGCGGCACGCTCCCAGTGACCCTGCACGGCGAGCAGGGTTTCGGCGATCTCAGCATCTTCTACCATATCCGTCAGACCATCGGAACACAGCAGATAGACATCGCCGGGCACCGCCTCGAACTCCTGAATCTCGGCATCGACCGCCTCGCGCACCCCCACGGCCTGGGTGATGACATGGGTGAAGGGGCTATCGTGCGCCTCTTCCTCGGTCATTATTCCTTCCGCCATCATCTGCCGCACCAACGAGTGGTCATGGGTCACGGCCGTCAGCTCGCGCCCGTGCAGACGGTAAAGCCGCGAGTCGCCCACGTGCGCGACCAGCACGCGATCATCGTGCAATATCAGGACAACCAGGGTGGTACCCATGCCCTTCTGCTGTGCCTTCTCCTCGCCAGCGGCAAACACGGTATTGTTGGCCTCGTTGATAGCGCTGTCGAGCAGACTCGCCAAGGGACTTATGTCCTCATCCCCGCTCCCGGGTAGCGGCTGCTCCAGTGCAGACTGCAGGTTTTTTTTGATGCTTTCGATACTCATGCGGCTGGCCACATCACCGGCCTTGTGACCACCCATGCCGTCGGCCAGCAGGGCCAGGCCACGCTCGGCATCCCAGGCAATAAAGTCTTCGTTGTGATCCCGCTTCAGGCCAGTATCGGTCTTGCCGGCCATGAAGAGGGTGAAATGAGAGGTCATGTAGTGCCTTGTTTTATATTTTGTGTCGGGGCTTGGTTTGCCACAGAGTCATAGAGAACCCGGAGGGTTTGTTGTGCAGCATTATCATTAAACGCCACCATAAAAAGCTATCACGGAAGGCATCTTCCCCTGTTCTCTGTGTCTCTGTGGCAATAAGTTACCTTCCTTTTTCGGCGCCCGCGCCCGTCACTTGAGATATCCCGCCCGCTCGCCACAGCGGTGCAACGCCTCGGCCATGGCCTTGCCGTTGGCATGGCACCACCCTGCGTCCTTTTCCAGCGCCTTATTGATAACACGCATCAGACAGCCAGAAAGTTCCATGCGCAGCTTACGAATCGGTTTCGGCTTGTCATTGGCGATACGATACCTGTTTGTACCTGTGGGAGCGGCTTCAGCCGCGAAGAACTCCCCACCCCTTTTCGCGGCTGAAGCCGCTCCCACAAACTAGCCGTATCAGTCATCTATCGGCCGCACCTTCGCGAGCTTCACCCGCCATATCCACCCGCGACAACAACCACGCCCCGGCCACAAACAACAGGATCAGCGACAACATCCCGGCCCGGTGGCTGTCTGTAGCGACACTGACAGCCCCCACCATCAGCGGCCCCAGCAACGCCGCGAACTTACCCAGCATATTGTAAAATCCGAAGAACTCCGCCGCCTTGTCGGTGGGGATCAGGCGCGCATACAGGGAACGGCTCAGCGCCTGGATGCCGCCCTGCACCAGACCAATACACACGGCCAATAGATAAAACTCCCAGGTCTCTTCAATCAACACCGCCCACAGCGTGACCGCAATATACACACCAATGGCAATGAAAATGCCACGCTTCGCCCCGATCTGCTGCCCCAGCCAGCCAAAGGCCAGCGCCGCCGGAAAACCGACGAACTGGGTGATCAGCAACGCACCGATGAGGTGGGTCTGCTCAAGGCCGATGGCGAGGCCATAGTCCACCGCCATGCGCACAATGGTGTCGACGCCATCGATGTACAGCCAGTAGGCGACAAGAAACAGGAACACCGGGCGCAGTTGGCGAATGTGCCGGAAGGTGTCGATGACCTGCCGATAGCCGGCACACACCACGGCCCAGCCCGACAGCCGCTGCACCACCGGCGGCTCCTTTACCATCAGCAGCAGGGGCACGGAAAACAGCGTCCACCACAGGGCCACACTGAGAAAGGAATAACGCACCGCCTCTTCCGCACTGTCCAGCCCGAAGCTGTCCGGTGACAGGGTCATGGCCACGTTGATGCCGAACAGCAACCCGCCGCCGAGATAGCCCAACGCATAGCCGATGGCCGACACCATGTCCCAGTCTTCTTCACGCGCCACCACGGTGAGCAAGGCGTCGTAAAACACATTCGCGCCCATGAAACCCACTGTAGCGGCCACGAACAGGGCCAGCGCTGCCGCCCACTCCCCTGCCCCCACGGTACTCAGACCCGCAGTACAGATCACCCCTAGCAGAGCGAATAGCAGCAGGAAGCGTTTGCGCAGGCCACCACGGTCGGCAATGGCGCCCAGCAGTGGCGCGGCCAGCACGATGAACAGGCTGGCCACGGCATTGCCCACGCCGAGCTGAAAGGTGCTGGTGGTACTATCAAGGCCGCTGCCCCAGTACTGCTTGAAGAACAACGGAAAAAAACCGGCCATCACCGTGGTGGCGAAGGCGGAGTTGGCCCAGTCGTAAAAGGCCCAGGCGATGACCGGGCGAGTGACGTAGCGTTTCATTGCCCGAGCCTACACCACAAAGAGAAGAAATGACGCCAAAAGACAACCCGGTAGGAGCGGCCCCTCAGGCCGCGATAGTTCAGTGTCGAGAGCGTTTTCGCGGCCTGAGGGGCCGCTCCTACAGGCGTGATATATCACGCTACTTTCTCGCCAGCTTCTTGAACCGCTTATCCCACTTTTTGTAGCGCTTGCGGCAGTAATCATCCAGTGACCGGTAGCTATCGAAGAACAGGTCGAAGCCCTCCTCCGCCGAGCTATCAAATTCGCATTCATCGTTAGAGTAACCACGGCAAATCATGGGGCGAATCTCATAGATGCCACATTGCCCCGTCTCCGTGATGTGCTCACAGGGGGCTTCCACAACCAGCATGAACCAGCCATCCGAGTCCTTGTAAAACTGGATATTGCGATGCGACACCTGCCACAGCAGGGTGTCGAAGTCCGCCATCGAGCGTGGCGTATCGATGTGCAAGGTGATGTACTGACAGCACTTGGTGCCGGTACAGAGACTGCATTTATTCTCCGACGTGACTTTTATCGCCTTCATTGGCTTGCTGGCCTTCTTCTTATTCGTCATCAAAATCCCCCTGGGTTCGATGCTGCATGATATTAACCCGGCGACTGGAAATAGCCACGGGATAATGCGATAACATCCAATAAGCCACCTGGATGTCTTCCCATGCCCATCGACCAGCCTGTCAACGAAACCTTCGCCGCCATCGACCTCGGCTCCAACAGCTTTCACATGATCGTCTGCCGCCTCAGCAACGGCGAACTGCATGTGGAGGACAAGCTGCGCGAAATGGTGCGTCTCGGTGCTGGGTTGGACAACAAAAACCGCCTCGATAACGAAACCCAGGAACGCGCCCTGGCCTGTCTGGAACGCTTCGGCCAACGCCTGCACGGCCTGCCGCCGCAACGAATCCGCGCGGCGGGCACCAATACCCTGCGCATTGCGCGCAACGCCAGCGACTTTCTCGCCCGTGCCGAACGGGCCCTGGGACATTCCATCGAAATTATCGCCGGCACGGAAGAGGCACGCCTCATCTATCTTGGTGTGGCGCACAGCACCGGTGCGGATGAAAGGCGCCGCTTCGTCATGGATATCGGCGGCGGCAGCACCGAACTGATCATCGGCGAGGGTTTCGAACCACGCTACATGCAAAGCCTGTACATGGGCTGCGTGAGCATGACGCGCGACTATTTTGCCGATGGCTCTATCACACCCAAGGCGGTGAAACGCGCCGAGCTGGCTGCGCAGGTGGAGCTTGCGCCGGTCAAGGCCACCTATCGCAACATGGGCTGGGAAAAGGCCCTCGGCGCCTCCGGCAGCATTCGCGCCATTCGCAACGTGGTGCAGGCCGAAGGCTGGAGCGACGATGGCATCACCCTCGATTCACTCAGGACACTGCGCACCGCGATGCTCGATGCCGGGCATATCGACAATTTGCCATTCAAGGCGCTAACGGCAGAACGCGCACCGGTATTCCCGGGCGGGGTAATGGTACTGCTGGCCACCTTCAAGACCCTGGGCATCGAGCAGATGCAGGTATCGGATGGCGCCCTGCGCGAAGGACTGATCCACGACCTGCTGGGGCGCGTACACCACGAAGACGTGCGCAGCCGCGCGGTAAACAATCTGGCACAGCGCTATCACGTTGATCTGCCGCACGCGCAGCAGGTGGCTGAAACCGTACAGGCCTGCGTGGCACAGGTGGCCGAAAGCTGGTCACTGAATCTGCAAGAGAGCCAGCAATGGCTGCAATGGGCCGCGCTGTTGCACGAGATCGGCCTTGATATCGCCCACAGCGGCTTTCACAAACATGGTGCCTATATTGCCGAATTTACCGACCTGTCAGGCTTCTCCCGCAACCAACAACGCCTGCTGGCGACGCTGATCAGTACCCACCGTCGTAAGCTCTCCGCTGCGACCTTTGACCACCTCGTCGAAAAACATCAGCACCGCGCCCGGTATTGGGCCGTCCTGCTGCGTCTGGCCGTTCTGCTACACCGCAGCCGTAGCCCGGAAGCGTTGCCGAAGTTCAAACTCAAGGCCGGCAAAGACAGCCTGAAAATAAAATTCCCCGAGGGCTGGTTGGACGAACATCTGCTGACCCGGACTGATCTAGCCCGGGAAGCCGAGTACCTGCAAACAGCAGCATTTTCGCTCAGTTTTTCCTGATTCAAACAAGACAAAAGGGCCGAGGAAAGATCGCTATGGCACACGACCACCAGCACGACATCGACGCCATGGGTGACCGTCGTCTGGGCTGGGCCATCGCCATCAACATGCTCCTCACCGTGGCACAGGTGATCGGTGGCATCGTCTCCGGCAGCCTGTCACTGATCGCCGACGCCCTGCACAATTTCAGTGACGCAGCCTCGCTGTTGATCGCCTGGATAGCACGCAGGATCGGCCGACAACCGCCGGATCACTTCAAAACCTTCGGCTATAAACGCGCCGAGGTCATTGCCGCCCTGATCAACCTCGTCACGCTGGTTCTGGTGGGTTTGTATCTGGTCTATGAGGCCCTTTGGCGCATGGTCGAGCCGCAGGTCATTGAAGGGTGGATAGTGGTTATCGTCGCCAGTGTTGCACTGGTGATCGACATCGCCACGGCGCTGCTGACCTACAGCATGTCCCGCCACAGCATCAACATCCGCGCCGCCTTTCTGCACAACGTTTCCGATGCCCTGGCCTCCGTTGGCGTCATCATCGCCGGCAGTCTCATCCTGCTCTACGACTGGTACTGGACGGATACCGCCTTGACCCTGCTCATCGCCGGCTATGTGCTCTATCAGGCCGCAACGCTGTTACCCAAGACCATCCACATTCTGATGCAAGGCGCGCCGGAAGATATTTCCATTGAAGAAGTCATCGACGCCATGGAACACGTCGAAGACGTTTTAAACATCCACCACCTGCATCTCTGGCAACTCGACGAGCACAAAAATGCCTTGGAGGCCCATGTTGTGATCAAGGATTTTGCGGACACGGAAAAGATTAAAATGGCCTTGAAAGGCGAACTTGAAAAACGCTTTGGGATAACGCATTCGACGTTGGAATTTGAGACCGGCCAATGTAGTGATACAGCCCGGTTAGGGTGAGTGTCTGTGGTAAACCCCAGCACACCACGCCAGCTGATCAGAAGCTGTAGACAATACTGGCCGACAACACGTCAATTTCGTCATCAAGCGAATAACGCTCCCAAGTACCCAGGAAGCCTATGCTGCTCGACAGATCGAAGCGTCCACCCAAGCCATAGAAAAGATCGACATCACCTGTTGTCACCATACCGCCAGTGGGACCGCTATTTCTCCACTTGGAATCCCAGACCAGGAAACCGAGTTTGCCGAAAACGGCAAATTTGTCGGCGAGGGGATAGCTACCAATAGCCGAAAACTCGAGGCCCGATGACGAAAAGATTTTGGTCTCGTTATTGGACATCATCGGACCATCCATGTCACCAAAGGATATGTAGCCCGCTTCCAGGGCAAAATATCGGTTCACCGAATAGCCGCCGAAAAGTTTCCAGCCCATCGTGCTGTCATACACGCTGTTGTCCGGCGAGACACTTCCCAGGCTGAAACCGATGTATGAATCTCCTTCACCAGCATAAGCTGCCGATGAGGCACCCAGCACCGCGGCGAGGGCACTAGAAAGCAGGTATTTATTGCTATCCTTCATGATTGTCTACCAAATAGCGGAATTACCCCGCTCCCTTTGTTCTTGTGTCTGATTAACGGAACAATAAAATAGGTCAACGCCCTGTAACTTGTCCACCATAAAGGGCAAAGCCCTTAACTGGCGCCCTCCAGCATTTTTGTTGGCCGGCCACGCCTGTCCTGCCCCACTTTACACCCCAACTTTTTCTCAACTTTTTCCCGAAAATATTCATTTCCCAAGGGTGTGCCCGTTTGCCAGGCCGCGCGAATCGCCGTCATGGTCTCTGTATCAACATGCGTATTGAACAAGGCATTGTATGCAGTGATCCGTAGCTTATCCCCTTTACCAAGTGATAGATACTCGGCATGTGGCGTCACCAGCTCATCAACTTGCCCTTTTGCATTGTGGCGATAACTTGACCAACGGTAATCTGCAGGGTTCCTCACCATGTTCGCCCGTACCGGGTTGAGTTCAATATATCTCATACAGGTCAACAGGTAGTGTTCTTCCTGGACCAGACTGGCCTTGTAACGTCCTTCCCAAATGGAACCGCTGGTGCCATAAGCTTGGTTAATATAGGGCACATAGCGACGTCCAACATATTGCATCATGCGGGTAATACCAAGGCTGTCAGACGGCGTAGCAAGTATATGAACATGGTTTGTCATGAGCACATAGGCATGAATATCACAGTGATACCGGCTTGCGGCCTCTCGAAACCAATCACGATAGGCTGAATAATCCGAATCCTCAAAGAAGACTGGTTCTCGACTGTGCCCTCTCTGCACAATGTGCTGAGGCACTCCAGGGATGATAAAGCGGGGCTTTCTTGGCATCGGTCTTACCTTTCACGCACAATGCGACAAAACTAACATAGCTATTCCTTTTCTTAAAGGGCTTTGACCCCTTTAACTTTACGGCACAAGAATTTTCTTTGTTAGAAACATTATTCTCTCCAAGTGGCAAGTGCTTTTTCAATCTTATTTTGAAACACTGCGATTTTTTTCTCATTCAGTTTTTCACTATTGTACAGAGACAAAAATTGAAGCTTGCTTTTCTTGGCGCAGGCACCTAGCAATGCCAATTTCATTATTCGTTTCACTGGTTGCCGCATTACTAGACGGTCAACCCACCAAGGAGAGCCCAGTGTTGTTACCACTAAGACCTTCCTTAGTTTCTCCAGCCGAGGCTTAATTGGCCCAAAATCATTTGCGTGGTCATAGGCGATACCAGGGCCCCAGACTCGATCGAACCACCCTTTGAGCATGGCCGGAAAACCGAACCACCATGTCGGAAATAACAGCACCAGCGCCTCTGCATCCTGAAGCCTACTTACCTGTTCTGCAATATTTGATGAGTCGTAGCTCTCGCCATAATATGATTTTCTTTCTGTCGCGGTTAATGCTGGCCAAAAATTCTCAGCATAAAGATCTTCAATAGTAACCTCGTGGCTAATTTGGGTTAGCTTATTCTCGACGTGCTTACTCAACAGTTTGCAGAGACTGCCATTTAACGGATGTGCTGTAACTATGAGACACTTCATCTTTTCCTCTTGTCTCTCACGCCATGCTCAGCGACGTACTAAAGGCTAAAGGGGCGCGGCTTTTACGATTTTTTACAGAAGTCGCTTTAGCATGCCTGCTTGAGAATTTTGTTAGAAGCCTTTTTTCATTATGTTTCTGATCCTTGACTGAATCGAGGGCGCTTCATCTCGCATTGCCATTTCAAAAAACTGCTTGGTTTCATTTATATATTCAGGGAACTGTACAGCCAGTTCATAGAACCCATTGTATGCCCATACCCGTACAAACTTGTTGTTTTCCACTAGGCATTTTCTTAAGAATACTTCTACCTTTTTCTTTTCGGAATGAGGGATTGGCATAAAAGGAAAAGACTGGAGTATGTGTAATTTTGATTCCCATTGCTCAATTTCCAGCTGAATACTCATAACCGTCTTGGGCTTTTAAAGGTGTATTGAACGAACGTCCGTAATTTACCGGTTTACGCAGACGTCTATAAGCCGTCCGTATAAGCCCCCTTACCTCGCCCGCTATTTCAACGTTATCCTTTATTCTAGTCAGGATATCCCCCCCGACACAAGGAGAGCGGCGTGGATACCGAGAAGGAACGCCAGTTCTGGCTCAGATTCCATTAGCAAGCAATCACTTACCACGTCTCTCAGCCGGCAAGGTCGTGGTATCGGCGGCATGCCGAACTTCTCTATGGTTGGAGCATGCGTTAGTCTGGTATCCGCGATTCTGGCGATCTATTAGCCGCATTAGACGTTGTCAGGGCTTTCAGAACACTCAACAGGAGCTGAACAATGACCGATCTATTCTCACCCCTCACCATAGGCAGTCTCACCCTCCCCAATCGCGTCATGATGGCGCCCATGACGCGCAATCGCGCCCCGGACACGATAGCCACCGACTTGATGGCCAGCTACTATCGGCAACGGGCCTCGGCAGGCCTGATCATCACCGAGGGGGCGCAGATTTCGCCGCAGGGGGTCGGCTATCCGGCCACCCCGGGCATTCACAGTGAGGCGCAGGTCGAGGGTTGGTGCAAGGTCACCGCTGCGGTGCATGGCGCCGGCGGTAGAATCTATCTCCAGTTATGGCATGTGGGCCGCGTCTCTCACCCGGACTTTCACCACGGCGAGTTGCCCGTCGCCCCCTCGGCCATCGCCCCGGCCGGGCAGGCCTTCACCTACGAAGGTCTGAAACCCTTCGTCACCCCCCGCGCCCTGGCGCGCGATGAGTTGCCGGGCATCGTGACGCAATACCGGCAGGCGGCCCTCAATGCCGTGCAGGCAGGTTTCGATGGGGTGGAAATCCACGCCTAAACGGTTATCTACTCGACCAGTTCCTGCGCGACAGCAGCAACCGGCGCGATGACGACTACGGTGGCTCGGTGGAAAATCGCTGCCGGTTGTTGCTGGAGGTAGCGACGGCGGTCTGCGAGGCCCTCGGCAGCGACAGGGTGAGCGTACGCATCTCGCCCGTTAACGAGTTCAACGACATGCGCGACAGCGATCCGCAAACCACCTTCAACCACATCGCCGCCACTCTCAGCCCGCTGAATCTTACCTATCTGCACGTGGTGGAAGTCAACATGGCTGGCGAATCCAGTGCTGAGTGCGACATGCGGCAGATCCGCGATCGCTTTGCCGGGCCCTACATCGCCAACGGCGGCTACGACAAGGCCCGCGCCAATGAAGCCATCGCCGATGGTCGCGCCGATGCCGTGTCCTTCGGTGTGCCCTTCATCGCCAATCCGGATCTGGTGGCGCGCTTTCACCTTGATGCCCCGATCAACGGCGCCGACCCTGACACCTTCTACGGCGGTGATGAAAAGGGTTACACCGATTATCCTTTTCTCGATGAAGCCGAATGAGCACCCAGGGAGATCAACCTGACGGGAACGTGATCGCCGAAAAATTCGATCTCTGACTGCCATATGAACTTGTGACACCGCTCTACGGTGTCACGCATCCTGTGGCGATCAGGGCCAGCTCGGCCGAGGAAAATCATCCGCTCTCAGCACGCCACACCATTCAGTCCGTTACACGACAAAGCAGCGCAACGAGAAAACCGGGCCAGATTGCAACGGAGCGCCACACGGAAAATCTGGAGGAGCGGGCCATGCCCGCAATGGTTTTTCTTCGCTGCCGAGATTGTCATTTTATCGTTGAGGGAGCGGCCTCAGCCACGAATAAATCCCACCTCTATTCGCGACTGAAGCCGCTCCCACAGAATTTTATTCTCCCACCTTTCATCGCGGGCATGGCCTGCTTCTACATTTTTCAACCTTCAGGAAGAAATCCCATCAAACCCCGGTCTGCACCCTGGCGGGCAGATAGCGCAGAAACCAGTCACATGCCAGCCCGGCGGCTTTCTCCAGGGTGCCGGGTTACTCAAACAGGTGGGTAGCACCTTCAACGATGGCCAGTTCCCGGGGTGCGCACAGGTGCCGCGCCGCTTCCTCGTTCATGCCGATCACCGGCACGTCCCGCCCGCCGACGATGAGCAGGGTGGGCGCCTGCACCCGCGGCAGATCCTCCAGGGCCAGGTCGGGCCGACCACCGCGGGAGACCACGGCGCGCACGCGCCCGGGTCGCTCAGCGGCGGCGATCAAGGCCGCGGCGGCGCCGGTGCTGGCACCGAACAGGCCCAGCGGCAGATCGGCCAGTGACGGCTCATGGGACAACCAGTCCACAGTGGCGACGGTGCGCTGGCCGAGCATGGGAATGTCGAAGCGCAGTTGGGCGGTGATGCTGTCGATGGCGTGTTCGTCGGGGGTCAGCAGGTCGAACAGCAGGGTGCCGAGGCCACCGGCATTGAGCACCCCGGCGACATACTGGTTGCGGGAACTGAAGCGGCTGCTGCCGCTGCCATGGACGAACACCACCAGGCCGACGGCATCGTCGGGCAGGATGAGGAAGGCGGGCAGGCCAACCTGGCCGGCCTGTACCACGATCTCTTGGCTGGGAAAGTTGCTTGCGTGTGACATGATCCACTCCTTTTGCAGGGTGGGCACGGCCCACCGAATGATCTCGGTGGCGCCTTCATTGGTGGGCGCTGCCCACCCTACGGCTCCTGTGACCCTGCCAGTTCATCCAGCAGGCTAAGCACCTCGTCATCGGAGGTCTGGGTGAAGTCCCGGTACCACTGACCGATGGCCATGAAGGACTCCGGCTGCAGCGGGCACACCACCTCGTCCACCAGCGGTTCGAGGGCGCGCACCGTATCCGGCGGCGCCACCGGCACCGCGACGACGATGCAGTCAGGCTGCTGGGCGCGCACGGCATCGATGGCTGCGTGCATGGTGGCGCCGGTGGCCAGGCCGTCGTCGACCAGGATCACGCAGCATCCCTTCAGATCCGGCCACGGACGCTCGCCACGATAGACCCGCTCGCGGCGTGCCAGCTCGCGGCCCTCCGCCTCGGCCACCGCCTCAATGGCCGCCGGGCCGACCCCGAGACGGCGCCCCACATCCTCGTTCATCACCCTCACCCCGCCGCTGGCGATGGCGCCCATGGCCAGCTCGGGATGCTCCGGCAGGCCCAGCTTGCGCACCAGCATTACATCCAGCGGCGCATCCAGGGCGCGGGCGACCTCGGCCGCCACCGGCACCCCGCCGCGCGGCAGGGCCAGGACGATGATGTCATTGCGTCCGGCATAGGATTTGAGGGCCTCGGCCAAGGCTTGGCCAGCGGCGTGGCGATCGGGAATGGGTACGTTCATGATGGCGGCCTCTTGTTGCAGGTACAGACAATTACCATTCTGTATATGGGGATTCTTTGCACAATCCGAACCCCCACCGCAGCTTGCCAGTCATCGGGCCATTGGCTAGCGTATCCATCCGCCCCCGTCATCGAGAAAAACGCGTGAAAGCACGGCAAAAAACCGCTGGTTGGCCGGCGAGGATGTATTCGAGCGGCTGCCGGAGGAGATTACCCTGCAGATATGACATAACAAGAAAAGGCGACTCACAACAACTCTGTGTCAGAGTGTGTATAGGCTGGCGAACAACAGCACAGCAGTTTGAGATCCGTATCACCAATATTGCCAATGCAGTGCGGCGTCCCCGGCGGGATACACACGGTATCCCCCACCTCCACCTCAAATCGCTCATCCCCCAAGCGCATCCGGCCGCGACCTGCGGTGATGTGATACAGCTCTTCGCTCTCCCGATGCCGATGCAAGGCGGTGGTCTCGCCGGGGGCGACCGTCGCCTCGGCGAGGCTCTGCCGGGTATTTCCGTACAACGCAGCATGCATAGCGGGGTGCATGAGTTCGCGGATCACGGAGCCGTCGCGGGTGACATAGGGCTCGGCATCAGCGTATCGGGACTTCTTCATTCAACGTCTCCCTCACCCAGGAACTTAAGGTGGCTACCGCAGTGTGCACGGCAATCGCTAGCGCCGAAACCGGGGGCAATGATTTCTCCGGCAGCGCGCTGGTTGAGCAGGCATTCCGCGTCACGGGAGAGGGTCACATCGGCCACCTTTACCGCATGCGCAGTGAGTAGGTAATCGATGTGCCAGCGCAGTTTTTTGTCCCGTGACAGGTGACGACGCACGCGGGCGATCAGGTTGCGCCGGGCGCTGCCGGTGTAGAGGTAACGTCCGCTGGGAAAGCGGAAGCTGCCGAGTCGGCCGACGATGAGGATGCGTGGGCGGCTGACCGTGATGTGCAATTGATAGGTGCACAGGCTGGCATCATTGGTAGCCCGTTTTTCCCAGTTATGCACGGTTTATCCGGTACTAAAATCTGACGGTGGCGGTGATTCGACGGACTCGCACTGCACGTCGCCGACCTCGGCGTGTCGTGGCCCCTGCCACAGCCAATCACAGAGAGCATCGACGGCGGCCTGCGGGCCGCAGGCAAGCACCTCGACGCGGCCGTCGGGCAGATTGCGCGCATAGCCGGTGGCGCCCAGCCTTTCCGCCTCGCGCTGGGTGGAGCCGCGATACCACACGCCCTGCACCCGCCCACTGACCAGGCAGCGCCGGCAGATCATGGCAGTTCGATGCGTGCCGGCAGACCCGCGCGCAGCAGTTGGCCGCCGGTGTCGAACCGCACGTCGACGGCATAGCGGCCATCGTCCCCTGGCTCCAGGGCGATGCGTTGCAGGCGGCCGCGATACGACTGGCCCGCCACGCTCACGCTGACCGCCTGCCCCGGCGTCAGGCTGGCGACACGCCCGGCATCCACCTCCGCCCGCGCCAGCATCACCCCGGCACGCGCCACCACCACCAGCGGCTTGGCCTGCAGATTGCTGATCACGGTCTGCCCCGGCTCGGCATTGCGCCGCACCACCCAGGCGTCGAAGGGGGCGCGGATCTGGCTGTGCTCCAGTTCCCATCGGGCCTGTGTCAGGCGGGCCTCGGTGGTCTTGAAGGCGGCCTCGGCGCTGGCCAGGGCGATCTTCGCCAGCTCCAGGTCGTGATCCGCCAGCAGGGTGCGCTCGTAGAGTTCCTGGGTGCGATCCCGTTCGCGACGGGCCTCGTCACGATCCGCCACCCTGGCGCTGCGTTCGGCCTCCAGCCCGCTGACGCGGGCCTGCAGGGGCCGGGTATCCAGCCGCAGCAGCACCCCGCCCTTTTGCACGCGCAGGCCCGGCACGGCGGCGACCTCGGCGATCACCCCGGACACCGGCGTGCCCAGCGCCACCCGCTGCAGCCATTGCAGACGGGCGTCCAGGGTCTCGGCGGCCACCGCGCTACTCAGCAGCCACAGGCCCATCATGCCTCCCGCCATGCGCATGTTCATGATTGTTTCTCCTTATTCTGGGTCACGTCATTCAGCGTCACATCCTGCCCCAGCAGCGCGCGCACGCGCGCCCAGGCCAGGGTGATTTCGTAATCGACCCGGGCCTGCTGCAGACGCACGTCCGAGGTCTGCGTCATGGCGTCGCCAAGATCGCTCTTCACTTCCAGTTCGTACAGGGCACGGCTGCGGTCCAGGTACAGGTCGCGGTAGTCGGCCTGCACGGCCAGCTCCTGATGCCGCGCGCGTAGGCTGTGCAACACGCTCCAGCTGTCCAGCACGGCCTCGCGGATCTCGCGCCGGCGGCGCTCCAGCCGGGCGCGGGCGGCCTGCAATTCGGCGCGCCGCCGGGTGGTCTGCGCGCGGGTCTCGCCACCGGTGATGAGCGGCACGTCGAGGCTGATGCCCACCCGCCAGGGATCATTACCGCCGCTGTCGCGGCTGTAGGCGGACACCTCCGCCTGGCCGTTGAGCACGGGATGCTTGCCCGCCTGGGCGGCGATGAGACGTTCGTGCGCGCCCTGCACCGAGGCCTGCAGGGCGATCAGCTCCGGATTAGCCGCCTCGGCGCTGGCAAACCAAATCTCCACGTCAGGGATATCGCGCTGTACGTCCGGCAGCGCCGGGGCCACCAGTTCGGCGGGCAACCGGTCACTGCGGTTAAGGAGGTTGGCCAGCCGCTGGCGCGCAGTGCGCTGGCGGGTGCTGCTGGCGTATTGGCGGGCGCGGGTGAGCTGATAGATGCTCTCGAAGCGCAGCAGCTCGATGTCCGACAGCTGGCCCAGCTCGTTGCGCGCCTGGGCGCGGTCGAAATTGACGTAGCCGATGGACATGGCTTCGGTGTCGCGAATGGCCTCGAGATCCGCCAGCAGGACGTCGAAATAGGCCGCCATCACAGCCAACCGGTACTGGTTGAGGGCGTCGCGGTAGCGTTGCTGCTGCGCCGCCAGATCGGCCTCGGCGGCGGCCTCCAGCGCCGCCGTGCGGCCAAAGTCGTACAAACGCTTGCTCACCTGCAGGCGCAGGCGATGGTCCTGTTGTGACGGGTCATGGGCCAGGGGGGATGGCTCGATCCAGCGCAGGCGCGCCAGCAGGGAGCTGCGCAGGCCGTAGCTGCTCTCGGCCTGCAGTTGAACGGCGCGGGCCTGGAGCACGGCGGCCTCGGCCAGTTGCAGGTCGGGGTGGGTTTGATCGACCCGCGCCAGCACAAAATCGAGACTCAGGGGCTCGGGCCAGTCCACTTCCTGCACGGCGGGTGGCCCAGCGGCGAGGCCCAATGCCGGCAGGCACAACAGAACGGCCAACATCGCCCCGGTCCCCCGCCTCATCTCGATTGCCGGGCGGCGCGGGCCTGCTGGCGCTTGTACTTGGTGAAGCGCATTTTCTGGTAATGGCCTTCGGTGACGAACTGCCCCAGCCAGAGGAATTCCTGCGCCCCGGAGGTGGCGCCGGTGTAGCGCATGATTTCCTTGCCCTCGAGGTCGTAAAAGACCATCACCGGCGTCGCGCGCACGCGATTGGCCTTGAAGGCGAAGTCTTTTTGCGTGGTGGCATTGCCCTGAAAATCCACCATTTCCACATCGCCCTCGATGTCGATAGTGAAGATGCGGAAGTGTTTGCGGAAGTATGCCTGCACCCCGGGCTGGTTCAGCACCGAGCGCTTCATACGGTGGCAGAAGGGGCATTCATCCAGCTCGAAGAAGATCAGAACGCCCTGCTTGCCCTCGGCGCTGGCCGTCGCCAGCTCTTCCTGCAAATCGCCCCAGGTTTCATCGAAGAAGTGCGTGGCAGGGTCGCGGGACTCGGCGGCCAAGGCCTGAGGACTGAGCGCCAACAGGGTCAGCAGGAAAAGGCCAATGTGGAACGGAATCCGTGACAACATGGCCTTGCATCCCGTTTACTGACCGGCCTCGTTGCCGGTCTGTGCTGCATTGTTGGTCTGGGCCGTGTCGTCCGCCTGAGGCACAGTGGCCGCCGTCTGCGTGGCAATGAAATCGCTGATCAGCTTGGCGGTCACCGAGCCCACCTGGCGGGCAGCGATCTCACCCGCGGGCGAGATCAGATAGGTGGTGGGCAGGCCCGGGATCTCGCCCAGTTCGCCGCTCGGCCCCGGCGTGCTACGCAGGATCGGGTAGTTGATGAAATATTCTTCTGTGAACTGACGCAGCTTCTTGATACCGACCTCTTCAAAACTGATACCCAGCACCACGGCGTCCTTGTCCTTGTGCTCTTCGTGAAAGTCCACCAACTCGGGGATCTCATCCAGGCAGGGCGGGCACCAGGTGGCCCAGTAGTTCACCACCACCCACTTGCCGCGGTAATCGGACAGGCGGTGCTTGACACCATTGATGTCTTCCAGTTCAAAATCCACCGGCTCGGCCACGACCGCACCACTGATGGCGACAATCAGGCCCAGGCAGACCGAGAGGAGAAAACGTTGCATGCTGAAACTCATTTTCATGAATGGGCGGCACGGGCCAATAACCCATGCCGGAAGTCAGGAAGCCATCTTAGCGCGAAAGCCGTGGCAGGTTAAAGCGGCAGCCCTGGGAGCGGGCCATGCCTACGATTGCCTAAGCATTTTCAAAAACTCACCACGGAGGTACGGAGTACACAGAAATACTGACACCCGAATCCGTGACTTCTATGGCGGCGCACCACCACCGATGGTCTCGATAATGCCGTAATTCATCGCCAGGCGCGCCAGTTCCACATCGCTGTCCACGCCGAGCTTTTCATACAGGCGGTGACGGTAGGTGCTAATGGTCTTGGGGCTGAGGCAGAGCTTGTCGGAGATCACCTGGGTCTTCTGTCCCTGGGTGAGCATCAACATCACCTGCATTTCGCGCGGCGAGAGGTGGTCGAAGGGAGTGCTGGCGCCACCGGGGGTACGCTTCAGCGCCAGGGTCTGGGCGATGTCGGCGCCAATGTAGCGTTCGCCACCGGCAACGACCTTGATCGCAGTGATGATCTCTTCCACCGCGCAGCCCTTGGTGAGATAGCCGCTGGCGCCGGCCTTCAGCATGCGGCTGGGAAAGGGCTCGTCGGCGTGTACCGAGACCACAATGACCTTCAGCTTCGGCAGCAACTGCGCCAGTTTGCGGGTAGCCTCCAGGCCACCGATGCCAGGCATGCTGACATCCATCAGCACCACATCGGGTTTTTTTGTGCTGGCGACCAGGATGGCCTCTTCGCCACTGGCGGCCTCGGCGACCACACGAATGCCCGGTGCATCATTGAGAATACGGGTTATCCCCGTTCGCACCAGTTCGTGGTCATCAACCACCATGACTTTGATCATATATCCTCCCGAAATCCCGCCGACTGTAAGCATGCTTGCTTGAACGGCTGGGCCAATTCCATTTAGATTCATTTTAAGTAACATACTACGTGTTGCAAGCAATTCCCCACTCACAGTATCAAATATACTGCCACAAGAGGCGCTCGGCCTCATCACGACGCTCCGGCGTACCAACATCCACCCAGTGTCCGCTAAAACACTCGCCGCTCACCTGCCCCTGGGCCATGGCCCGGCGCAGCAGAGGGGCCAGTGGGAAAGGCCCCTCTTCACAGCCCTCGAACAGGCGGGGGGAATAGAGGCCGATACCGCTGAACGTCAATCTCGTCGCGCCGGCTTCTGCATCATCATCCGTGACACGGCCATTGACGAGAAAGAAATCGCCCGCCGCATGATGGACAGGATTCGCCACCAGCAGCAAATGCGCCAGCCCGGTGAGCCGTGAAGGCAGGCGGGAAAAGTCGTAGTCCGTGCACACATCGCCGTTAACCACCAGAAACGGCGCGTCACCCAGCAACGTCAACGCATGATAGATGCCACCACCGGTCTCCAGCGCCTGCTCGCCCTCCGGCGAATAGACGATATGCGCGCCAAAGGCATCGCCCTGCCCTAGCGCGGCCTCAATCTGCACACCCAGCCAGGCATGATTGATGACGATGTCACGGATGCCCGCCGCCACCAACGCCTCGATGTGCCAGACGATGAGCGGCTTGCCAGCCACCGGCAACAGCGGCTTGGGAGTGTGATCGGTGAACGGGCGCAGGCGTTCGCCGCGTCCGGCGGCGAGGATCATGGCCTTCACGCCAGCTCTCCGGCAGGCAGAAAATCCAGCAACGGCTGCAGCTCCCGGTAGCGCCCCGCCACCTCGCGCACGTAGCCCAGAGTACGCGGGATGTCAGCGAGGTAGCCGGGCTTGTCATCGCGCAGGTCGAGGCGGGCGAAGATACCGGCGGCCTTGAGGTGACGCTGCACACCCATCCAGTCGAACCAGCGCAGCCAGATTTCATCATCAAGAGTATCATTCCCTGCAGCGACAATGCCGGCCTGCCGCGCATCGCGCAGATAACCCAGCGCCCAGGCCTCGACCCGCGCACGCGGCCAGCGAATGTAGCAATCGCGTAGCAGGGAAACGAGATCATAGGTCACCGGCCCTTGCACGGCATCCTGAAAGTCGATGATGCCTGGATTGGCATGTTCCGTGAACATCAAATTGCGCGAGTGATAATCACGGTGCACAAACACCACCGGCTGATCCAGCGCCGAGCTTACCAGCTGTTCGAAGACATCGTCGAGTGACTGTTCCTGTGCCGGCGATAAAACCTGCTGCCGATGCCTTATTAAATACCAGTCGCGAAACAGGTTCATTTCCCGCATCAGCAGAGCATGGTCGTAGGGGGGAATGTCATCGAATCGACCCGTATCGATTTGCTGTATGTCCAATAGAGCGGACAGGGCGTCGCCATAAAGCCGGTCGACGGTCGCTTCGGTCAATACTTGCAGATAGGGCGTATCGCCCAGGTCGGTGAGCAGTAGAAAGCCCTGACGGATATCCTTTGCCAGGACGCGCGGTGCATTCAGGCCCTGCTCTGTCAGCAGTTCGGCGACATGAACAAACGGTGCGGTGTCTTCCTGCGCGGGCGGTGCGTCCATGACAACCAGCGAGCGGCTGCCGTACCGGACACGAAAATAACGACGAAAACTAGCGTCGCTGGAGGCCGGGGCGATGTCAAAGACGGCTGTCTCCAACACACCGGCCAACCAGGTTTTCAGCAATGCCAGGCGTTGCGGCATGGGTCTTGGATTCCAGAATTTAAGGCAGCGCACATCGAAACATGCGCGACCCCGTTCTGGCAAGAGACAGGAGTCAGAAAAAGCGGTTCACGCCCAGGTAGACGACGGAGCGCTTATAGCTATCGGCGTCGATATTGCTGCGGTTGTCGTAATAGTTGTACTGTGCTTCCACTTCCCAGTCCGTGGCGAAGTTGCGGCCCAGACGGGCACCGAGGCGAAGCTGGGTGTCCTCACGGGTCACAGGCCGAGCCACGACATTGGTATCGGTGGTCGCATCATTGTAGCCGCTGAAGCGGTAGCGGGCATCCAGGCGCCCCTTCCATTTCCCGCCCAGACGCAGATAGGCCAGGGCGCGCAGGGCGTGGCGCGTGGGCGAGAAGCTGGTGAAACCGGTGGTGCGCACACGATCGCTACGCTCGTTAAGGTCCAACTGGTAATAGACACGGAGGCGATGCACGCCCTGGTTAAACTGCATCCCCGCACGAAACTGATGACGCCAACCATCCAGAGCCTCAAAAATCGTGTCCGTGGCGGTAATGTAATTGAGCCTATAGCGCAGGCGCAGGTATTTTCCATCACCAAGCCCATAACGCCCGCGCGCCTCGGTGGCGAAGATGCGTTGGTAATTGTTGCCGCCCAGATAGCTTTCGTTCCAGGAACCGGTAAAGCGCATGTTCCAGTTGACCAGCTTACCGAAACGGGACAGGTCTAACTTGAATCGGCTGAAATCATCGTTACTCAGGGTCTGGTATTTTTGCACATTAGCGCTAACAGAAAGACGCACGCCATCCTCGCGCCCACCGCGCAGCCAGTAATTGCCCACACCCATGATTTCGAGACTGTTATCAGCTTTACCGACCACGCCCACCAGATCTTCATTGGCCAGTTTAACATTGGAATCATAGCCCACGTTGACGGCGGCAAAACCACTCCATTTCTTCGTCGTCGAGC
>JAJRWE010000123.1 GCA_024276955.1 Gammaproteobacteria bacterium
GGGACAGCAGGGTGACGTCGACGCTGATATGCTGGGCATTGGCCGGCAGGGGTTGTTCCTTGCCGCTGGCGATGACATTTTCGACCCGCGCCTCGTCGCTCAGGCCCTCGACCCTGCCGAGGCGGCGGGGCACGGAGGCGACGTCGCTGGAGGTGTCGCCACCACCGATGACCAGCACCTTGCCGGCCACGGCCTTGAGATGGCCACGGTTGAAGGCTTCGAGGAAGGCGATACCGGACAGACAGTTGCTGGCCTCGTCGAAATGGGGGATGGGCAGGCCGCGGCCTTTCTGTGCGCCGATGGCGAAGAGGATGGCGTCGAAGTCCTTCTCCAGTTCTGCCAGGCTGACGTCGCGTCCGACGCGGGTGTTGAGGCGGGTCTCGACGCCCATGTCGATGATGCGATTCATCTCGCCGTGCAGCACATCACGCGGGGTGCGGTAGCCGGGGATGCCGTACATCATCATGCCGCCGAGGTCTTCATGATCGTCGAATACGGTGCAGGCATGGCCCAGGCGACGCAGCTGGTAGGCCGCGGACAGGCCGCAGGGGCCACCACCGATGATGGCGACTTTCTTGCCGGTGTCTTCGCCGGCGCTGAAGGTGTAGCCATTGTCCAGTGCGGTGTCGCCGATGAACTGCTCGACGGCGTTGATGCCGACGAAGTCTTCCACTTCATTGCGGTTGCAGCCCTCTTCGCACGGCGCGGGGCAGACGCGGCCCATCACCGAGGGAAAGGGATTGGCGTCGGTGGAGCGGCGGAAGGCATATTCACGCCAGTCCATGTCGCCGGCGGGTTTTTCCATGCCGCGCACGATGTCGAGCCAGCCGCGGATGTCTTCACCGGCCGGGCAGCTGCCCTGACAGGGTGGGGTCTGCAACAGGTAAGTGGGGCACTTGTGGCTGGTATCGGCCGAAAAGATCTGCTGCGCCCAGGGGAGATGCGTGCTGTCGTCATCCTTGAATTTGCGGAGGGTATGTTCTTGCTTCACTTTATCTGCCGGCGTTGCCATCGTGTCAGTCTCCTAATCCACGGGTGTTAGGTCGTTCTATGTTTATTTCTACAGACTGCAGGGTGGGCGTCGTCCACCAAATCAACGTTGCTGGTTCACCCCTGCTGGGCGGTGCCCTACGGTCTGCTGTGTCAGTTTCAATTTAGTTTTAATTTTTGGTACCCAGCTGGATGGCGTCGCCAACCACTTCGTGCAGGCTGGTAATCATGTCGCCCTGGAATTGGTAGTAGGGCAGGGTCTTGGCAAACTGTGTCTTGCAGATGGCGCAGATGGCCACCAGCGTGTTGACGTCGTTTTCGTCAACCACCTGTTTCAGGGCCTGCATGCGCGGCATCGCACCCTTGACCCGCAGCTCCATCAGATCATCGGTGAGCAGACCGCCACCGCCACCGCAGCAGAAGGTCTTTTCGTGGATGGTGTCGGGGGCCATGTCGAAGAAGTGATTGGCTGCGGCCTTGATCACTTCACGCGGCAGGATGAATTGCCCGCCGGGTATGTTGCCCATGCGTGAGGCGCGCGCCACGTTACAGGAATCGTGAAAGGTGATGCGGCGATGGTCATTGGCTTCCTTATCCAGCTTGAGGGCGCCGCGCTGGATCAGGTCGTAAGTGAATTCAACGATGTGCTGTGGCGCGGGATACTTGGGATCGAGGAAGTCGAACGGACCGATCAGGGTATTCCAGAAGCTGTAGGCGACGCGCCAGGCATGGCCGCATTCACCGACGATGATGCGTTTGACACCCAGCTCGAGCGCCGCCTCGCGGATACGCATGGCGGTCTTTTTCAAGTTATCGCTACTGCCGATGAACATGGAGAAGTTGGCGGCCTCGGAGGCATGGGAACTCAGTGTCCAGCTGATGCCGGCCTGGTGAAACACCTTGCCATAGCCGATCAGCCCATCGATATGGGGCTCGGCGAAAAAATCGGCCGAGGGTGTGATCAGCAGGACATCGGCACCCTTTTGATCCACGGGGAAGCGCACCAGCACACCGGTGTCCTCTTCGACATCTTCTTCCAGGCCTTCCAGGGTGTTGACCAGTGCGGGCTCCGGCAGGCCGAGATTGTTGCCGATCACATGCACCTTGGCGAGGATTTCATTGCAGTATTTTTGGCCCACACCGATGGAGTCCATGATCTCGCGCGCGGCCATGGAAATCTCGGCGGTGTCGATACCATAGGGGCAGAACACGGAGCAGCGGCGACATTGGGAACACTGGTGAAAATAGTTGTACCAGTCGTCCAGCATCGGTTTGTCGAAATCCTTGGCGCCGACCAGTTTGGGAAAGTGTTTGCCGGCAAAGGTGTAATAACGACGATAGACGCTGCGCAGCAGATCCTGACGGGCAACGGGCATGTTTAGCGGGTCTTCAGTGCCGAGGAAATAATGGCACTTGTCGGTACAGGCGCCGCACTTGACGCAGGTGTCGAGAAACACGCGCAGGGCCTGTGAACCATCGACCAGTTCGCCGAGGCGCTTGACGGCCTTGTTCTGCCAGTCTTCAACCAGCTCACCGGGGTAGCCGATGTTTTCGTTGTGAATCGGTTTGGCCGGGAAGGTCTTGAGGTGCTGCATCGTCCCGGGTTTGACGCTCGGGAGATCCGGGGTTTCCTGATGCGGTTTCAGTTCCGGAGTGTCGAAGGTTACCTTTGCCACGTCGTGAGACCTCGTCGTTATTTAGCGGTGCTGTCTGCAGTCCAGCCCGCGGTGTGACGAACCTCACGGGCGTTGTCGACCTGGGTGCGGGTGGGGGCGAAGAACATGCCGGGTGCATGCAGCAGTTTGCTGATCGGGAACACCACCATCAGGATGATGATCAGGGTGAAATGCAGTAGCACGAAACCGTCGGCGGGCAGCGGCTGCCAGTCGAAGTACATCAGGCCCAGCATATAGGCCTTGATGTCGATGATGTCCGTGTGTGACAGATACTTGATACCCAGTCCGCTGAGGGCGATGGCCATCAGCAGGGCGAGCATTAAGTGATCGGAAGGGCTGCTGATGTAACGTACGCGATCGACCAGAAAACGACGTGCCCAGAGGCCGGCCAGGCCGGTGATCATGGCGAATGCGGCATATTTTCCAAACGGCTGAATCAGGACTACCCAGCCCCACACGGGCTCGGTGAAATAACGCAGGTGACGGGCCAGCACCAGGGCCAGCGCGACATGAAACATCCAGCCAAACAGCCAGATCCACTTGTTGGAAAAGAACAGGCTGCGGAATACGGTGACTTCTTTGGTCATACGCCAAACCACACCGGCCCTGGTCAGGGGAGCCGGGGTGACCGGGATCTTTAGTGGCGCAGGGGTGCGCGCATAGACCGCAATCTTGCGTGCCACACCCACGACCAGCAGGAGGGTGGCGGCATAAAATAAGATGGCGAAAACCACGGAAAGAGTCATAGGTAAACCTTAAGCGTTAAATGCCAGGGTTCCTAAAGCGGACCAGCGGCATATCCGCTGGTCCGCTCAGTTGTTTGCTCAACCTGCCTGAAGGCAGGGTGACAACAGGCTTAGACGCAGCCGGTAGGCTTGGGCAGGCCGGCGATCTTGCAGGCCTGCTTGGCGGGGCCGTAGGGGAACAGTTCGTACAGATACTTGCTGTTACCCTTGTCCTTGCCCAGTTTCTTGCCGATGGACTTGGTCAGTACGCGAACGGCGGGTGCGATCTGGTACTCGTCATAGTATTCGCGCAGGAAATTGACCACTTCCCAGTGACTGTCGGACATGTCCAGGCCCTCTTCCTTGGCGATCGCCTTGGCAATGTCCATGTCCCAGTCATCACGGTTCTCGAGATAGCCTTCTTCGTCGACGGCAACGCTCTTTCCATTTACTTCCAGGGCCATGTTGGTCTCTCCTATATCTAACGTTAAGTACTGTTCTGGCTGAATCAGAGCCAGGATTGGCTCTTGTCGTATTCTGCTACCAGATCTACGAAGCCGTTGTAATCAATAACACTGATGCCGTCGATGACACGGCCTGCATCGATTCCTCGCGCCTTGAGGTCGGGTCCGATCACATAGAAGGAAACCTCCTTCATTGCACTTTCCACCAGCGGGGACTTTTGTGTACCCTGCATGGCGCCATACACACCGTCCTCAATGAGAAGCACGGCACTGCCCTTCATCGCATGCTGGATACAGGATTCCAGTGTAGTGCGATCCAGGGGTGATTTATTCACGGTATGTAGCATTTTTTGTTCCTCCCTTTAGAAGCTTAGAACCACGTCCTGGGCTTCCATGATTTCGGCAAGCTCGGCGGCACTGACGAGCTTGATGGAATCCTTTTCCGCCCAGTCGTCGTCTTCGTCCTCGTAGGTGAGGGGAAGCAGGTCGTCCAGGGTCAGGCCACGGGCCTCCAGGGACTCCCTTTCAACGTAAATCTTGTTGACGTCGTAGTCGCCCAGGGCCTTGTAGGTCGGAGAAAAGTTCTTCACGCCCAGCTCATCGGTCTGCTGGCCCCGGGTGAGCTGAAACACACCGTCATCAAGAAAGGCGAGGCTGACATCCTGCTCGAAGGCGGCGCCGATCAATACCACTTCCAGTGACTCCAGGGCATAGATCGTGCCGTAGGGAGCCTTACGATTGACATACAAAAAACGCTTGGACATAACGGCCCCCTAATCGCCGAAGGTAATAAGACGGTCGGCTTCGATGCCGGCTTCAATGAGCTGGCCCAGACCGGAGATGCGAAAGCCCGGCGCCATATTATCGGCATCCTTGCCGTTGCGCCTGGCCTCGTCGGCATCGGCGATGCCCCGGCGCTGGGCGGCGGCGACACACAGCACGAGATCGATGTCGTGCTCCTGCGCCAGCGTCGACCAGCGATTGACGATGTTGCGATCGTCCTGCGGCGGGGTGGCCAGGCGTGTGCCGTTGTTGACGCCGTCGTGATAGAAGAAGATGCGAAAGATCTCGTGCCCCTTCTCCAGCGCGGCCTTGGTGAAGTTGTAGGCCGTATCCGCCGCTTCGTGCGTGTAAGGCCCTTCACTGACCAGGATTGAAAATTTCATGGGGTTCCTCCGGCCTTATTCATTGACAATACCCTCTAGAAGCGGATGTGTGCCGAGGCGTTGAGGGTATGACGGCCACCGCGCCAGTTCTCGACGTGGAACTTGGTGAATGGTAGCTCGGTCAGCTCGAAGAAACGCGGCCAGCCGATGCGTTCGACCCAGTCACCGATACGTTCCCAATCTTTTGCGTCGTCCTTGTAGACGGAAAGGATCTTCTGGACGATTTCGGAGACCTCGGGCCAGCGCGGTGGATTGTTGGGGATTCCGGCAGCGACCAGTTTATGGAACATGGGTTTGCTGCGCGCGTTGGAGTGCTTGCCACCGATCCAGATGGCCAGCTTGGAGTGCTCGGGATCGTTGATCTGCATGGGTGGACAGGGCGGGAAACAGGCGCCGCAGCAGATGCATTTCTTTTCGTCTACTTCCAGTGATGGCTTACCGTTGACGATCGCCGGGCGGATGGCGGCGACCGGGCAGCGGGCCACCACAGAAGGGCGTTCGCAGACGTTGGCCACCAGGTCGTGATTGATCTTCGGCGGTTTGGTGTGCTGAATATTGATGGCGATGTCGCCCTGGCCGCCGCAGTTGATCTGGCAGCAGGAGGTGGTGATGTGCACGCGGTTGGGCATTTTCTCTGCGGTGAACTCGTCGTGCAGTTCATCCATCAGTGCCTTGACCACGCCGGAGGCGTCGGTGCCGGGGATGTCACAGTGCAACCAGCCCTGGGTGTGGGAGATCATGGTCACGGAAGGGCCGGTACCGCCCACCGGGTAGCCGGCGTCTTCGAAGGCCCGGATCAGCGGCTCGACCTTGGCGGCGTCGGTGACGCTGACCTCCATGTTGGAGCGAATGGTGAAGCGCACATAGCCATCGGCATACTTGTCGATGATGTCGCACAGCAGGTTGATCTCGTAGGGCCCGAGTTGACGCTGGGTACCGACGCGCACGGTCCATACTTCGTCACCACTCTTGGCGACGTGACGCAGCACGCCGGGACGTGGGCGTTCATGGTACTTCCAGTTACCGAAGTTTTTAATATAGGTTGGGTGCATGTATTGAAAGGGGTCGGGTACGCCGCTCTCAATGGGGAAGCTCGGTTTCTCGCTCATCGGGTTAA
>JAJRWE010000124.1 GCA_024276955.1 Gammaproteobacteria bacterium
ATCTCCGTCAGCGCAGTGGACATCAATAAACAACTGGCGCCCTATTCCAATTTCGGCACCAGCATCGATGTGGCCGCACCCGGTGGCGATGCCGGGCGGGATATCAACGGTGACGGGTATTCCGATGGCGTGCTCAGTACCGCCGGCGATGACTCGGGTGGTGGAACCGATTACGTTTATAAATTCGAACAGGGCACCTCCATGGCCGCGCCTCACATGGCCGGTGTGGTAGCCCTGATGAAATCGGTGTACAGCGGCCTGACGCCCGCAGATGTGGATAATCTGTTGGGCAAAATCGTCGAAGACCTCGGCACCAGCGGCAAGGATAACCAGTTCGGCCATGGTCTGATCGATGCCCTCAAGGCCGTGGAAGAAGCCAAACTTTTGGCAAATGGGGGCACCATCCCGGATAACCCATTGCTCAGCGTGACCCCCGCCTCCCTGAACTTCGGCAGCAACCTCACCAGCCTCCCCCTGTCAGTGGTCAATGGCGGCTCGGGGACATTGACCATTGAGCCCATCAGCGATGATGCGGATTGGCTGACGGTGGTGACCACCGACTCCGTGGATGCCACCACCGGGCTCGGCAGCTATCAGGTAACGGTGGACAGGACTAACCTGTCGGCAGGTACCTATACGGCCACGATTACCGTCACGCCGTCCGATGCCACCCTTCCCGCCGTCACGGTGTCGGTCATCCAGCAAGTGGGCGGGCAGGGCGTCGCCAGCGATGTGGGTTTTCACTACGTCTTGCTGGTTGATACGGAGACCGGCAAGGCCTCCAGCTCGCAGTGGTCAGGCCCCCCTCAGAACGGGGAATATCACTTCCGGCTCGACAACGTCCCCATCACCGAGGGGCAGCGCTATGTCATCTTCGCCGGAACCGATCAAAACAATGATGGTGTAATTTGCGATGCGGGCGAGGCCTGCGGCGTCTATCTGTCACGCAGCCAGCCCAAGACCATTGGTGCGGATGACAGTCATAGCGGGTTGAATTTTGTCTCCGGCTTCGGCATCGGCCTGCAGAGCCAGGCGAACTCGATGATCCCGGCCCGTGGCATCGCCATCCCGGGGCGTCAAACCAAGCAGGTGCGATGATGATGGCACGGCTCTCAATGACGACTGTGTTGGGTTTGTTGGTGCTGCTGACAACTGCTTGTCAGTCGTGGGCAGAGAGAGGTGCGCATCAGGGCGGAAAACTCGCCGCAGAAGCAATATATGCGAGCCAACACTGTGGCCGGAGCCAGACCACGCCCAAGGCCACCTGGATAGACGATGCCGGGCAGCTGGAAGCCAGCATCCGGCAAATCCGTGCCGACATGCTCGGCGGCAAGCCTGTCGACCTGCCGGCGCTGGATTTCCAACATGAGATTATCTTGCTGGTCGAGATGGGACAGCGGCCGACACTGGGCTACTGGCTGGAGCTGACTGGGACCGATAACCTACGCATCTCACAAGACCAGGCACAACTCACATTGGACTGGTCACATCCCCCCGCAGATGCCCTCGTTGCCCAGACGATCAGCAGCCCCTGTCTGCTGCTTAAGCTCGAGCGGGGGAGCTACGCTTCGATACAGGTTCTGGACGGGCATGGTGCCATCAAGACAAGCACGCATTGAGGCTCTCCCTGTAACCCGCGCCGTGTTTCGTGGCCGCCAAACCCCGTCTATTCTTCTTCCCGCTTGTTCTTCCGTCTGTCCCAGACGCCGGTAAAATCGGGCGCCAAGTCATGCCAGACATCATCGGCGAAGCCGTTACTGGCACCGGCGTAGAGGTCGACGACAAAATTCACGCCTGCCTCTTTGATATGGTTGATTTCGTCGGTGAAGAGGGCAATGTGGCCGGTATAACCCAAGCGTCGCAGCAGGCGTGTGATCTGGTCCCACGATTCCTCATCGTGTGTTGTGTTTATGGATGGCAAGTTATTGGAAGCATACCCGGCGTCGGTTTTTTTTACATTCGAATGATGGCCTGTCAGAGAGGTCTCTTTTTGCATTCTCTGGCCCAGCGATGGACTTCCCAATCAATTCCTTGCTCGCCATACTGGTAAGAGCTGAAACCCGCTAAGTTCATGAGTCCAATGCACTAGATGTCAGATCTGCGTTTTGCTTTACCCAAAATGACCAATGAAAGCGAGAAGCCTTAAATGATTGTCTTGGTGAAAAACTGCGTATCCGATATTTGGTCAGATCTGTCTGTCTGCGGGTAATCTGGGTGTCGATTTTTTTTACATAACCAGAAAAGCCTGATTTATATTGGAATTAACCATTTGAATATTAAGCAGTAAATTTCTGCGGCACAAAATGTGCTTGGCCGCGTTGTGGTGTAATTTCTTCATGGGCTAGCTTTGGTTTGTGAAAAGTATCGACATCGGGGACATTGACAGTGACCAAAAAACGCCGTTGTAAAGCTATCTATCTATTCCGTGTGGCCGTATTGCTAGTTATCGGAGTTAGTCCCGGTTTGGCGGGAGCGGTCATGCTAAGTTTTTCTCCGCCGGAACAGACTGTCGAATTAGGGCAACAGGCGACGGTCGGCATCTATCTGCGAGATCCGGCAGGTAGCCGGATCGGTGCCTTTGATTTCAACGTTGAGTACGATGCGACGTTGCTGTCTTTACAAAGTGTTGCTTTCAGCGATGGGTTTGGCAGTGCCACACTGGGGTCGTTTCAGGATGTTCAGATACCGGCTATCGGCCAAGTTAATGTTGCCGAGCTGGCTTTTGCTTTCGATCTGAGTCCTTTTCAGGATAGTGTCAGCGACTTTTTATTATTTTCCCTCACCTTCGATGCAATATCCGCCGGGGTGAGTCCGCTGAGTTTTAGTGAAAATATTCTGGGCGTGGCCGGAGGGTATCTAATGGATGAATTTGGCTTGCCAATCGGGCCGGTTGGTCTTGGTGGCGGTTACATTACGGTTGCTGACCGCCCTGTTACGGTGTCCGAGCCTGGCAGCCTGTTGTTGGTCATTGCGGGTCTTGTGGGACTGCTGCGCCGAAGGAAAGGCTTGTTAACACCTCCTGGGTAGCTAACTAGGATGGCAATTTCCCGTTGTGTGAGTCATCGACTGAAATTCAGAATTATCCAAAATAACAAAGTGTTCTGTGGGCCAGCCGAAAAGGCTGAAGAACAAGGAGAGACTACCATCATGCGTCAAAAATACTTGCCAGGACCCCGGATTTTCGCTTTCTTGCTCTTGCTAATCAGTAGTTTTGGCACTTTGTCGGCGCAGGCAGCCGTTTGTGATGTCGACAATGATGGGGATGTTGACCGGATTGATATTGGCCAGATTTTTGCTGCTCGCAATACGGTGGCCACAGGCCCTGACGATCCTCGGGATGCCGATGGTAATGGCGTTATCAATGTTGGCGATGGGAGGCAGTGTGTCGCGCAATGTACCTTGGCGAATTGCGCGCCTGTCACCCCCAATACAGCGCCGATTGCCGATGCCGGTGTGGATCAAAATGTTTTCAGTGGTGAGCTCGTCAGCCTTGATGGCGGTAGTTCCAGTGATGCGGATGGAAGCCCCTTGGATTTTGTCTGGTCACTGGCCAGCCTGCCCACAGGTAGTAGCGCAACGTTAGCCAATGCCACCACGCCCAGCCCTTCTTTCGTGGCTGATGTGCCCGGCACCTATATCGCGCAACTGATTGTCAATGATGGCAAGGTAGATAGTGCGCCTGACGCGGTCATTATCACTGCCGTGGAAGCACTTGTTGCTGTGCCCGGCGTGGTGGGCCAAGCTCAATCCGCCGCTGAGGCTGCTATTGCCGGGGCCGGCCTGGTGGTCGGAACGGTCACCACACAGTCCAGCGACACGGTGTCCTCCGGCACGGTCATTAGCCAAAACCCAACGGCGGGTACTTCTGTAGCAGCGAGTAGCGCCGTCGACTTGGTTATCTCCAGCGGCCCGGCTCCGGTTACCGTGCCGGGCGTGGTCGGCCAGGTGCAAGCTGCCGCCGAAGCGGCCCTGGTCAGCGCGGGTTTGACCGTCGGAACGGTGACCACCCAGAACAGTGACAGCGTGCCTTCCGGCACCGTTATCAGCCAAAGCCCGGCCGCTGGTGCGTCCGTCACTGCGGGCAGTGCCGTGGATCTCGTGGTCTCCAGCGGCCCGGCC
>JAJRWE010000125.1 GCA_024276955.1 Gammaproteobacteria bacterium
CCCGCGCCCAGACCGAAAGATATCCGCTCCTCCGCACTGCTGATGGAAACCGAAAATACACTGGCGATCAGCATGCCGTACAAAAATATCCCCTTCATCGTACTCTCCCTGTTTTCCCTGGCATCAAAATAGTCATACGAAGCATGAAATCCACCTGCAAACAACGGCATGGCAACTCTCCGCAACAAGCGCGGGCAACCGCATGCACAGTCTAACTCAAGGGTACCTCGATAAGATAAAAACACCCGTAGGAGCGGCCCCGCAGACCGCGAGAATGACACCCAGGTACTGAAAGCTATCGCGGCCTAAGGGGCCGCTCCTACCGGGCCGGCCTGATTTCCTCGCCAAAAGCCTAACCCGGATGAAATATCCGGGCTAAACTTCCCCGCCCAGCTGCCGAATGAGTCCCCACACAGGAAAATCCGACGAGGAACCCGAACCATTGTGGCTAGACAAGAACAACACCCTCCAGCATTTGTAGTTGCCGCCATGCTTGCCGGGCACCTGTTTCGCATGATGCGCACCGCCAAGCTCATGTCGCTGAGCGCCAGTAACGCCAAGGGTGTGGCGGCACGGGCAGGTGATAAGGCGCTGGGTTTCCGGCCAATCACGGATTTCATTGCCGAAATGGCCAATGACACCATTCACTATGCGACCAAGATCAACCACCTGGCACTGACGGTTTCGCGTACGGCGGTGAACGATCTGCGCACCCTGGACGGTGCCCGCCGCTTTGCAGAGGCCCGGGAGCAGATTGACGACAGCGGACAGGCCGCCTTTATCGATCACCTGATTCGTCAGGCCGACGAGAAACGCACCGCCATGCATGCCGAAACCGCCGAGATCATGGCCCAGCTCAATGCGCAGCTGGACGAGATCCATCAACGGGTGCGCGGCTCGACCATCATCGTCAGCAACTCGCGCACCGAGGCGTCACGCGCCGGCGAATTCCAGAAATATCTCGACTCCATTGCCGACAGCGTGGAACTGTCGGCACGCGACATCCAGCTCGAAATCAGCAAATGCCGAAAACTTATCGAGTCACTCGACACGCTGGATGACTCCAGCAGAAATACACCGGATTACAGACTGCGAACAGGCACCTCATGAAAACAACAAATCTGTACAACAAAGGCCACCGCTGGGTCACCTTTGGCCGCGACCCGAAAAAGCTGGCCGGCATCATCGACACCAATCAGTACATGATCATCGATGGCCAGCGTGCCCTGCTGATGGATCCGGGTGGCATCGAGATCTTTTCCGCCATGCTGGCCTCGGTGCTGCGTCTGTGCGACATCGACACTATCACCGACATCTTCGCCTCACATCAGGATCCGGATATCATTTCCTCACTCGGCCTGTGGGACCAGACCCTGCCCACCGCCCGCCTGCACTCGCCGTGGATTTGGGAAAGTTTTCTGCGCCACTTCGGCCTCAATCACATCGAATACGTCGGCATCCCCGACGAGGGCAAGACCCTGGCGCTGGAATCAATAGAGGTGCAATTCATCCCCGCCCACTATCTGCATGCCTCAGGCAATTACCACGTCTACGACCCCGAGGCGCGGATTCTCATGAGCGGTGACGTGGGTGCAGCGCTGGAGGCAGACGGCGCGCCGCTGTTCGTGGAAGACTTCGACGAGCATATCGAAAAAATGAAATTGTTCCACCAGCGCTGGATGCCCTCCAACCGCGCCAAGAACGACTGGGTAAAAAGGGTGCGTGAACTGGACATCGACATGATGGCGCCACAACACGGCCGAATCTTCCGCGGTGATGACGTCAAGCGCTTCCTCGACTGGTTCGAGGCGCTGGAGGTAGGCAGCGCCATCGGATAACACTTTTCCCACTACTTCCAGCAGGTATGTGGCTCCATGACAACAACTCCCCGCCGTTTTACTTGTGGCGTCTGGCATAGATGTCACTGGGGTTGCTGCAGCAGGCCCCCTTCGCCTTGGCGTTGGCACGGGCGTTTTCATCCAGATAGCGATACCAGGCATAGCGCATACGCGCCCAGCGATCCTTCGATAGCGGCCAGCCAGCCGTCGTCAGCGCCTGTTCGATGCTCCAGAAACCGAGACGCGAGGCATCATAGGTCAGCGTAACCTTTTGCCGGCCCCTATCGAATTCCACTTGCTGCATGCCCGGGAACGCCTTCAGGCAGGCCTGGATCTTCTCCACATCGTCATCGACCATATCGGGCAAGACGAGCGAGCGGTGGACCGAAAAATCACCCTGTTTTGCCGTTTCCATTTTTACCGGATCCGTTGTTTTCACACCCTTACCATCAGCCTGTGCTGCTCCACTCACGAAACTGCCTTTCGACCATCAGAACCAGAAACGCACACCGGCCACGGCCCGCGTCTCGCTGCTGTCGACTCCGGCGGCACGGGCAGAGTCTGCACTGCCACCGTATTTACCGGCCCATTCAACACCAACGTAAGGCGCAATCTCGCGGCGGATTTCATAACGCAGACGTAAGCCAGCCGAAACTTCAGACAAGCCAGCACCGATACCTCGTTCGGCGTCGTCCTTGCCGTACACATCCGCTTCAAGGCGCGGTTGCAAAATCAGGCGCTGCGTAAACAGGATTTCGTATTCGGCCTCCAGACTCAGGGCCGTACGCCCCTGCTCACCGATATAACCCGTAATATCCACTTCGAACCAGTAAGGCGCCAGTCCCTGCAGACCAAAGGCCAGCCAGCTGCGGGTCGAACCATCACCGCTGTCGTAACGCAGGCCCAGCTGACCATCCCAATAGGTCGCCACGGCGTGGCCCCACAGCAGTTCGGTGCTACTCTCATCGAGCTTACCGTCGTCAATGCTGCCCTCGGCCTTAAGCACCAGCCGGTCGTAGTCACGGCCAAACCAGGCCTGCAGGTCATACAGCGCCGAGGTGTTATTTTCACTGCGTACGGCTTCGAAACGATCCATCCGCAACGACGCAAAGTTCTGCTCATCGGCGAAGCGAGGACGCGGGATGGCGCCAAAGTCATAGCCATCCGAATAGGCGTGGGGATCACGGGCGTCGGCCGGGGCCGAGCCACCCTGCATGGCGCCCGTTCCCCCGCCCATATCCATGCCACTGTCGTTGTCCGATGCTGTCATCGAGCCGTGATTCATGTCCGACACAGCCTCACCTTCGGCCAAGACCGGCTGAGCGCTGAGGCCCAACATAACCGCAATCAGCGGAACCCATGACCTGTTCACTATTGACACTGTGCTTCCTGTCATTAACGGTTTCATGTCACCACCACCAGGCGGAACATGCCCGCATCCATGTGGTAAAGCAGATGACAGTGCCAGGCCCAGTTGCCCAGGGCGTCGGCACTGACACGGAACGTGACCCGCTGTGCCGGCTGCACGCTGACGGTATGCCGGCGGGCGAGGAATTCCCCCGCGGGTGTTTCCACATCACTCCACATACCGTGCAAATGCATGGGGTGCGACATCATGGTGTCGTTATGCAGGATCACGCGCAGGCGTTCACCATAGCGGAAATGTATCGGTGTGGACTTGCCGAATTCAAGACCATCCAGCGACCAGGTGTATCGCTCCATATTCCCCGTTAGATGTAGTTCGATATCTCGTCCGGGCTCACGCCGATCCTCGGGCTCACGAAGGCTGCGAATATCGGCATAGGTCAGCACCCGGCGACCGTTATTGCGCAGGCCGATACCGGGGTCATCGAGGTTGGTGCGCGGCGTATCCACACGCATGTCGACGCTGGGCCCGTATTCAGTGCTGGCATGACGCACATGCACGGCGTTTGTGCCCATACCCTTCATGCCGGCCATGTCTCCGCTCGCCATCGCGCCACCAGCCATGCCGCCACCCTGGGCCATGGAACCCATCATGTCGGCCATGCTCAGCCATTCAGGCTCATCGGGCTCCGGCACCGGCGCACTGAGGCCGGCGCGAGTCGCCAGGGTGCCACGCGCATAACCGGTACGATCCATGGACTGGGCAAAGATGGTATAGGCCTCATCCTCGGGCGTGACCAGTACGTCGTAGGTTTCGCCCGGACCGCAGCGGAATTCGTCTACGGTCACCGGCTCCACGTCCTGGCCGTCGACATGCACCACGGTCATCTTCAGACCCGGGATACGCACGTCGAAATAGCTCTGCGTTCCGCTGCTGATGAAGCGCAGGCGTACGCGCTCACCGGGCTCGAACAACCCGGTCCAGTTACCGGCCGGGGTGGTGCCATTCATGAGGTAGGTGTAGGTGTAGGCAGAAATATCCGCCAGATCCGTAGGCGTCATGCGCATCTTGTTCCACATGCGCCGCTTACTGATGGCATTGCCCATGCCCTCCTCGCTGGCATCGCGGAAGAAGTCCAGCGCCGTCGGTGTGATGAAGTTGTAGTAGTCGCTCTGCTTTTTCAGCTTGGTGAATACATCCATGGGGTCTTCGTCGGTCCAGTCGGACAATTGCACCACGTAGTCACGGTCGACACGAATCGTTTCGCCACCCCGGGGCTCGATAATAATCGTGCCATAGATGCCAGTCTGTTCTTGAAAGCCACTGTGGGAGTGATACCAGTAGGTACCGGCCTGCTCCACCTTAAAGCGATAGGTAAAGGTCTCTCCGGGTGCGATACCATTGAAACTAACACCGGGCACGCCGTCCATCTGATAGGGCAGAATGATGCCGTGCCAGTGGATGGAGGTCGACACGTTGAGATGATTGGTGACACGAATAGTCACCGTGTCCCCCTCGCGCCAGCGCAGGATGGGCGACGGCAGAGAACCGTTGACCGTGGTCGCCATGCGCGGGCTACCGGTAAAGTTGACCATGGTTTCAGCAATGCTGAGATCAAACTCCGTGCCGCTGAGCACCGGCGCCATGCCGATCTGCGTAGCGGCCGTCTGCCCGGCCCGAACCGACCCGCCCCACGGTGACAGTCCCATCAGTACACCGCCTGCGGCAAGCCCCTGCAAAAACCGACGCCGTGAAGAATCAGGCAATGCTAAAGCTTTGGGTGGAATTCTTCTCATACAACGGTTTCCTCATGCAAATGGTGATGGAGCCTCTGGCGGGCTTGCCATATGGGCAAAATAAAAATCCGGAATAACATCCGGGGCACTGGTAAGCGTCTATTTACTCGTCAGGACTCTCTGATTCGCCGAGAACAAAAAAGTTCTTAGCGATTATTGACATAATACTCCGGTCGCGCCTCAAAACGACTTAAACAGCGGCTCGAACAAAACACGAATTTTTTATCGTTATATTCAGTCATGACCGAGGCGGTCCACTCATCCACCCGCATACCGCAGACGGGATCAATGACCCATGAGTGCTGTTCGGATTTCCGATCGCGTAATGCACCATCTTCCAACCACAGGATCCGATCTGCGATCTCTTCGACACGAGGATCGTGGGTCACCATCAATACCGCACAACCATCATCACGGGCGATGTCGTGTAGAATCATCATCACTTCCTGGCCCTTATGGGAATCGAGATTGCCAGTGGGTTCATCGGCGAGAATAATAGGTGGTCGGTTGATCAAGGCGCGGGCGATGGCGACACGCTGTTTTTCGCCCCCGGAAAGTGTGTTAGGTAAGGCCTTGCGTCGGGCGGTCAAACCCAGCCGTGTCAACAATTCATCCAGCCGCTTTTTGGCCCCTTGCGTTCCCTCAGTACCGAGCTGCGCCGGGAAGAGAATATTTTCTTCAGCCGTTAAGGCCTCTAATAGATTGAATGCCTGAAACACAAAGCCGATTTTTTGCGCGCGTAGCGCAGCCAACGCCGCCTCTTTCACTGAACTGATATCGGTACCATCAATGATAATCTCTCCTGAGGTGGGACTTAATAGGGCGCCAAGCATGGATAACAGGGTTGTCTTTCCCGAACCGGATGGCCCCATGATAAGCACCAACTCACCTCGCTTGATCTTGAGATTTACACCGTTGACAGCACGAACTTCAGAGACACCGCTGCCAAAGTATTTGCTGATATTATTTGCTTGTAGAATAGTCTTTGTCATTATGACAAACCTCAACGATGAAACGCCGTCATGGGATCAACCCTGGCCACGGTGCGTGCCGCGCAGAGTGATGCCAGGATGGCCACCGGTAGTATAGCCACTGCAAGCGACGTGAACTGATGCAGGCGTACCGCCAAATTGATTTGCGGCACGATCGTCGGCAGCCAAGCCAGAAGCGTGAATGAAATAAGCACTGCAAACAGCAGTCCCAACACCGTAATCACCAGGCTCTGGCACAGTGCCGCAAGATAAATCTGGCTATTACTGAAACCAACCGCCTTGGCAATCGCCAACTCCTGTTTTTTTCTTGCGATTAAAGAATAGGCGGTAAAGGCAACAATCAGGGTCGCCAGCAGGGTGCCAAGCAGGGTCATCATGCGAATAATCTCGGCGCCCATCTGCAGCGCCAGTTGCCGGTCACTGTCGATAAATGCATCACTGGTGAGTGCATTGACCTTGTCGACCTCATCCTTAATACGCGCAGTCAGCGCTTGTGCATCAATCCCTGGTTTGGCATAGACCATGATATAGCTGTACTGGTCTCTACCTGTCAGCAAATCACCCAGATCCTCCCGGGAGACAAAGACAATCGAACTCGCCATGGAAAAGGTACCCTTGGACAAGCCCACAACTTTTAAAGACTGGTCGACCAGGGTAATCTCATCGCCAATCTGCACGCCCGTGAGCTTTGCAGTAACCTCCGGAATCACCACCTCACCGGGGCCAGGCATGGCTTTGCCCTGTACCATTGCCCAAGGACCGGTGTGGCTATAATCAGGCGTAACCCCGATGACATAAGAAAACCAATCCTTGCCACCGATCTTTACCGCACCGTTGAAATAAAGAATCGCCGCAACCTCCCGCACTTCCGGCATTTGCGCAATCTTGTCTGCCTTCCAGTCCCACACCATGGAACTGGCCATGTGCATGTTTGACACCCCCTTTTGCATCACCCAGACGTCGGCATCCATTTTTTCCAGATAGACAACCATTTGCTCGGATTCACCTTCAAATGCCGCACTGAAAAATATCACTAAACTGAATGAAACCGCCACGGCCAAGGCGCTGACCATGAGTCGCATTGGTTCGGTAAAGAGGGGTTTCAGACTCCAATAAAGCATACTAACTCCTGAATACAATCGCGGGATCAAGTTTGGCGATAAGACGATATGGCAGATAAGCACCGATCACACCTAACACCAATGCAGCAATAAAGGTGCGTAACAACGGTATCGTTTCCATCACTGGAACCAGATAAAGCGGCACGCGAGTCTCGATGAACCAGGCACCACCTTGCGCCAACAACAGCGCCACAGGAAAAGCCAGCAGTACCATCACCAGTGACTCCAACACCATCTCTTTTATCAAAGAACGGCTGGGAAACCCCAAGGCTTTCATCACGCCAAAATTGCGCAACCGCGCATGTACTGCGGCAAACATGATCATGCCAACGACCAATAAGGCGATGATATAACCAGCACCGATCAACACGCCCATGACCGGCCCAAACAATGTGCGCCCCATCGCCATATCATTACGTGCCAACTGCTCCGGAGTAAAGACATCAGCATCGGGCTCCACTGCTTCTATGGCAGCGGCAACGGCGTTTCTATCAGCGCCCGGCTGCAGCTCAATCAACAGGAAACTCAACAGGGGCAGATTGCTAATATCTCCAACCAGATCGGAATCGAAAAAGAAGTCGATCATGTCGTCGTAATTAATAAACGCAAAAGCGGTAAACAGCGCCGATGCCTGCTCGGCAATACCGGAGATATGGAATTTAAAATCGGCCACGATGAAAGGATCGCCGACATTCAAATCGTACAACACCGCCAGCGACTCATCAATCACGATATCCCGTGCTTCTTTTGCCGCCCTACCGGCTTTGATCTTCGACGGTCCGCCACCAATATCGTAGACTACAAAAAATATCGGACTTTTGCGATAACCGTGTTTTTCATAAATGACCGGCACCATAGTGATAGGATGTGCCACTACAACGCCGTCTACGGCTTCAATCTGCTGGCGGCTCACTTGAGGTAACAGTGAACGGCTGGCGACAAAATTGGAAACCCCGGCCTGTGCCACAATCAAATCGGCACCCCGGTTGAGCGCCACATTTTTCAGTTGAATAAGCAGGCCGGACTGGAACCCTTCCAACAACAGAATGACCGCCAGCGCACTGGCGATCGCACCACCCGTTAAAAGTGTGCGAAATGGCTCATAGGCTAATTGGCGGTATATCAATTTAAACATCTCTTTCTTCTTGTATTATCCATTGTGTAGAACCACTCACCGTAGCGCATGTAACGCCTTCTGGTAACTGATTGATTCACAGCCGCACAACCTGATCATATTATGTGTATCTATAATTTCATGATTGACGTAAAAAGAATCTCTCACCAATAAAAACAATCAGAATCCCTACCAGGGCCGCGTAGATGACCATCATATCGGTGGATGCCTTCACTATTAAAAAAGCACCCAGCACGATGACATCAAAGGCAATTGCCACAATCAAAATAACTGCATTAGCCTTAATTTCCTTGCGGAGATAGCGCAACACACCCCAATGCACCGCAATATCCATCAACAAATAGAAAATGGCTCCCAGCGAGGCGATACGGCTCAAGTCGAAAAACAGGGTCAAGAATATTGCTATTACAACGGTATAAACCAACGTATGATTCTGGATGCTACCCGGCATACCAAAATGACGGTGCGGAACCAGCTTCATGTCGGTCAACATAGCGAGCATACGTGATACCGCAAATATACTGGCAATAACGCCTGAAACCGTGGCGACAATCGCTAACGCAACGGTGAACCATAGCCCATAATCACCCAGCGCTGGACGCGCCGCCTCTGCAAGTGCAAAGTCTTTCGCCGCAATGATTTCCGGCAAACTGAGATTACCCGCTACAGCCAGTGCGACCAGGATATAAATTACCACACAGATCGCAATTGAAATTATTATGGCACGCCCAACATTGCGATGTGGATCAACAATTTCGGAGCCACTATTTGTGATTGTGGTAAATCCCTTATAAGCCAGAATCGCCAGGGCCATCGCCGCTATGAACCCTGTTGCAGATGTATCTGCCACACTGGCCGAGCTACTTTCAAACGAAAAATCGGCAATCCACAAACCACCAACGGCAAAAACGACAATGCCGCCAATTTTAATAAAGGCCATCAGCAGGGAAAAAAGGCCAATCGCACGGTTACCCGAGATATTAAGAAAAAAAGCAAAAATTAGCAGCCCAACCGCCAGCGCGAGTACTATCCAACTGCCAGGATCAATATCGAACAATTGTATGCTATAGGTACCAAATGTTTTTGCAACCAGACTCTGATTGATGACCATCGAAAAATACATGAGCAGCGCACCAGCGGCCGTCATCACTCCCTTCCCATAGGCCTTCTGAAAAAACATGGCAATACCCCCCGCGGAAGGATACGCATTGGATAATTTCACATAAGAATATGCGCTAAAAGCGGTCACCACTGCCGCGGCAAGAAAGGCAAGAGGAAATAGCGGGCCAGCAAGCTCGGCAATCTGTCCTGTCAGAGCAAGGATGCCCGCACCAATCATAACCCCGGTGCCCATCGATACGGCACCCACCAATGTCAGACTGTTCTCTTTATACTGCGATGACTTGTTGTGCTGTGAATGGTCTTTCATGTACGGCTTCCTCTAAACAGGTGTTTTTTCATCTTGAAAGTTTCAGTTTTCAATAAAAACTACGATACCCCTTTTACACAGAGCCATACTACACTTGACCTTCTAAGTATTCCGTTGGGAATCCTTGTCAGCGTCCGCCAACTTACGCCAGGTAAAGTGCTCATACACCCCCGACCAGTACATACCAAAGCCGATGGCAAACAGCAGCTCTTCGATAGGCATGAAGCCAACGGTCACACCTGATAACACCTCCATATTCCAGACCCGATCGATATAGCCCGGCGCACTCCACTCCAGTCCCGCCAGGAAGATAGCGTAGTAGGCCAAAAAGAGCAGACCGCCAATCCAGGTTTTTCGTTTTAGATCCGGTCGGCAAAGCATCGTTGCCGCCGAGCCCGCAAACATGGCAATAATAGAAGGGTAAATTGGGTTCCAGGGGAAAAAATAGAGCACGATAAAAACAACGAATGGTGCAGAG
>JAJRWE010000126.1 GCA_024276955.1 Gammaproteobacteria bacterium
GCAACAGGCCGTTGCCATGTCGGTCACACAGGTCACGCAGCAACGCCTGCTGCCGGGCACTCTGCCGTGTCAGGGCTGTGGTTTCATGGCTGGCGCCCTGCCATTGTGGCCGGCTGATGAAGGCCTCCGCCGACGCGGCCGCCAGGCGTTCGTGCAGCGCGTCTATCTCGAGACACGGCAGACCGGTAATGGTGGAACGCCCGAAATCCGACCAGCCTTCACGCATCACCATCTGCACCCGTGCCGCAGCGATGCTGTCGCTACCCCCGGCCCAGGCGACCAGCGCGGCCTCGTTGTCCATTGCCTGCCATTCATCAAAACTCAGATTGAGGATCTGTGCCTCCACAAATTGCCGGGCGTCGTTCAGGCACGCGGCCAGGGCCCGTCGATCCACCGTCATGGCGGTGCCACCGACCTGAAACGGATTACCCTCGGGGAAGATGGTATTGCGCAGGCATCTGGGCAGGGCACTCATGGCCCCCATCTGCGCGGCATCCGGCCGGGGGTGGTCGGCAAATGTGGGCCAGTCGAGCAGGATGCGGAACATGTGTTCGCGTGAGGTCTCGGCCTGGACCAGCAGTTCGCGCGCCCTGTTCTGATTGTCCGAGACCGTGACCAGCATGGCCTGTTCACAGGCCGCCACGGCGGCCGCCGCCTGTGCCGTGCCGCACACGCTGTAGAGCAGGGGCAGGGTTTCCAGTGCTTGATCCACGGGCTTGCCGTGAAAGAGGCGCACGGCCTGGAAGGGGCGCGTCGAACGGATGGTCACCTCCCGCACCTGCGCGGCATCGCGATACAGGTCGATGTCCAGGCGGCCCTCGACTTTCATCCCTGCCCGTACCGCAGAAAGGCGCCGCGCAACAGGTCGCGGCGACTGAGGGGCTGATCCATGCGCTCACCCAGGGCCGGCCGGTCCTCGGTGACAGCGGGGGGCGGCGTGTCGGGTGAGCGGGCGTCGATGACCTCGTGGTTCTTCTCGCACATGATGGCGTCCATCACCGCCTCGGCCGTGGCCACGGCACTGCCCTGATCGGCAAAGTCGAACATGGGCGAGAACAGCGAGCACATCTGGTAGCGGCCAATGCCCGCCTCCTCACCGACAATGAATTCATAGGGGCCGGAAGGAAAGACATGGCGTTGCGAGGAGCCCAGCGGCAGGTCATGCCAGTCGTTGCCTTCGCTGGACAGCAGCATGAGGTTCATGAACCAGGGTGTGATCAGCACGCCGAGGGAATGCTTGCCCCAGGCCTGCATGCCCACAACCTGAACTGCGAGTTGCGGATTGAGGATCGGCACGCCCGCCATGCGTTCTTGCTGGATGTCCGTATACACCCTTTCCAGACCTTCCGACAGATAGGCAGGGCCGTTGGCCATCACTCGATCACCATGAAATCGTCCTTGTTGCCATCGCAACGGGGACAGCGCCAGTGATCCGGCAATTGCGAAAAGGGTGTGCCAGGCTGTATCTGCCAGTAGTCATCCCCCTCGATCGGGTCGTAGACGTGCCAGCAAATCTTGCACTCCAGCTTTGTTCCATCCTGGATCTTGCTGTTATCACCGCCGTAGGAGCCACTGAAAAACCCGTCTTTCATTGGTAGACCTTGAGGATTTCCTGCAGGCGATCGATGCTGTCGCCAATGTCATCCTGGGACGCCAGTGCCACAGCTGGCACATCCACGACCTCAATGGTGTTGAGAATGATGGCATCGCGGGAATTGAAGAATTTCACCCGCCAGACATTGCGGGCGGTTGTACTGGTGACCCGGCAGTTGCCGTAGCCCCGGGACAGGATGGTTGTCGGCCCGACACCCATCTGCTGATCCAGAAAGGCCAGATCCTCCTCGGTCTGCGGCAGCAGAGAAAGGTTGATTACGTGCGGCAGCATGCCCGGTGTGTACGCCGGTATCTTGTCATTCAGCTCGGTGAACAGCGGCGGCGAATTCAAGATGCCGTCGGGCAGATTATCCTGGTCTATGTCCAGCATCTCAGAACTGTCAGCAAAGGTCGCCAATTTCACCAGCGCAGGGATGGCACCGATCTAGATAGTATCTTTCAGCACGACGCCATCCTCGTCCAGATATTCGACCCGCCAGATGCCCGCCAGCGCTGATTCCTGGGCACGGAATTTCACCGCCCCCTCGAAAATGACACTGACCTCACCCACCGCCAACACCTGATCGATCAGATTCCGATTACCCGCATCGAAATCGGAAATATCGAACACGATATTTTCCGACTCCACCTTGAAATCGACCAGCGCCGCGTGCAATTTTCCCAGCACCTGCTTAGCCGCCACCAGATCGGCGGCTTCTTCCGGCTCCGGTATCTCTGGCATGGTGTAGGTATTCATGTCGGATGGCATTTGCAGAATGTCGAGTTCTGCACCGTCATCATCGACCGGCTGACTGCCGGGACTAATACCTGTTACGGGTATCGCAAATTCATTCATGGTCTGTCCCTCGTCCGGTGGGGTTTACTGGTTGGCCTGTACCTGCACAAGCGGAATCTCGATGGCTGGCGGTGCACTGGGTTCTGCACGGAGAATGTCTTCGATCATGTCGATATAGACATGCCAGTCCTGCACCCGACTGATGACGCCGAGGTACTCGCCGCGCCGCACAAATACCAGCGATGGCCAGCCCTTGAAGTTGTAGCGCCGGAACAGTTCCCGCTCGGAGGTCTGGCTGATGACGGCGGTCGTGAGGCGACCCTCGAACACCTTCATCAGCTCCGGCAGCACGACCGCAACGTCATTGCTTTCCGGGTAGTTCATCGGGTTCTCAGCAAAGAACAGCACCACGTCGTCATGGCTGGCCAGAAACTTATCGATATCATCGCTACCCAGCACGGGGTAGTGATACTTGTCGATCATGTCGCGAATCAGGGGGGATGGCATGGTTAGTCTCCTGCCGTTTCGTTGAGGGTCTGTTGAAGGAAGTCGGGCAGTTGGGGTTCGCGATCCACCAGGTCGGCGAAGAGGTGCCCGATGTCGTCATCACCCTGCATGGCCAGATTGACCGCCTGCAAGGCCGAGGTGATTTTTGCTGCACCCTCGGCGGTCAGCACTTCACGCGCACTGTCGATGAACACCAGCACCCAGGTACCCACCGCCTGCGAGCCCACCAGCAGGGTGTCCACGCGGCGTTGCTCGCCCATGCCCTCACAAAGGGCATAGTTGCCTTCGGTCTGCGTGATGCGCATCGGGATACCAATGCACATCAGCGATACTTATCCAGGTGGTGATCGAGGCTGACATCCAGCCGGCCACCGTCGAGGGGGATTTCCTGATACTGGATCTTGTAATCATCGGATGCCAGCACGCGCTCATCGCCGACACGGCAGGCCTCGTCTGCACCCGGACGATTGGCCTCGTAGCCCGTTATGTCCAGTGCCGGGGGAGCCAGCAAGGTATCTTCGGCGAGCGGCAAGCGGCGTTGCGTGAACTCGACACCGTGTTGTGAGAGATAGCCGATGGCCGCCTTGATGGCGGGATCGATCTGCGCCTTGACCTCGGGTCGCAGGCTGCCGCCGAAGTCTTCCAGCACGGCTGGCTGTACGCCGATCAGCAGCAGTTGCCGAGGGTAGCTGTCGAGCATGCGCGCCATGGCCAGCACTTCCTGAAAGCCGGTCTGGTGCAGGCTCATCTTCTTGGCGCCCATGAAATTGGGCACGGCATCGCCCTCGATCATTTTCAGGGTGCCGGGCGTGAGGCCGTAGTCGATGGCATCGAAGACGATCAGGATGTCCGCAGCCTGCACATGCTGGATCAGGTAGATACCCTGGGTGCCACCGTCCATCAACACGACGTTATCTGAAAACTGGTACTTGCGGTTGATGGACTCGACGGCCCGCACACCAAAACCCTCGTCGGCCCACAATACATTGCCAATGCCGAGCAGCAGTACCGATGGTGCAGTTTGCATATTAGTCCTCCGAAAACAGCCCCTTTCGCCTACTACTGGCTGGCAAGCAACGTGCCACTCTTCCAAAACTCTCTATTGCTTTGATTGCTTTGAAATTAAAGGGTTTTTATTGTTCTCAAAATATCAGACTAAAATGAAATGGAATGTTTGTTGTCGGTATGGATGATTACTGGAAAGTTTCTATGCAGGCTGGTTCGCGCGCTCCCTGTACCTGCACCGATCACTCGGATAATCCTAGAGTCCTCAGTTGGACGGTGTGAAGTGTGCGTTTGCGGTGATGCAGGGCAAGGCGCAACGACGCGGAATAGTTGTTCTATTCCAAGGAGTTGCAACGCAGCCATGCATCACCGCAAGCGTGCAATTCACCCCGTAGCGTGGCTCACCCAGCAGGTGAAGTAGTAAATCGATGTCAATAACTTCCATATCAATAAGTTAGC
>JAJRWE010000127.1 GCA_024276955.1 Gammaproteobacteria bacterium
CGCGAGCTTATTCTCGAGTTGCTCGAAGAGGCCGGTGAACCGCTGGTCTGGCAGCAGGTGGCGGAGCGCCTGGGCCTGGATGACGAGGAATCGCAGATCGCGCTGACCCGCCGCCTGCGCGCCATGGAGCGCGATGGCCAGCTGGTGCGCAATCGTCGCAATGCCTACGGGCCACTGGACAAAATGGATCTGGTGCGCGGCCGCATCATCGCCCATCCCGATGGCTTCGGCTTTCTGGTGCCGGACGATGGCAGCGATGACCTGTTTATGGGGCCGCGCGACATGCGTGCACTGTTTCATGGCGACCGTGTGGTGGCGCATGTGTCCGGCATCGACCGCCGGGGCCGCCGTGAAGGCGCCGTGGTGGAGGTGCTGGAGCGCAATACCCACCAGATCGTCGGACGCCTGCTGATTGAAGGCGGTATCGCCGTTGTCGCTCCCGATAGCAAACGCATTACCCACGACATTTTGATTCCTGTTGAGGAGTTGGGCGACGCCCGCGAAGGGCAGATCGTGATGGTGGAGGTGGTTGAGCAGCCCAGCCGTCGCCGTCAGCCCATTGGCCGTATTCTGGAGGTGCTCGGTGAACACATGGCGCCGGGCATGGAAATCGATATCGCCGCCCGCGCCCATGGTCTGCCTTATCTGTGGCCGCAAGGCGTGGAAGACGAGGTCGCCGGACTCAAGCCGCGCGTGCTGCCCAGCCACAAAAAGGGCCGCGAGGACATCCGCGAGCTGCCGTTGGTGACCATCGATGGCAAGGATGCGCGCGATTTCGATGACGCCGTCTACTGCGAACCGCAGGGTTCGGGGTGGCGGCTGCTGGTGGCCATTGCCGATGTGTCACATTACGTGGGCGTCGGCAGCGCGCTGGACGCCGAGGCCATCGAGCGCGGCAATTCGGTGTATTTTCCCGGCCGGGTGATTCCCATGCTGCCGGAGGTACTGTCCAACGGCCTGTGCTCCATCAATCCCAAGGTGGATCGCCTGTGTATGGTGTGCGAGATGCAGGTGAGTGCCAGCGGCAAGGTAAAGAGCCACCGCTTCTTCGAAGGCCTGATGCGCTCCCATGCACGCCTGACCTATGACAAGGTGGCGGCCATCATTGACGGCCACGCCGGTCTGCGCAAGACCTACGCACGTCAGGTGCCGCATCTGGAAAATCTGCATGACCTGTTCCAGGTCTTCATCAAACAGCGGAAAAAGCGCGGCGCCATTGAGTTCGAAACCACCGAGACCCGTATCGTCTTCGGCGAAGACAAGAAGATCGAGCGCATTGAGCCGCTGATGCGTAACGACGCCCACAAGATGATCGAGGAATGCATGATCGCCGCCAATGTGGAGGCGGCCAAGTTTCTCACCAAGCACAAGATGCCGACCCTGTTCCGTGTGCACGATACCCCCAAAGAAACCAAACTGATCGATCTGCGCGCCTTCCTCGCTGAGCTGGGACTCGATCTGCCCGGCGGCGACAAGCCCACCGCAAAGGATTACGCTACGCTGCTGGACAGCGTGCGGGAGCGTCCCGATGCGCATCTGATTCAGACGGTGCTGCTGCGCAGCATGAATCAGGCCGTCTATCAGCCGGAAAACCTCGGCCACTTCGGGCTTTCGCTGGAGGAATACGCACACTTCACGTCGCCTATTCGTCGTTATCCCGACCTGCTGGTGCACCGCGGTATTCGCCACATCCTGCGTGGCGGCAAGGCTGCGGACTTCGACTATGCCCCGTCTGATATGCAAAATCTGGGCGAGCGTTGTTCCATGACCGAGCGCCGTGCCGACGAGGCGACCCGCGACGCCACCGACTGGCTGAAGTGCGAATACGTGATGGACAAGGTGGGCGAGGTCTTTCCTGGCATCATTACCTCCGTTACCGGTTTTGGCCTGTTCGTGGAGCTGGACGACATCTATGTCGAGGGCCTGGTGCACGTCACCTCGCTGACCAGCGACTATTACCACTTCGATCCGGCCCATCACATCATGCGCGGCGAGCGCACCGGCAAGCAATACCGGCTGGGTGACAAGATCGAAGTGCGTGTGGTGCGTGTCGATCTGGACGAAAAGAAGATCGACTTCGAGCTGGCCGACAAGGTGCCAGGTGAGCCGCGGCAAGAGCGAAAGAAGAAGACCCGCAAGCGTCGCAAGAAGAAGCCGGGCGAGGGTGCTCAGCCGCAGGCTGCCGCCGTTGCCAGCGGGGAAGGCACGCAGGGTGAGGGCGGCGAGGCCATGGACAAGCCGAAGAAAAAGAAGAAACGCCGGCGACGCAGCAAGAAGAAGAGCACGGACACCAGTGCGCAAACCACGGAGCAGACCGCGAACGTCGCGAAGGAAACGCCACCGGCCGGTGAATCCGCCGACAAACCGGCGAAAAAGAAGCGTCGTCGCCGCCCGCGCCGTAAGCCAAAACCCAGCAGCGAATGAGCGACTATCTGTTCGGCCTGCATGCGGTACAGGCCGCGTTGGAGCAGGCACCCGATAGCGTGTCTGAGATATGGGTGGATCAGCGGCGTCATGACAAGCGCATGGCGGTGATACTGGAACTGGCGAAAAAGGCCGGTGTTACCATTCACGGCAGCGACAAACGCGAGCTGGAAACCCTGGTCTCCGGGGCGCGTCATCAGGGTGTGGTGGCGCGTTCGGTGGCGCCGCGTAATCTGGGCGAGGCCGATCTCGACCGTATCCTCGACGGGCTCGATGCGCCGCCCTTCCTGCTGATCCTCGATGGCGTCACCGACCCGCACAACCTCGGCGCCTGTCTGCGCAGCGCCGATGCCGCCGGGGTGCAGGCGGTGATCGCGCCCAGGGATCGCGCCGCCTCTCTGACCGCCACCGCCATCAAGGTCGCCAGTGGTGCCGCGCAGACCGTGCCCTTCGTGCAGGTCACCAACCTGGCGCGCAGCCTGAAAGAGCTGCAGGAACGTGGCATCTGGCTGGTGGGGCTGGATGGCAACGCCGACCAGACCCTGTACGAACTCGATCTGCGCGGGCCGCTGGGCATCGTCATGGGCGCCGAAGGGCAGGGCCTGCGCCGTCTCACCAAGGAACGCTGTGACTTCCTCGCC
>JAJRWE010000128.1 GCA_024276955.1 Gammaproteobacteria bacterium
GAACACATATTCATTGGCCAGGCCGTGCTCGCGGGTATAGGTTCCCAGTAGGGCATGGGTAGCGACATCCACTTCCAGCGCGCCAACACTGGTACCCACCCAGACGCTGCCCTTTTTCTTGTCCAGCACCAGTGAACGCACATAAGTGTAGTCACCCACGTTGAAGGTATCGGCGACGTGATAGCCGTTCTTCGCCTGCGGCGCGGGTGCTACGACTGACTCACTGGCGGATGGCGCTACTTGCGCGGCCTCATCGGTCGTCGGCTGATCATCGGAACAGCCGGTCATGCCTGTGACAATTGCGGCCATCAAGGCCATCCCTGCAACCAGAATACGACGTTTCATCAAAACAGGGTCCTGATATAGGCGAGGGTGTCGCGGATTTCCATGTCGGTCAACAGGCCATCATAGCCCGGCATGACACCCTTTCCGCGTTTGATAAAGGCCAATAACTCCTGATCCGATTTCATCACCCCTTCGCCGCGCGAAAAGGCCGGCACCGCGGCCATGGTAGGCGAGCCCGTCAGGCCATGACAACCCGCGCAGCGTTCAATATAGATTTGCCGCCCGCGCTGGGGATCGCCCGCTTGAGTCGCTCCGACAGCAAACAACACCAAAGACAGTACAAAGACACGATAAAAGACAACCCTGCGATCCATATGCATCTCCTACCCATCAGAGTTAGTTACGTTAAATGTTACGCCAAGCATTTGGCGGCAAACAATCTACGGTACAAAATTTACACGAAAAAAGCGCGCCTATATTACGGCACGATCGAGTCGATCACCAGTTCCAGCTCGCCGGCAGTCGATACCTCGACAGGTCCCATGACGGTCTCCATATCACCACTCTGCGGAACCGCATTCCCGCTTTGGGAAACCCGCGCACCCACCACGACCCGCGGGAAGGCGGACAGCTTCATGGCCGGCGTCATGGCCGTGGAGTCATCCAGGGTAAAGGTCAACGGCAGGTCTTTTACCTGCTTGCGTACAATGGCCAACGGCATACGTGGACCACTCGGCGCACGGGCGTAGACAAAGACCGTCTGCTCCGGTGACACACGCCCCTTCAGCTCATCAGACAGGCGCACCACACCATGCAAAGCGACACCCGCTGCCGGTGGTGTTTGGGTCGCAGCCGTTTGTGGCCCCGCCGAGGTGCCCAGCATCTCCTTGATCTCATCGATATTGCGCTGCATCTGCACCTGGTTTTCAGAGCCTTCCGGGAACTGCCTCACCAGACGTTGCCAGTACTCCAGGGTGGCATTGTAATCTTCGGCCTGAAAGGCCGCCGTACCCGCCAGCCACAAGGCCTTCTGGTGGGATGGCTGGAGGCTCAGGGCCTTCTTCGCCAGTTCGTAGGGCCTGCCCGCCATCTTCCGGTCCTGCGCCATGGCCGCGGCGTCGGCCCAGTCGGCGAACAGGTTCGGGTCGGGGTTCTGAATCAATGCCGAAGCCCGTGCATAGGCCTCACTGGCGGCGGCGAAGTCCTTCATGAAGTAATAGGAACGCGCCAGCATCAGCCACCCCTCGGCATCCTCAGGGTTGTTCTGCAAGTGCTCTTGCAGCATGACGATCTGCTCCTCCAGCGTGCCTTGATGGCCCTCAGCCTGCACATCTGGCCTGGCACTGTCGGGATCAAGCCCCGCCGCACCGGCGCCCAGCAGGCCATAGATGCTCACTGCCAGTACCGGCACCAGCACCAGAATGACCGCCGCTGCTGCACGACCGATAATACGGTCGGCCTGACCGGTGGTCTCAATATTCTCGCCGCCGCTGTCATGCAGGAAGTCACGTTCGAGATCTTGCCGCGCAACGTCGTATTGTTCCGACGTCAGCACACCCGCGGACAAGTCTGCCTCCAACTCAGTCATCTGATCTTTAAAAATCGTCAGATTCAGCTCATCACGAGCCAGGGCATCACCCTCGCTGGCACGAGTCTTGACCAAAGGTGGCAACAAAAACAACAATGCGGCAACTATCAGCAATACCGCAACCAACCAGAAAATCATCATGATTTGTTCTTCTCTTCTTCAGATCTCAACAACTGCGCCAGGCGCTCACTTTCCTCTGGCGATAGCGCCTCATCCTGCTCACCCGTCAGTAAACGACGCTTCTTCAGGTTCAGTATCAGCACGAAAATGCCGACAAACAGCAACAGAAAAGGGCCCACCCACAACAAATAAGTCGAGGCCTTCACTGGCGGGCGGTAACGAACGAAATCACCATAGCGCTGCACCATGTAATCGACAATTTCATCCTGCGTCTTGCCCTCGCGCACCATGTCCCGAACCTGGTTTTTCAGGTCGACGGCCAGGTCGGCGTGGGAATCGGCGATAGTCTGGTTCTGACACACCAGGCAGCGCAATTCGGCGGAAATCTCGTTGACGATCTTTTCCAGCACAGGGTCTTCCGCCATCGTCACCGCCTCTTTGGCCGACAACAAGGGGGCCTGCAACAGTAACAGGGCGGCAAATACCGCACTCAATGTTGGCATCAGACGCATGCTTTTTTCACCTCCTCGGAGATCTGGCTCTCGGCGGTGGCCTTCTCCAGCTCACGCACCAGCGGAATCACACAGTTTTGCAGTTCTGCCGGCCCCAGCGGCCCGATCACCTTGTGTCGGATCACGCCCTGCTTGTCGATGACGAAAGACTCCGGTACACCATAGACGCCATAGTCGATACCCACGTTGCCCTTGTTGTCCATCACGCTCAGCACATAGGGATCGCCGTCATCCAGCAGCCAGCGCAGGGCATCCTCGCGTCCGTCCTTGTAATTAAGACCAACCACGGGAAACAGCTGCGCGCGCGCCATCTGCACCAGCAGCGGATGTTCCTGACGGCAGGCCACGCACCACGATGCCCACACATTGAGCATCCACACCTTGCCCAACATGTCCTTGTTGGAGAAGTTCTTCTGCGGATCGTGCAGCTGCGGGAGAGTGAAGTCCGGCGCCGGCTTATCGATGAAGGGGGACGGCACCTCGTGCGGGTTGAGACTCAGCCCCACCCAGAGAAAACCGACGATGACGGTAAAAAGGCCCAGCGGCAGCAAAAAACGCATGCTTTATTTCTCCTCCGTTGCCAAACCGGCGCCACCTGTCGCGGTCTCCACCTTGGTCCCTTTGCGACGACGGACGGCGAGACGGTAACGACGGTCGCTGATAGCCAGCAGGCCGCCCAGCGCCATGATGGCGGTACCACCCCAGATCCAGCTCACGAAGGGTTTGTAATAAACGCGCACACTCCATGCCCCGTTGCTCACCGGTTCACCCAGGGAGACATACAGATCACGGAACAGGCCGGTATCGATGGCGGCCTCGGTCATGGGCATGGTCTGCACCAGATAGGTAGGCTTCTCGGGGAACAACACGGTGACCGGCTTGCCATCCTGTGACACCAGGATCTGGCCCCGGCTGGCATTATAGTTCGGGCCTTCGATCTGGGGCACGCCATCGCAGCGGAAGGTATAACCACCCATGGTGACGGTATCGCCGATATCCATACGCATATCCTTCTCGATCTCGTAGGTCTGCACCATGGTCACGCCCATGATGAACACACCGACACCGATATGCGCCACGTGCATGCCCAGGTAGGCCCGCGGCAGACCGAAGAAGCGCGCCAACAGGCCGGCATTCGAGTTCGCCCGGGTGGCCGCCATGCGCTCGCGCATATTGACCACCGAGCTGGCAAACACCCAGAAGACCAGCGCAAAGCCCAGACTGGCCAGCGCCGACCACTTGCCCATCACGAAGGGCAGGATCAACGCCATCACCACGCTGACCACCGCCGCCCAGCGCAGACGCACGGCCATATCCGGAATCGATGCCTGCTTCCAGCGCGCCATCGGTCCCACGCCCATGAGGAAGATCAACGGCACCATCAAGGGCAGGAATACGGTATCGAAGTAGGGGGGACCGACAGAGATCTTGCCCAGATCCAGAGAATCCAGCAGCAGCGGATACAGCGTGCCCAGCAGCACCGCGCCGCAGGCCACCACCAACAGCACATTATTGGTCAACAGGAAGGTCTCTCGCGACACCAGTTGGAATCGGCCACCCAGGCCCACCTTTGGCGCCCGCCAGGCGAAGAGGGCCAGCGAACCACCGATCACCACCACCAGGAAGCCAAGGATAAACACGCCGCGCTCGGGGTCGGTGGCAAAGGCATGCACCGAAGTCAATACACCGGAGCGCACCAGGAAGGTCCCCAACAGGCTCAGCGAGAAGGCGAGGATGGCCAGCAGTACCGTCCAGTTCTTGAAGCTGCCGCGCTTCTCGGTCACCGCCAGCGAATGCACCAGCGCGGTACCCACCAGCCATGGCATGAAGGAGGCGTTCTCGACCGGATCCCAGAACCACCAACCACCCCAGCCCAGTTCATAATAGGCCCACCAGCTGCCCAAAGAGATGCCAAGGGTGAGGAAGACCCACGCGATGGTGGTCCAGGGGCGCGACCAACGCGCCCAGGTGGCGTCCATATGGCCTCCCAGCAAGGCCGCGATAGCGAAGGCGAAGGCCACGGAAAAGCCCACATAGCCGATATACAGCAACGGCGGATGAATAATCAGCCCTGGATCCTGCAGCAACGGATTGAGATCACGGCCGTCCAGCGCCGCCGGCAGCAGACGATCAAAGGGGTTGGAGGTAAACAGCATGAAGAGCAGAAAGCCCACCGAGATCAGGCCCATGACACCGATCACACGTGACACCATCTCCAGCGGCAGGTTGCGCGAGTAACGCGACACCGCCAGCGTCCACACACCCAGCAACAGCGCCCACAGCAACAATGATCCCTCATGTCCACCCCAGACTGCGGCAATCCGGTACTGGAGAGGCAGCATGGAATTGGACACCGAAGCGACATATTTCACCGAAAAATCATTGAC
>JAJRWE010000129.1 GCA_024276955.1 Gammaproteobacteria bacterium
GCCTGATGGTCGGCCTGTACCTGCAGCAGGGTCACGGCGCAGTGATGCAGGTCGTCGTATTCGTCGCGCCCGGTGCCGTACTGCTGGTGACCGCGATAGAAGAACTGGGAGCGGAAGCGGTTGTTGTCGAGCTTGCAGATGACGAAGTGGCAGTCGCCGTCCTCCCAGTACAGGGCCGGGCGTTCGACCAGCTCGCGGTCGTCCGGGTGCAGGCGCAGTTCGACGTCCGCCAGCTGCGGCAGTACTGCCTTGTCGTAACGCTCCAGCAGGGTGGATTCGATAATATTGACTTCGTCCGAGGTGAATTCTTCGCTCATGGGTTGTCTTGCCAGGGGGTTGAAATAGTGGTGTACATCATAGCGCAGCCTGCCGTAGGAGCGGGCCATGCCCGCGATGAACAGTGCTTTTCAAGCACATTGTGGGAGCGGCTTCAGCCGCGAAGAAATCTGGGTTTACCCTTCGCGGCTGAAGCCGCTCCCACAATTGTTTTCTTCCAGCCGGAATGGATTATCGCGGGCATGGTCCACTCCTACCGGCCCTTACGGCAACTGCTGCGTGCCCGCTGCAGCACCTTGCCACCGAAGCGGGCATTGATGTCGTCGGCGACACGATCCACGGCCTTGCTCTCCGTCGCCGCGCCGGCGAACAGGTCTCCCTGCCGGCCGCTGTCCACGCCATTGTCGAAGCCACTCACGCCCATTCCCAGCAGGCGCAGCGGCGGGATATCCTGTGCCAGTTCTCGCTCCAGCAACAGTGACACCGTTTGCCAGATGGCCTGGGTGGCATCGGTGGCCTCACGCAGGCTGTGGGCGCGGGTCACGGTGCGGAAATCGTCGAAGCGCAGTTTGAGCTGAACGGTGCGGCCGCGCTTGCCGTGGCGGCGCAGGCGCCAGGCCACCTGCTCGGTGAGGTCGAGCAACACCGCGCGCAGGATGTTCAGATCGTCGATGTCATGGGCAAAGGTGGTCTCGTGGGAAATGGACTTGGCCTCGTGCTCGGCCACCACCGGGCGCTCGTCGATGCCGTGGGCCAGGCGCCAAAGCTGCTGGCCGTGTTCACCGAACTGCTGCCGCAGCGTCTCCACCGGCTGGCGGCGCAGGTCGGCAATGGTGTGGATGCCACGTTTGCGCAGCGCCGCCTCGGTGACCCGGCCCACACCCCACAGGCGCGACACCGGCAGCGGATCGAGAAAGGCCTGCACGCCGTCGGCGGCTACCTCGACGAAGCCGTCCGGCTTGTCGAGGTCCGAGGCGATCTTGGCCAGGAACTTGTTTGGTGCCACGCCGGTGGAGACCACCAGCCCCAGCTCCTCATGCACTTCGCGTTTGATGCGCCGGGCGATTTCCACCGCCGGGCCGAACAGGCGCTCGCTGGCGCTCACGTCGAGAAAGGCCTCGTCCAGCGACAGGGGTTCGATGAGCGGCGTGTAGCGGGCGAAGATGGCGTGGATCTGCCGCGACACCCCGGTGTACAGCGACATGTGCACCGGCAGCAGCACCAGATTCGGGCAGCGCTTCAGCGCCGTGCTGGTGGGCATGGCACTGCGCACGCCGTATTGGCGCGCCGCGTAGCTGGCGGCGGCGATCACGCCACGGCCCTCGGCCGAGCCGCCCACCGCCACCGGTCGGCCGCGCAGCTCGGGGCGCTCGCGAATCTCCACCGAGGCGTAGAAGGCGTCCATGCCGGCGTGGATGATCATGGGGGGATGTTACCGCAGTTCGGGTAAAATACCCCGTCAACCCCGAGTGCCGCCCCCCATGTTCAATATGATCAGGGACAGACCACGGTTTCCACCGATCACGCCCTAGAATCGTGATCTGTCACCGATTTTTGATTCTTTCGATTCTTTCCAAGAGGTGGCTTATTGCCCAGGCATGTTGGGGTTCACAAAAAACGTTCACCTCAGCCTACGTTTCGTGGTGTCACAAGGAAAGGTTACGCGTCGTCATTCGGCCACTGGGTTTGCAGATAAAGCGCCTGAACCTTTTGCCGTGCCCACGGTGTCTTGCGAAGAAATTTGAGGCTGGAAGAAATGTTCGGGTCACTGCTGAAGCAGTTGATTCTGATTCGGCGGGCCAACTCCTCCCAGCCATATTTTTCCTCCAGTCGGGTGACGATCATTTTGAGGGTTACGCCGTGCAATGGATCGCGGCTGGCCGGTTTATTCTTTTCCTGTTTCATCGCGGTTACCACTCTCTTGTTTTGATTCGAACGGTTTCGGCTCGGCCTTCTTTACGCGGATCTTGTTGCCGGCAATATCTTTGCCGTTGAGGGTCTTTATCGCGGCCTTGGCTCCACCTGGCTTGGGCATTTCGACGAAGCCAAACCCCTTGGAGCCACCGGTCTTTTTGTCGATGATCAGCGTACAGGATTGCACGGTGCCGTGGGCCTCGAATAAAGTGCGGAGTTCGGCCTCGGTGGTGGAGCGGGCGAGATTGCGTATCAGTAGTTTCATGGGGTGCCGTATTATTGTCGGTTAAAGGTCGGTTAAAGGTCGGTTAATAGAAGAGTGGAAGGTGGTATTTCAAGCGCACGATATTATAGGGCAAAGGCACAATGAATATTGAGGCAATCACCAACTACGTCCAGCTTACCGAGAGGATTGCGACTTCAGGACAGCCAACGGAAGCGCAGTTTGGCGATATTGCACGGCAGGGATATAGGGCCGTCATCAATCTGGCTACGCCTGACTCTGTCGGGGCCATGGATAATGAGGGCGCGATTGTGACTTCGTATGGCCTGTCATATTTCCACATTCCGGTACCGTTTGATGCGCCGGAAAATAGACACCTTGCTGTCTTTGTAAAATTGATGGCGGCGCTGGAGGATGAGCCGGTATGGGTGCACTGCGTGAAAAATTATCGGGTGTCGGCGTTCATGTTTCATCACCAACAATGGGTGGGTGAACTTTCAGCGAAGGAGGCGCGATCGATCCTCTATGAAGGCTGGCGGCCTGATGAGATATGGCAAGAGTTTTTGGCCATCGATATCAATGATGTGTGAATGATCGTGCTGGCTAAATGGCCTGCTTTTTCGCCGCAGTTTCGTGTGCGGCACTATTTCTTCTCAAGGGCGGCATCCAACGCCTTCAGCGTCTGGGTCAGCTCATCTTCTTCGGTTTCATCTTCCGGCGGTTTGTCGCTTTCGTCCGAAATCCAACGCAGGGCGATAACGCTGATGTTATCGGCCTCGGGGTAGCTGCGGAATTCGGCCTGGTAAGCGAGGCGGTCGATGGCCTTGTTGAGGGTGGTTTGTTGCAGTGTTTCCGCCATGTAGTCGTCGTCGATGGCATCCCACAGGCCGTCGGAACAAAGCAGGAAAATGTCCTTTTTCTCGAGCGCGGTGTGTTCGCCGAAGGCGGGAACGGGGGGGCGCCTGCGGTCACCCACGCAGCGGGTGACGAGGTTGCGCTGGGGATGATTCTTGAGTTCCCTTTCGCTGATCTTTCCGGCTACCAGCAGGTTTTCGATCTTTGAATGGTCGCGCGTACGGCTCAGTACGCGGCCGTTACGGAACAGGTACAGACGGCTGTCGCCGACGTGTGCCCAGCAGGCGTGGCCGTGCTGAATTAGGCATACCACGCAGGTGGTGCGTGGTTCCACCGGCGGGTATTGTTCGGCGCCCTTGCGGATCACCGCCAGGTGGGCATCACTGATCAGCACCTTGAGGAAGGCGGGCGGGTCGGTGATGGCTTGGCGGTGTTGCTGGAACTGGCGCAGCATGCTGTTGACCAGGGCGCTGGAGGCCAGCTGGCCGCCGCGATAGCCGCCCATACCGTCGGCCATTACCAGCAGCACGCTGCCGTCCACTTCGGCGATGCCGATGCGGTCTTCGTTAACCATGCGGTTGCCGAGGCGGCTGGTCTTGGTGTGCTGGTATTTCATCCGCGGAACCAGGAAAAGGGATTGACCATGCGTTCCAGCAGGTCATCGGGCTCTTCGTCGGGCCTGTCGAGGGCCTGGATAAATTCGTCGACGTTTTGCGGCCGCAGCAGGGGGTCGATCTCCATCGCCCAGTCCAGTGCCTCCAGCAGATTGGCGGAGTAGCGCCGACGGAAGGCGCTGGCGGCGGGGCGCAGCTTGTCCTTTTCCTTGCGCTGGTTGGAGGGCGGCGGTGAGTTGCCTTCGATGCAGGTGCGCATGGTGGCGCCGATGGCGTAGATATCGCTCCAGGGGCCGACATAGCCGCTGGGGTCATACTGTTCCACCGGCGAAAAGCCGGGTGTAACGACCTGCGCTACCTGTAACTTGCGTGAGGTGCAACGCGGAAATACGGCGCCGAAGTCGAGCAGCAGCGGGATGCCGCCGGGGCACAGGTGGATGTTGCCGGGCTTGATATCGAGGTGCAGCAGATCGGTGTCGTGCACCAGCCGCAGGCCGTTGAGCAGGGGCGGGAACACGGTGCGCAGCAGGGTCTCGCTGAGGCCACCACTGTGGGAGCGGATATAGCTCTGCAGGTTTTTGCCCGGGCGGTATTCCATCACCATGTAGACGGTGTCGTTGGCGCTGAAAAAGTTGAGCACGCGTACGATGTTGGGGTGATCGAGGCGGGTCAAGGCGGTGGCCTCTTGCAGAAACAGCTTGCGGCCCTCACCGAAGTTCTCCGCGTGGGCGTCACTGATGGGAGCAATAGTGCCGTCTTCGCTGCGCAGGGCCAGCTTGTTGGGCATGTACTCCTTGATCACCACCTGCCGGTCACTTTGCTCATCGTGGCACAGGTAGACGATGCCGAAGCCGCCGGCGTTGAGGGGCTGGTGTACTCGGTAATGCTCCAGCCGGGTGCCCTTGGCCAGGGCGTTGCCGGGTTCGTGCCTGGGCTTGGTCAGTGGAGACATGCCGATGGCCGTCGCGGGTGGTGGCTATTCCGGCGGGGTAGCGTCACATGGATACCTGTGGGGATAGCGGTTAGAATTCGTGCTCATTTTTTCCGAATCTCGCCAATAGGGCGCGCAGGGGTTTCGCCATGATCCGCAGTATGACGGGCTTTGCCCGCCGTGAAGTCAGTACCGATGACGGGCTCCTCGTCTGGGAATTAAGATCGGTCAACCATCGCTTTTCTGAAGTCAGCCCGCGTCTGCCGGAGGATCTGCGCTCGCTGGAGCCGGCGGTGCGCGGGCACGTCGGCAAGCGCATCAAGCGCGGCAAACTGGAGGCCAACCTGCGCTTCAAGCCCGTGCCGCAGGCCGACCAGCCGCTGCAGATCGACCGCGAGCTGGCGAACAAGCTGTCGCACGTCAGCCGCGAGATCGCCGGCCTGCTCTATAATGCCGCGCCGGTGAACGCCTTCGATGTGCTGCGCTGGCCTGGCGTACTGGTGACCCCGGAGCAGGATTTTGCGCGCATTGGCGAGGCGGCGCTGGCCCTGCTGGATGCGGCGCTGGACGAGCTGATGGCCAACCGCGAACGCGAGGGCGAGCAGCTCAAGGCCATCATCGAACAGCGCTGCGTGGCCATGGAGGAACAGGTGGCGGTGGTGCGCAAGCGTCTGCCCGAGGTGCTACAGGCGGTACGCGAGCGCCTGCAGGCGCGGCTCTCGGAGCTGGCCGGCGAGCTGGACAACGATCGTGTCGAACAGGAGATCGCCCTGTTGGCCAACAAGGCCGATGTCGACGAGGAACTGGACCGTCTTGACACCCACATCGCCGAGGTGCGCCGCGTGCTGGCGCAGGACGAGCCGGTGGGCCGGCGTCTCGACTTTCTCATGCAGGAGCTGAACCGCGAGGCCAACACCCTGGGCTCCAAGTCCGTGGACGCCGAACTGACCCAGGCCTCGGTGGAGCTGAAGGTGCTTATCGAACAGATGCGTGAACAGGTGCAGAATATTGAATGATTCGGTCGAAACAGCCGTGGACCGCGGCACCCTGTATGTGATTTCCGCGCCTTCAGGGGCGGGCAAGACCAGCCTGGTGAAGGCCCTGCTGGAAACCCTGGACGGCATCGAGGTGTCCGTCTCCCACACCACGCGCGCCATGCGCCCCGGCGAGGTGGACGGCCGGGATTACCACTTCGTCGACGCCGAGCGCTTTCTGGCGATGGTGGTGGACGGTGATTTTCTCGAACATGCGCAGGTGTTCGACAATTATTACGGCACCTCCAGACAGGCGGTGCAGGAGCGGCTGCAGCGCGGTCGAGACGTGATCCTGGAGATCGACTGGCAGGGCGCGCAGCAGGTGCGCAAGTTGTTTGCCGATTGCCGCAGCATCTTCATTCTGCCGCCCTCCAAGGCAGCCCTGCGCGAACGCCTGACCGGCCGCGGCCAGGACAGCGAGGCGATCATCGAGCGCCGCCTGCGTGATGCCGAGGCGGACATGTCCCACTACGATGAGTTCGATTTCGTGGTGGTCAACGATGACTTCGAGCGGGCTTTGTCCGAGCTGCGTGCGATCGTGATCGCTCAGCGTCTGAGCCTCGGCCGGCAGGCGATGCGCCTGTACAAACTCATCGGCGAGCTGACCGGCGGGGCCGGCTGAGTGAGATTTAGTTTGCAGGGGACTGGTGTATGATCCTAGAATTCGCAGTTGACCGCTCCAGACTGAGACTCAGTGACTGTTATGCAAATTATTAGCCACGACGGTCTTTTCACCCGCTGGCTGAACCACGCTACGGGGCGGACTGCAGATTCTAGGGTGATGTGGGCTGATTTTTCGTCGCAAATTGGACATCAAATAGTGAGGTGTAATGTATGGTAAGGACGGAAACCCCGGTCTGTGATTTCGGTTTACCTGCGGTGGACTTCGCTCTGCCTGGTGTCGATGGCAAGATCTGGACGCTGGACGACTGCCGGGGAGAGAAAGGCCTTCTGGTGATGTTCATCTGCAACCATTGCCCCTACGTCAAATCCATTCACGAACGCCTGGTGCGTGATACCCGCGAGTTGCAGGCGCTTGGCATCAACAGTGTGGCCATCATGGCCAACGACCCCGACGAATATCCGGAAGACTCCTTCGACAACATGCGCCGCGTGGCCGAGGAATTCGACTTTCCCTTCCCGTATCTCATCGACGAGACCCAGCAGGTGGCGCAGGCCTACGGCGCGGTCTGCACCCCGGACTTCTTTGGCTACAACGCCGATCGGCAGCTGCAGTACCGTGGCCGCCTGGACGAGAGCCGCAAGGAGCCGGTGCCGGGTGCCCGCCGCGACCTGTTCGAGGCCATGAAACAGGTGGCGGAAACGGGCCGCGGCCCCGCGCAGCAGGTCCCCAGCATGGGCTGTTCCATCAAGTGGCGCGAGGGCGCGGCCTAGATCGCCGGTAAGCGTCACTATTGCCCTACCCGCCCGGATCGGCGAGAATTGGCGGTTCTTCGCCATTTTAATCATGGATCGATGGCCGGCCGGCGAGAAAACAGAACAGAATATCTAAGGTATGGCGCGCCCACGAGAGCCGCGACAACCGACCAGGGAGAGATGGCGCAAAGGCGCCTGTCCGTGTCCATGGGGATACCGGGATGGCCTGCCCCCTGGGAGCCTCCCCTTTACAGGCGCGGATTTCACAGATTGATGCCGGATTCGGGGCTGCCACGGCAGCGTCAGCGGTTCCCGTTACCCGCAAGGGCTGGCCATCCAGGTTTCCATTTAGCTGAATTACTTTTAACCGAATTTACCTGAGAAGATAGGAGAGTCACATGCCGTCTCGTAAAGAGCTTGCCAACGCCATCCGCGCCCTCAGCATGGATGCCGTGCAAAAGGCCAAGTCCGGCCATCCCGGTGCCCCCATGGGCATGGCCGATATCGCCGAAGTGCTGTGGAACAGCCACATGAAGCACAATCCCAACAACCCCAAGTGGTATGACCGCGACCGTTTCGTCCTCTCCAACGGCCACGGCTCCATGCTGATCTATTCCCTGCTGCACCTGACGGGCTACGATCTCAGCATCGACGACCTGAAAAGCTTCCGTCAGTTGCACTCCAAGACCCCGGGGCATCCCGAGTACGGCTATGCGCCGGGCATCGAGACCACCACCGGCCCGCTGGGTCAGGGCATCACCAACGGCGTGGGCATGGCCCTGGCCGAGCGCACCCTGGCCGGCCAGTTCAACCGTGACGGCCATCACATCGTCGATCACTACACCTATGTGTTCCTCGGCGACGGCTGCATGATGGAAGGTATCTCCCACGAGGCCGCCGCCATCGCCGGCACCTGGGGCCTGGGCAAGCTGGTCGCCTTCTGGGACGACAACGGCATCTCTATCGACGGCCACACCGATGGCTGGTTCAAGGACGACACGCCGAAGCGCTTCGAGGCCTACGGCTGGCACGTGATCCGTGACGTCGACGGCCACGACGCCGAGGCCGTCGACCGCGCCATTCACGAGGCCAAGTCGGTCAACGACAAGCCCACCATGATCTGCTGCAAAACCGTCATCGGTTACGGCTCACCCAATTTGTGCGGCAGCCACGACTGCCACGGTGCGCCGCTGGGCGACGACGAGATCAAGGCCACCCGCGAGAACCTGGGCTGGAAGTACGGCCCGTTCGAGATCCCCGGGGACATCTACGCCGGCTGGGACGCCAAGGCCAAAGGTGACAGCGCCGAGGCCGCGTGGAACACCAAGTTCGAGGCCTACAAGGCCGCCCATCCGGAATTGGCCGCTGAATTTGATCGCCGCATGAAGGGTGATCTGCCGGCCAACTGGGCACAGATTGCCGACTACTTCATCAAGCAGGTCAACGACAAGGCCGAGTCCATCGCCTCGCGCAAGGCCTCGCAGAACAGCATCACCGGCTATGCCCCGGCACTGCCCGAGTTCCTCGGTGGTTCCGCCGATCTGACGCCGTCCAACCTGACCAACTGGCCGGGTGCCGTGAGCATCACCAACACCGTCACCGACGGCAACTACATGTCCTATGGCGTGCGCGAGTTCGGCATGTCCCACGTCATGAACGGCCTAACCCTGCACGGCGGCTTCATCCCCTTCGGCGGCACCTTCCTGATGTTCTCCGAATACGCCCGCAATGCCCTGCGCATGGCGGCGCTGATGAAGCAGCGTACCCTGTTCGTCTACACCCATGACTCCATCGGTCTGGGCGAAGACGGCCCGACGCATCAGCCGGTGGAGCAGATCGCCACCCTGCGCCTGATCCCCAATATGACCCTGTGGCGTCCCTGTGACGCGGTGGAAACCGCTGTTGCCTGGCGTGCCGCGATCGAGAAGAATGATGGCCCCAGCTGCCTGATCTTCTCCCGCCAGGGCCTACCGCATCAGACCCGCAGCGACGAGCAGATCGCCAATATCCGCAAGGGTGCGTATGTGCTGAAGGACTGTGGTTGCGATGAGCCCGATGCCATTATTCTCGCCACCGGTTCTGAAATCGGTCTGGCCATGGACGCTGCTGAAGTGCTGACCGTGAAGGGCAAAAAGATTCGTGTGGTCTCCATGCCGGCCGTGGACGTGTTCGAGGCCCAGGATGCCGAGTACCGCGAGTCCGTGCTGCCCAGCAGCGTGATGGCCGTGGTCGCCGTCGAAGCCGGTGTTACCGCCTCCTGGTACAAATACGCCAGCAAGGTGGTGGGTATCGACCGCTTCGGTGAGTCCGCCCCCGCCAGCGACCTGTTCAAGGAGTTTGGCTTCACCGTGGAGAACGTGGTCTCCGCCGTCGAAGACGTGCTCTGAAAAAATAATTAGCCACGGAGGCACAGAGTTCCTGGAGTGTATTTTTCAATACCTTCGGTACGCTGTGCCTCCGTGGCAAAAGATTTTTATTTCGTTAAAAAACTGGGAGAGTGAATATGACTTTGAAAGTCGGTATCAATGGTTTTGGCCGCATCGGCCGCATGGCTTTCCGTGCCATCGCCAAGGATTTCACGGACATCGAAGTGGTCGGCATCAACGACCTGCTGGACGCCGATTACCTGGCCTATATGCTGAAGTACGATTCCGTGCACGGTAACTTCGATGGTGACGTGGCCGTCGACGGTAATAACCTGATCGTCAATGGCAAGACCATTCGTCTGACCGCCGAGCGCGAGCCGGCCAATCTGGCCTGGTCCGATATCGGCGCCGATCTGATCATCGAGTGCACCGGCTTCTTTCTCACCGAAGAGACCTGCCAGGCGCACATCAACGCCGGCGCCAAGAAGGTGGTCATGTCGGCACCGTCCAAGGACAGCACCCCCATGTTCGTGCATGGCGTTAACCAGGACACCTACGCTGGTCAGGCCATCGTCTCCGCCGCTTCCTGCACCACCAACTGCCTGGCCCCCATCGCCAAGGTGGTCAACGACAAGTGGGGCATCAAACGCGGTCTGATGACCACCGTGCATGCTGCCACCGCCACCCAGAAGACCGTCGACGGCCCGTCCATGAAGGACTGGCGCGGTGGCCGCGGTATCCTGGAAAACATCATTCCGTCCTCCACCGGTGCGGCCAAGGCCGTGGGTGTGGTGCTGCCGGAACTGAACGGCAAACTGACCGGCATGGCCTTTCGTGTGCCCACCTCTGACGTCTCCGTGGTCGATCTGACCGTCGAGCTGAACAGCGAGGCCAGCTATGAAGACATCTGTGCCGCCATGAAGGCCGCCTCTGAAGGCGAGATGGCCGGTACCCTAGGCTACACCGAGGACAAGGTCGTTTCCACCGACTTCCGTGGTTGCGTCAATTCCTCCATCTTCGATGCCGGTGCCGGTATCGCCCTGGACGGCACCTTCGTCAAGCTGGTGTCCTGGTACGACAACGAGTACGGCTATACCTGCAACATGCTGCGTTTCGTCGAGCACGTTGCTGCCAACTGAACCCGTCAATATAACCTTGGCGGAGTACCAGGCTGCGCTGAGTACGCAGGGTGGGCTTCGGTCCACCCTGTCCTGCTCTGTGGCTTGCGAGAACCATTAGCCAAACAGGCCCGCCACGTTTGGCTAATCGTTTTTAATCTTGTGAATAGAAATCTTGTGGAAATATAAGGAGTAGAATATGTCCGTAATCAAGATGACCGACCTGGATCTGGCCGGCAAGCGGGTGCTGATTCGTCAGGATCTCAACGTGCCGATCAAGGATGGCAAGGTCAGCAGCGACAAGCGTATCCGCGCCTCCCTGCCCACCATTGAGCATTGCGTCAAGGCCGGCGCCAAGGTCATGCTGATGTCCCACCTCGGCCGTCCTACCGAGGGTGAGAGCAGCGAGGAATTCTCCCTGGCTCCCGTCGCCGAGCACCTGTCTGGCCTGCTGGGCAAGGACGTGCGTCTGGTCAAGGATTACCTGGACCAGGCCCCAGAGGTCGCCGCAGGCGAGGTGGTGATGCTTGAGAACGTCCGCTTCAACAAGGGTGAAAAGAGCAACGACGATGCGCTGGCGAAACAATACGCCGCCCTCTGCGACATCTTTGTCATGGATGCCTTCGGCACCGCACATCGCGCCCAGGCCTCGACTCATGGTGTCGCCAAACATGCCCCCGTGGCCTGCGCCGGCCCGCTGCTAGCCGGTGAGCTGGATGCCCTGGGCAAGGCGCTGGACAACCCGGCACGCCCCATGGTCGCCATCGTTGGTGGCTCCAAGGTGTCCACCAAGCTGACGGTGCTGGATTCCCTGTCGAAGATCGTCGATCAGCTGATCGTCGGTGGTGGCATTGCCAACACCTTCATCGCCGCCGCCGGGCACAATGTCGGCAAGTCCCTCTATGAGCCGGACCTCATTGATACCTGCAAGAAGCTCACCGCCGATGCCCAGGCCAGAGATGGTGACATCCCCGTGCCGGTGGATGTGGTGTGCGGCAAAGAATTCTCCGAGACCGCCGAGGCGACCCTGAAGACGGTCGATGTGGTGGAAGATGACGATATGATCTTCGACATTGGCCCGGAATCCGCCCAGCAGCTGGCCGAGATTATAAAGACCGCCGGCACCATCGTCTGGAACGGCCCCGTGGGTGTGTTCGAGTTTGATCAGTTCGGTGAAGGCACCAAGGCCATCGCCTTGGCCATCGCCGAAAGCGATGCCTTCTCCATCGCTGGCGGTGGTGACACCCTGGCGGCGGTCGACAAGTACGGCATTGCCGACAAGGTGTCCTATATTTCCACTGGTGGGGGTGCGTTCCTTGAATTCCTCGAAGGCAAGAAACTGCCGGCGGTAGACATTCTAGAGCAGCGGGCCGAACAGTGAACCAAGAATAGTGAGCCAAGAGTTGAACGCGGCGAAAATTGGAGTAGATAATTTGGAACGCAGAACAAAAATTGTTGCCACCCTGGGCCCGTCCACCGACGACCCGAAGGTGCTAGACAAGCTGATCGAGGCCGGGGTGGATGTGGTTCGCCTCAATTTTTCGCACGGTACCGCCGAGGATCACATGATGCGGGCGGAGAACGTGCGCAACCGCGCGCGAGCCTTCGGCCGCCAAGTGGGCGTGCTGGCGGACCTGCAGGGGCCGAAGATCCGTATTGACCGCTTCAAGGATGGTGAGGTGATACTGGAGGACGGCGAGACATTTACCCTCGATGCCAACTGGCCCGCCGATGCTGGAACCGTCGAGCGCGTGGGGCTGACCTATAAGGACCTGCCCAATGACGTCAAGCGCGCCGACCTGCTTTTACTGGACGACGGCCGTATCGAGCTATGGGTTGACGAGGTAAAAGGCAGCGAGATTCACTGCAAGGTGAAGGTCGGCGGCAAACTGTCCAACAACAAGGGCATCAACCGCCAGGGCGGTGGCCTGTCCGCGCCCGCATTGACCGATAAGGACAAGGAAGACATCAAGACAGCGGCCAAGCTGGAGGCCGACTATCTGGCCGTGTCCTTCCCGCGCTGTGCCAATGACATGCACGAGGCGCGGCGTCTGTTCCGCGAGGCCGGCGGCCAGGGCGGGCTGATGGCGAAGATCGAGCGCAGCGAGGCGTTGGAGGTCATCGACGAGATTATCGAGGCCTCCGATGCCGTGATGGTCGCGCGTGGCGATCTCGGCGTGGAGATCGGCGACGCCGCCCTGCCGCCGGTGCAGAAGTCCATCATCAAGAAGGCCCGCAACCTGAATCGCGTGGTGATTACCGCCACGCAGATGATGGAGTCCATGATCGAAAACCAGATTCCCACCCGGGCCGAGGTGTTCGACGTGGCCAACTCCGTGTTTGATGGCACCGATGCGGTGATGCTGTCGGCCGAGACGGCGGCGGGCAAATACCCGGCCAAGGCCGTGGCCGCCATGGATCGCATCTGCCGGGTGGCGGAGAAGCAGCAGGTCACCAAGCGCTCCCATCACCGTATTAACACCCGCTTTGAGCGCGTGGACGAGGCCATCGCCATGGCCACCATGTATGCCGCCAACCACCTTGAGGTGAAGGCCATCGCCGCCCTGACGGAATCCGGCTCGACACCGCTGTGGATGTCGCGCATTAGCTCCGGCATTCCCATCTTTGCCTTGACGGGCCATGTGTCGACGCGCCGCAAGGTTACCCTTTATCGCGGCGTGTATCCCATCAGCTTCGATTCCAAGAGCCGTGACCATGCCACCATCAACCGCGAGGCGGTGGACGAACTGAAGCGCCGCGGTGTGGTGCGTGACGGCGACCTGGTGATCATCACCAAGGGTGATCTGATGGGCGAGATGGGCGGCACCAACGCCATGAAGATTCTGCGTGTCGGTGAAGAAGCGCCGCCCAACGACGTCTGCGCAACTCCATAGCGTGCAGTAGTAAAATTTTTTAATTTGGACATTCACTAAAATATCAGGAGATTACAATGGCCCTTATTTCTTTGCGACAATTGCTGGACTACGCCGCCGAAAACGATTTCGGCATGCCGGCCTTCAATGTCAACAACATGGAACAGGTGCATGCCATCATGCAGGCTGCCTCTGAGGCCAATAGCCCGGTGATCATGCAGGGTTCCGCCGGTGCGCGTAACTACGCCGGCGAGCCCTTCCTGCGCCATCTGATCAGCGCCGCGGTCGAACAGTACCCGGATATCCCCATTGTCATGCACCAGGATCACGGTTCCGAGCCGGCGGTCTGCCTGCGTTCCATCCAGTCCGGTTTCACCTCCGTAATGATGGACGGCTCGCTGATGGCCGATATGAAGACCCCCTCCAGCTTCGAATATAACGTCGACGTGACCCGCAAGGTGGTCGAGATGGCCCATGCCGGCGGCGTCTCCGTCGAGGGCGAGCTGGGCTGCCTGGGTTCACTGGAAACCGGCGAGATGGGTGAGGAAGACGGCCATGGCGCCGAAGGCAAGCTGGATATGGATCAGCTACTGACCGGCGTCGAGGAAGCCGCTGACTTCGTCGAGCAGACCGGCGTGGACGCCCTGGCCATCGCCATCGGCACCTCCCACGGCGCCTACAAGTTCACCAAGGAGCCCACCGGCGACATCCTGCGCATCGACCGCATCAAGGAAATTCATGAGCGCCTGCCCAACACCCACCTGGTGATGCACGGTTCCAGCTCGGTGCCGCAGGAGTGGCTGAAGATCATCAACGAATACGGTGGTGACATGGGTCAGACCTACGGCGTGCCCGTGGCGGAGATTGTCGAGGGCATCAAGAACGGCGTGCGCAAGGTCAACATCGATACCGATCTGCGCATGGCCTCCACCGGAGCGGTGCGCAAGTTCCTGGTCGAGAATCCGGCCAACTTCGATCCCCGTAAGTTCCTCAAGGCCTCCACGGCGGCCATGAAGGACATCTGCAAGGCGCGTTATGAAACCTTTGGTTCCGCCGGCCATGCCGACAAGCTCAAGGCCAAGTCGCTGGAGAAGATGATCGATTTCTACAGCTGAGTAGAACGTCGGGCTTCGGCCTGAGACGCGAAAGGGGGTGGGCGAAGGCTTTCCCCCTTTTTTGTGCGCGGGGAAAGCCTTCGTTTGTTTGCCACAGAGACACGGAGAACACAGCAAGGTAGCCTGGATGGAGCGCAGCGCAATCCGGGGGGGGTATTTTCATCCCGGATTCCACTTCGTTTCATCCAGGCTACCTGCTGCGAGCAGAGAGAGTCTTCCCCCTTTATTTGTTTCAACTGACTTGTGACACCGCTCCGCGGTGTTACAAGTCAAGGCTCTGTGCCTCTGTGGTGAACGAGGTATTCTCGTTACACCGCTCTGCGGTGTAACGCAAAGAAGTGGGTCACTCTGCTGTGGGTGGCGTGGCGTTCTGCGCCACAGGATGTGTGACACCGCAGAGAGCAGTGTCACAAGTCAAGGCTCTGTGCACTCTGTGCCTCTGTGGTGAACGAGGTTGTCAGCTCTTTCCGTCCAACCGCTCGTTGAGCCACTGGGCGATGTCGTCAACCTCCTGCGGGCAAAGGCTGTGCTCCATAGGGTATTCGTGCCACTCGACGTGGTAGCCGTGTTCCAGCAGGTGATCCCGGGAGCTGATACCGATGTCATAGGTGACCACCGGGTCATGCCGACCGTGGGCCATGAAGATGGGCGTGTCGTGGCTGTTGGGGTGACGCTCCTCGGCCAGCAGGTGATGCAGGGGTAGATAGGTGGACAAGGCACCAATACCGGCCACCGGCTCATCGCGGCGCAGGCCACTGTGCAGCGCCACCGCCCCGCCCTGCGAAAAGCCCATCAGCACGATGCGGGACGGCGGGATGCCGCGCTCGACCTCGCGCTGGATCAATGTATCGACGATCTGGCGGGCCCCTTCCAGTCCTTCGCGGTCCTGCCGCGCACCGCGTTCCAGCGAATACAAATCGTACCAGGCCCGCATCACATAGCCGCCGTTGAGGGTTACTGGGCGATAGGGCGCATGGGGAAAGACGAAACGGATGCGGCTACCGGGCGCCAATGCCAGCTGGCCCACCAACGGTTCGAAGTCATGGCCGTCGGCGCCCAGACCGTGCAGCCAGATAACCGCCGCGTCAGGACTGGCGGCGGTCTCAATTTCGAGAGGCGATTCGCTCTGACTCATGCGACATCAAGCGGGGTGAGTTGGCGGGGTTCGCCACACTGGTCGCGCAGGGTCTGGTTGAGCAGCTGAAAGAATTCCAGCTCGCCCTGCCGCCAGCGGCCGTCGTCGCCGAGGTCGAAGTGGTAGCCATCGGCGCGGGTGGCTACCCAGATCTGCCGTGTCGGTACCTGCCGGTTGATGATGATGTGGCTGCCGCCCTCGCACTCGATATCGAGGATGCCATCGGCAAGATCCCAGTCGAGATCGCTCTCGCAGTCTTCCAGCTGGGCCTCGATATGGGCGAGGATTTGGTCCACTTTCTGCTTGAATTCAGTTTCGTTCACGCGGATTTCCTGTGTTTTCGGTTATACTTGCCGCCACCTATCTGTCGTGATCGCACGCAAGGTATCCGGGCATTATTCATGAAAATCTGCTGGGCACAATATCTACTCTGGCTGATCGTCGCCACCCTCGGTGTGGGCGGCGCGCTGTCCGCCTGCGGGCAGACGGGGGCACTTTACCGCCCGGCGCCGGAGACAGCCCCGGCCGCGCAGGTCGAGGATGCCCCGGAAGTTGCAGCCCCCGCTCACGACGATACCCGGAAAACCACCACAAAGCCCTAGGGGGTGTTTTCAATGAATAAGGCCGTACTGTTGCGCCTGAAAAAGTCCCAGGCAAGGCGTGAGGAGAGACGTTTGCTTATTGCAAATGAGCGACGAACAACGCAGCATGTGACTTTTTCAGACGCAACCCGAAGGGCCGGGCCTCTGTTTTCGCCCAGCGGCGTTATCACTCGCTTATGTAGAATGGCCACACCGCGCTCATTCTGCCTTACTGGACGAAAACAGAGGCCCGGCAGTACGGCCTTATTCATTGAAACCACCCCCTGAAATTCCATGGATCATTTTCAATATCGCGACGGGCGCCTGTGCGCCGAAGACGTCGACCTGACCGCCATTGCCGAGCAGGTGGGTACCCCCTGCTACGTCTATTCCCGCGCCACCTTCGAGCGCCACTGGCGTGCCTTTGACGAAGTGTTCGCCGGCTATGATCATCTGGTCTGCTACGCAGTGAAGGCCAATTCCAGCCTCGCCGTGCTGAACCTGCTGGCACGCCTCGGCTCCGGTTTCGACATCGTCTCCGGCGGCGAACTGGGACGGGTGCTGGCCGCCGGTGGCGATGCGCGCAAGGTCGTCTTTTCCGGCGTCGGCAAGCAGGAATGGGAGATGCGCCGTGCGTTGGAGGCCGGCATCCGCTGCTTCAACGTGGAATCCGAGGCCGAGCTGGAGGTGCTCAACCGTGTCGCCGGTGACATGGGCCGCCGTGCGCCCATCTCCCTGCGCGTCAATCCCGACGTGAACGCACAGACCCATCCTTACATTTCCACCGGCCTGAAGGAAAACAAGTTCGGTATCGACATCAATGCGGTCGAGGCGGTGTACCGGCGCGCCGCCAAGATGGCGAACATCGAGGTGCTGGGCGTGGACTGCCATATCGGCTCGCAGCTGTGCGAGGTGGCGCCCATCGTCGATGCTCTGGATCGCCTGCTGGCCCTCATCGACCGCCTCGTCGTACAGGGTATCCACCTGCGTCATGTGGACGTGGGTGGCGGCCTCGGCATTAGCTACAACGGCGAGACCCCGCCCAGCCCAGCGGATTATGCCAAGGCCATTCTGGCGCCCTTGCGCGAGCGCGGGTTGGAGATCGTCATGGAGCCGGGCCGCGCCATTGCCGGCAATGCGGGTGTATTGCTGACTCGCGTGACCTACCTCAAGCCCGGCGCGGAGAAGCACTTCGCCATCGTCGATGCGGCCATGAATGACCTCATGCGCCCGGCCCTGTACCAGGCCTGGCAGGCCATCGTGCCGGTGGTGCCGCGTAGCGAGGGTGAGACACGGGTGTACGACGTGGTGGGACCGGTGTGCGAGACCGGTGATTTCCTCGGCAAGGACCGCGAACTGACCATCAAGGCCAGCGACCTGTTGGCGGTGCGTTCCGCCGGGGCCTACGGTTTCACCATGAGTTCCAACTATAATACCCGCCCGCGTGCCGCCGAGGTCATGGTGGACGGCGAGCAGGTGCATGTGGTGCGCCAGCGCGAACGGCTGGAAGATCTGTGGGCGGGCGAAAGCCTGCTGCCTGAATAAGCGAACTAAGGAAGTATTGTGGGAGCGACTTTCAGTCGCGAAAGAAAGCTCTCAGCCTCCATCGCGACTGAAAGTCGCTCCCACAGACGGTCAGTTGTTCAGTAGCCTTTACGACTCCACACTGATCCGCCGTGGCTGCACTGATTCCCGCTTCGGAATCACGATCTCCAGCGAACCATGTTTACTTTTCGCCTTGATGCCCTCGGGGTCGGCGCTCTCCGGCAGGGTAAAGCGGCGGTGGAATGAGCCATAGGCACGCTCGATGCGCTTATAGCCCTCCTTCTCTTCCGTGTGCTCGCTCTTGCGCTCTCCCTTGATGGAGAGGATGCCATTCTCCATGTTGACCTCGATGTCCTCGGGGTCGACGCCGGGAATATCGGCCAACACCAGGAAGCGATCATCCTCTTCCTTGATGTCCACTGCCGGCGCCCAGTCGCTGGTGGCGACATTACCGTTCTCACCCTCGGTGGGCAGACGGTTGTTGAACAGGCTATTCATCTCATGCTGTAGCTGCTGCAGCGCATTCCAGGGTTCATAACGTACCAGTGTCATGACGTCCTCCTTACTGTTTCCAGTGGTTTGGTTCAAGTTCTATAGGTGGATATCTGGGCCGAATTTGGCATTTCAAGGGATCAGGGGTGACATGATTGGCAGGTATTCCGGGCACTACATATAGATATTAACGTTTTTTGTCGGGCATTTTCTATGTCTGTGTATTTACTGGATATTTCTTTTTTCGTTTGCAGTAACATGCTGATTTTTAATGATTTAATATTTATTCCTTTTAAGGGTGAATGCAGTTGACAGCGCATTATGTCGGCCCTATCCTTCTCTGCTAACACAACATATTGTGTTTCCAGTTTTTGGGATCCCGGGAGGCCGAAGCCGCGCAGGCAGCAGCTCGCGCCCCGTATCGTCAAATCACCCATTCCAGCGACGAGGAAGTCCGCCAACCATGAAACCCGCCATCGTGAAATCCATGCTCAAGACCGTCGAAGATATTCCCTTTCAAGCGGCCTCCGTCGATATCTGGGAGAAGAAATACCGTCTGGTGCGCAAGGACGGCGTGGTCATCGACGAGACCATCGATGATACCTACCGCCGCGTCGCCCGCGCCCTGTCCGAGGTCGAGGACAGCGAAGAGAAACGTGAACAATGGGGCGAGCGATTCCTCTGGGCCTTGCGCCACGGTGCCATTCCCGCCGGCCGCATCATCTCCAACGCCGGTGCGCTGGCCTACAAGCCTGCCACCTCCACCATCAACTGCACCGTCTCCGGCACCATCGAAGACTCCATGGATGATATCCTCGAAAAGGTGCACGAAGCGGGCCTGACCCTCAAGGCCGGCTGCGGCATCGGCTATGAATTCTCCACCCTGCGGCCCAAGGGCGCCTTCGTCGCTGGCGCCGGTGCTTATACCTCCGGGCCGCTGTCGTTCATGGATATCTACGACAAGATGTGTTTCACCGTCTCCAGCGCCGGCGGCCGCCGCGGCGCGCAGATGGCCACCTTCGACATCGGCCACCCGGACGTCATGGACTTCATCCGCGCCAAGCGCGAAGACGGCCGCCTGCGCCAGTTCAACCTGTCGCTGTTGATCACGCGGGAATTCATCGAGGCCGTGAAGGCCGATGCCGACTGGCAGCTCGCCTTCCCCATTTGCGAAAAAGAGCTGGAAGTCGAAAGGCTCGACCTCAACGATCCGTCGCAAGTGGTGTGGCGCGAATGGCCCACGGAAAACGGCTACATCATCCGCGAAGACGGCCTCACCGCCTGCAAGGTCTACCAGACCCTCCGCGCCCAGCGCCTGTGGGACGTCATCATGGCCTCCACCTACGACTACGCCGAGCCCGGCTTCATCCTCATCGACAAGGTCAATGAGATGAACAACAACTGGTTCTGTGAAAACATCCGCGCGACCAATCCTTGTGTGACAGCAGATACCCGTCTGCACACGCAATACGGACTAATCCCTATCGGTGAACTGCATGCGGCTGGTGCGGATCTGGAAGTGACCGTGGATCAGCGCGCGCTCGGTGAAGACGGCAGGGGCGTTACTGCGCGCCCGGCAGTGCCGGCATTTATGACGGCCAGCGAAGCGGATGTTTATCACGTGGTTACCGAGGACGGCTACGAAATCAAGGCAACCGAATGGCATGATTTCTATACCACACGCGGCAAGATCAAGCTCAAGGAATTGAAGGAAGGCGACGCCCTACTGGTGCAATCCGGCAAAGGCCAGTTTGGTCAGCAAGGCAGCGCCGAGTTAGGTACGCTGCTGGGCTTGATTGCCGGTGATGGTCACTTTACCAATCGCGGTCTAGGCAAGGAGGCGGCGATTGTCAATTTCTGGGGTGAAGACCGGGTGCTGGCGCCAGCGGTTGCCAATTATGTCAACAGTCTTATTGCGGGCATGTCGCAGAATCCCCGCCAATACACGGTCGCTCCCGTTGCTGTGCCAGTACGCAATCATGTGTTCATTCGTTCGGTCGTTCTTGCACGGGTTCTGGAGCACTATGGTTTTACCCGCAATACCAAATTGCAAGTACCGGAAGTGGTTTGGCGCGGCTCACAGGAATGTGTTGCCGGATATCTGCGCGCCCTGTTCCAGGCGGACGGCACGGTCAATGTCTCCAGCAACAGCCAAAGTTGCTCAGTGCGTCTGGCCTCGAGTCAGCCTGCGTTGTTAAAAGATGTGCAGCAATTATTGAGTAATTACGGCGTATTTTGCCGCATCCACAAGCGCCGTGATGCAGGCGAGCGTCTATTGCCGGACGGCAAGGGCGGTCGCAAGCTATACAATTGCCAGGCCGATTATGAATTAATTATTGATGGCCAGTCCCGCGAGCAATTCATGCAGGAGATCGGCTTTCTGCTGGACAATAAAAACCATCGCTACCAGGATTGGGTCAAAGATCGTGCGTTGCACAAAACTCAGTCATTTGTTTCCAGGATCAAATCCATTACTTACGCAGGCAGGGAAGCGGTATTCGACACGACACAGGTCGATCACAACACGGTAATTTTTAATGGTCTGGTAACCGGGCAATGTGGCGAACAACCTTTACCGCCCTACGGCTCCTGCCTGCTCGGCTCGGTGAACCTGACCAAGTTCGTGGTCGACCCCTTCACCGAGAGCGCACGTTTCGACTGGGACAAGTTCCGCAAGACCGTCGGCATCTTTACCCGCATGCTGGACAACGTGGTGGAGATCAACGGCCTGCCGCTGGAAGGCCAGCGCGAGGCGATCATGGACAAGCGCCGCCACGGCATGGGCTACCTCGGCCTCGGCTCCACCCTGACCCTGATGGGACTGGAATACGGCTCCGATGCCTCGCTGGAATTCACCGAGGAAGTCACCCGCGAGCTGGCCCTGGTCGGCTGGCAGACCGGCCTCGAACTGGCCGAGGAAAAGGGCCCTGCGCCGATCATGGAGCAGGAGTTCACCGTCAGCGCCGAGATGCTGCGCAAGCGTCCGGAAATGAAGCGCGACGGCTACAAGGTCGGCGACAAACTACCGGGCAAGGTACTGCACGCCCGCTACAGCCGTTACATGCAGCAGGTTGCCGAAGTGCGGCCGGAACTGGTGGACGCACTGGCCGAAAAGGGCTGCCGCTTCACCCACCACAGCTCCATCGCCCCCACCGGTACCATCTCCCTGTCGCTGGCCAACAACGCCAGCAACGGCATCGAGCCCAGCTTCGCGCACCACTATTTCCGCAATGTGATCCGCGAAGGTAAAAAGAGCAAAGAGAAGGTCGATGTTTGCTCCTTCGAGCTGCTGGCTTACCGCAAGCTGGTCAACGCCGACGCCATGCCCTTTGCCGACGAAGACGACTGCGCCGCCAAACTGCCCGATTATTTTATCTCCGCCGATGACATCGCCCCCAAGGCCCACGTCGACGTACAGGCCGCCGCACAGAAGTGGATCGACTCCAGCATCTCCAAGACCGCCAACGTACCCACGGACTTCGCCTACGACGAGTTCAAAAATATCTATCTCTACGCCTATGACCAGGGCCTCAAGGGCTGCACCACCTTCCGTTTCAATCCTGAGGTCTTCCAGGGTGTACTGGTTAAGGAGAAAGACCTGGAAAACACCACCTACAAGTTCACCTTAGAGGACGGCAGCGTGGTCGAGGTCAAGGGCAACGAAGAGATCGAATACGACGGCGAGACGCACACCGCCGCCAATCTTTACGACGCCCTCAAAGAAGGCTATTACGGTAAATTCTAAAAATTACGGGTGAGCGCCTGGACAGGCGTCGTCAAGGAGCAGAAAGACAATGACTATCAAACTGGACAGCAAAATCGTCGGATTCGACGTGGTCAAGGAAGAAGACAAAAATACCGCGCAAGAAGCCGTGGTAGAAAATACCGCAGCCAGCGAAACGGTAGAAAGCAATGTCGTGCACATGCACGAAAAGGTTGAGCGCCCCGAGACCCTGATGGGTTCCACCTACAAGATCAAGACGCCGCTCTCCGAGCATTCGCTGTACGTCACCATCAACGACATCGTGCTCAATCCCGGCACCGAGCACGAACTGCGCCGTCCCTTCGAGATCTTCATCAACTCGAAGAACATGGACCACTTCCAGTGGATCGTGGCGTTAACACGCATCATCTCCGCCGTGTTCCGCAAGGGTGGCGACGTCACCTTCCTGGTGGACGAGCTGCGTTCCGTATTCGATCCGCGTGGCGGCTATTTCAAGAAAGGCGGCAAATACATGCCGTCGCTGGTTGCTGAGCTGGGTGATGCCATCGAGTGTCATCTCAAACTGATTGGTTTGATCAAGGATGATGAGCTGGATGAGCACCAGCAGAA